>NZ_JANKBI010000010.1:0-191745 GCF_024622195.1 Murimonas intestini
GAGCGGGGCACGGAGCCTTAGATTTTCACTCCGCAGCGGTCGGACAGAACAACGAACCCCACCGCTCCCCTTCCTGATGGCTCACTGCCTCCCGCACAAAGCGTCCTGTTACTCCCCTAAACAGCAATTCAGCAGCTTGGGATTGACCATCCGCCCTGAATATTGCATAAATTATAAAAAAGCTGATTTCCAACAAGTTACTCCCCCGGAAATCAGCTTTTCTATTTATTCTTTTACAAGCATTTATACTGTTTTAATTAAGAGGATACTTATCAGTAAGCCCCTTCACAAGAGCCTTCGCTCTCTCTTCACAATTATCTTCACCCTTTAACATCATGGCAATGGCTTCTGCTATGACATCCATATCCTCTGCATTCATGCCTCTTGATGTGACTGCAGGAGTTCCGAGACGGACACCGCTTGTCACAAAGGCTGACTGGGGATCGTTAGGGATCGTATTCTTGTTGCAGGTGATGTTGACACTGTCAAGAAGGTTCTCTGTTTCCTTCCCTGTCTTACCTGTATTCACCAGATTGACCAGCATCAGATGGTTGTCTGTGCCGCCTGACACAATATCGATCCCGCGTTTCATAAGGCCTTCGCAGAGAGCTTTTGCATTAACTACCACATTGTGCTGGTATGTTTTGTATTCATCAGTCATGGCTTCCTTGAAGCAGACAGCCTTTGCAGCTATCACGTGCATCAGCGGGCCGCCCTGGATTCCCGGAAAGATTGCTTTGTTAAATTTATGCTCTTTGGCAAATTCTTCACTGGATAAGATCAGTCCACCCCTGGGTCCTCTCAGGGTCTTGTGGGTAGTAGTCGTAGTTACGTGAGCATACGGAATCGGGCTTGGATGCTCTCCCGCTGCTACAAGTCCGGCTATATGCGCCATATCTACCATGAGGTATGCCCCTACCTCATCAGCTATTTCTCTGAATTTCTTAAAATCTATGGTGCGGCAGTATGCGCTTGCTCCTGCCACGATGAGCTTCGGCTGGCATTCCTTTGCTATCCTTCTTACTTCGTCGTAATCGATAAAGCCGTCATCATTTACGCCATAAGGAACTGCCTTGTAATAAGTCCCTGACATATTAGCGGGGCTTCCGTGTGTCAGATGGCCGCCATGGGCTAAATTCATGCCAAGTACAGTATCTCCCGGCTGCAGCAGTGCAAAAAATACTGCCATATTGGCCTGTGCTCCGGAATGAGGCTGAACATTTGCATAAGTACAGCCAAAAATCTCCTTCGCTCTCTTTATAGCCAGATTTTCAACCACATCTACGCATTCACAGCCGCCGTAATATCTCTTTCCCGGATAGCCCTCTGCATATTTATTTGTAAGCGGGCTCCCCATTGCTGCCATTACAGCCTTGCTGACCCAGTTTTCAGATGCAATCAGCTCAATATGGCTGTTCTGCCTCTCCTGCTCTTCTACGATCGCTTCTGCCACTTCAGGGTCGACTGCCCTGACTTCATCCAATGAATACATCTTCCATCCTCCTGTATTTTACCACATTAAAGTATTACTACTATACATTGCATTTCGCATTTTGTCAATAACATAAATGCCAAAAACGGGCCCCCTTGATCAAAAGGCCCGTATTTCTTCTAATTATCAAGATCTTCGAAAGTTTCCTTCAGTTTATCCATAAATCCTTTTTTCTTTGGTTTTTCAGGAGCTGCCTGTGTCTGCGGCTGGTTCAGGGAATTTCCTGTTGCGGCGTCAAATCTGCGGAGCGCTTCCTTAGCTTCTTCATTCAGCTTCGTAGGCACCTGCACTACCAGAGTTACATAATGATCACCGCGAATAGCTTTATTGCGCAGTGAAGGAACTCCTTTGCCCTTCAGACGCACCTTAGTATCTGTCTGAGTGCCCGGTTTTACATCATAGAGCACATCGCCGTCAACTGTGCTGATGCGCACTTCGCCGCCCAGCGCAGCCTGTGCGTAGGAAATCGGAGCTGTAGAGAATATATTCATATCCTGCCTCTGGAAGATAGGATGTCTGGCAACATTTACTTCCACAAGAAGGTCGCCTCTCGGTCCTCCGTTGACTCCCGGCTCACCCTTATCCCTGATGCGGATGCTCTGTCCGTCATCGATACCTGCCGGAACTGTCACAGCTATCTTCTTGCGGTTTGATATATATCCTGTTCCGCGGCAGTCTGTACACTTCTCTTTTACGATTTTGCCTGTTCCTGCACAGTCCGGACATGTCTGGACATTGCGGACTGTCCCGAATAATGACTGCTGTGTATATACCACCTGGCCCTTGCCGCCGCACTTCGGACAGGTTTCCGGGCTTGTTCCCGGCTTGGCGCCTGTTCCGTGGCAAGTATTACATTCATCCTTCAAATTGAGCTCCAGCTGCTTTTCACATCCATTCACTGCCTCCATGAATGTGATACGTATGCTGGCTCTTGTATTGGCGCCCTTCATAGGGCCATTATTCGCTCTCCTGCTTCTGCTGCCGCCTCCAAATAAATCACCGAAAATATCTCCAAAGATGTCTCCCATGTCGGCGCCGTTAAAGTCAAAGCCGCCGAATCCGCCGGCTCCACCACCTCCTTGTTCAAAGGCTGCATGGCCAAACTGGTCATACTGGCGTCTCTTATCTGCATCGCTAAGTATAGCATAAGCCTCTGAAGCCTCTTTAAACTTCTTCTCCGCTTCTGCGTCTCCGGGATTCATATCAGGATGATACTTTTTGGCCAGCTGTCTGTATGCTTTTTTAATGGTGGCCTCATCGGCATTTCTGTCGATACCGAGGACCTCATAATAATCACGTTTGCTTTCTGCCATTGTATTCACCTTTTCCTTTATCTGTATAAAATCAAACCCCCAAAAGACGGAGTATACTCAGCATCTTATACTCCGTCCCCTGGTCTGCGGCCATGCTGGAACTACACTGTTCCTGCATCAGCCTTTTTATATTACACTTCTTTATAATCTCCGTCAACTACATCGTCGTCTGCCTGATAGCTTCCTGCATCTGCTGCCTCAGGACCGGCTCCTGCTGCTCCTGCTGCACCGGCTGCTCCCTGTGCCTGCTCATATACTTTTGCGAACAGCTTCTGAGCGCTCTCCATAAGCTTTTCTTTTGCAGCTTTGATTTCTGCAACCTGAGCGTCAGACATCTCTTCCGGAGTACTCTTTGCCAGCAGGTCCTTGAGTGCATTCAGATCAGCTTCTACTGCTGTCTTATCGTTTGCATCAATCTTGTCGCCTACTTCTTCCATAGCCTTCTCTGTCTGGAATACCATGGAATCAGCGTCATTCCTTGTATCGATCGCTTCTTTTCTCTTCTTATCCTGAGCTTCGAATTCAGCTGCTTCTTTTACAGCTTTTTCGATATCACTGTCGGACATATTAGATCCTGATGTGATCGTAATGTGCTGTTCTTTGCCTGTTCCCAAATCTTTTGCTGATACATTTACAATACCGTTGGCATCGATATCAAATGTTACTTCGATCTGCGGAACACCTCTTCTTGCTGGCGGGATCCCATCCAGCCTGAACTGTCCTAATGTCTTATTATCTTTGGCGAACTGTCTCTCACCCTGTACTACATGGATATCAACAGCTGTCTGGTTGTCTGCCGCAGTTGAGAAGATCTGGCTCTTCTTTGTCGGGATAGTTGTATTTCTTTCAATCAGCCTTGTAGCAACGCCGCCCATTGTTTCAATAGACAGTGACAGCGGAGTAACATCCAGAAGAAGGATATCGCCTGCGCCTGCATCGCCTGCTAATTTACCGCCCTGTACGGAAGCGCCCAGTGCCACACACTCATCCGGGTTCAGAGATTTGCTTGGCTCATGTCCTGTCAGAGCTTTAACCTTATCCTGTACAGCCGGGATACGTGTAGATCCGCCGACAAGAAGGACTTTGGAGATCTCGCTTGCTGTCAGCCCTGCATCCTTAAGCGCTGTTGTGACAGGTGTTGCTGTTCTCTCTACAAGATCATGTGTCAGCTCATCAAATTTAGCTCTTGTCAGGTTCATATCAAAATGCTTCGGTCCTTCAGCTGTAGCTGTGATGAACGGAAGGTTAATGTTAGTTGTTGTTGCACTTGAAAGCTCTTTTTTCGCTTTCTCAGCTGCTTCTTTTAATCTCTGGAGAGCCATCTTGTCATTTGACAGATCAACTCCTTCAGCTTTCTTGAATTCCTGTATCATATAATCTGTAACTCTCTGGTCGAAGTCGTCACCGCCCAGCCTGTTATCTCCGGCTGTTGAGAGAACTTCGATGACACCCTCGCCGATTTCAATGATAGAAACGTCGAATGTACCGCCGCCCAGGTCATAAACCATGATCTTCTGCTCTTTTTCATTATCAAGTCCGTAAGCCAGCGCTGCTGCTGTCGGCTCGTTGATGATACGTTTAACTTCCAGGCCTGCGATCTTACCTGCATCTTTTGTTGCCTGACGCTGAGCATCGTTGAAATATGCGGGCACTGTGATAACTGCCTCTGTTACTTTCTCACCAAGATAGTTCTCTGCGTCCTGTTTCATTTTCTGAAGGATCATTGCGGAGATTTCCTGGGGTGAATATTTCTTGTCGTCAATGTTAACCCTGTAGTCAGTTCCCATATGTCTCTTAATAGAAGAGATTGTCTTGTCAGAGTTTGTAACTGCCTGACGTTTTGCAGGCTCACCTACAAGCCTCTCACCTGTCTTTGTAAAAGCCACTACTGACGGTGTTGTCCTTGCTCCCTCCGTATTCGGGATAACTACTGGCTTTCCGCCTTCCATAACTGCTACGCAGCTGTTTGTTGTTCCTAAATCAATACCAATGATTTTGCTCATAATAGAGTCCTCCTCTTTCAATAAGAATTGTTTTTAATTTATCTGTTATTATTACAACTAGTTAGCTACTTTAACCATACTGTGGCGTACCACAGATTCGCGGTAGGTATAACCCTTCTGGAATTCTTCCACCACGATGTTGTCGCCGGCTTCTTCATCCTCCACGTGCATCACTGCGTTGTGGAAATTCGGATCAAATTCCTGTCCGACAGCTTCGATCGGCTTTACTTCCAGCTCCTCAAATACTGTCATCATCTGTTTATAGATCTTTTCCATCCCTGTAACGAAGGGATCATCCTTTTTATCCTCTGTAACCTGAGCCAGCCCTCTTTCGAAGTTGTCAACTACAGGAAGCATCTTTTCAATGACGCTCTTGGCGCCTATCTCATACATTCCCGCTTTCTCTTTTTCTGTCCTTTTGCGGAAATTGTCAAACTCAGCCATCTGTCTCTTCAGTCTGTCGGTAAGTTCTTCTATCTGGCTGTCTTTCTTGTCTTTTTTCTCCTTCTTCTTTCCGAAGAAGCCTTTCTTACCGCCCTGAGTGTCACCGTTTTCTTTTGACTCTCCGTTGCCGGCCTCCTCAGCCTCTTCCATATCCTCAGATTCTTCATCTGTACCGGCTGTGGAATCCTCTACAGCATCCTCTGCGCTGTCTTCTTCTATATCTTCCAGCATCTCATCTGAAATATCGATTTCGCTGTCTCTTTCTAAATCTTTTTCCATTTTTTCATCGGCCACGTTTCTCTACCGCCTTTCTCATTCTTTTTTAAATATTGTATCAAGCTGTATCATCAGGGTCTTCAGGGTGCTTAAGACTTTATCGTAATCCATCCTTTTAGGACCAATGATCCCTATTGTTCCCTGCATCCCCTCACCTAAATCATAAGTTGCCGTAACCACACTGCAGTCCTTCATAGCCTGTACGGGCGTCTCATTTCCTATATAGACCTGAATGCCGTTTTTATTGGCATTCTCAACAGTCTCGGTCACCAGATTTGCCAGCTGATGCTTTTCTTCAAATGTACTGATCAGCTCACTTGCTCTCCCACTGTCACTCAGTTCTGGATACTTGAAGATGTTTGTGGCACCGCTTGTATATATCTCCAGGTCTTCATCATCTGTCTGTATGGCTTCTGCCACAGCATCCAGAACACTGTTGACCACTTCACTGTGGATCCCGGCCTGCTCCTTCAGCCTTGAGATGGTCGCCAGATTGATCTGTTCGATCGTAAGGCCGTTCAGGCTTGTATTCAGCAGGATATTTAGCTTTAAGATGGTCTCATTATCCAGTAAGTGTTCTATCCGGATCATCTTGTTTTTTACTACATTATTTTCTGAGACAACCACTGCCAGCAGCTGTCCTTCATCCACCTGTGACAGTTGTATGAATTTCAGCTTTGTCCTGCGGTACTGAGGCGTTGAAACCATTGTAGCATAATTTGTGTTTGTCGCCAGCACCTTTGCCGCTTCCTTAAGAACCAGATCCATCTTATCCTGCTTCTGGATCATCAGCTCTTTCATTTCAGTGACTTCCCGTTCTTTCTCTTCCATCAGCTGGTCTACGTACAGCCTGTAGCCCGTATCTGTTGGAATCCTTCCGGCCGAGGTATGGGGCTGGATAATATAACCCAGTTCTTCCAGATCAGCCATCTCATTTCTGATTGTTGCGGAGCTCAGATTCAAATCAGCATATTTTGATATTGTTCTGGACCCTACCGGCTCACCTGTTTCCAGATAAGTCTTTATGATAGCCTGTAGTATCTTTGATTTCCTGTCGTCCAGCTGCATCTTTGAAATCTTCCTCCTTTCTTTATCCATGCCTTATCGTGCGAAGCACGCCCATCCATAAGAATCTATACTATGGGGTGCACGGAGGTGTATGCCTTATCATGTTATTAGCACTCTATTAAGTCGAGTGCTAACATCTATGTTCCTAAGATAGCACCAGACATCTTCTTTGTCAATAGGCTTTATATTTTTTTTATACATTTTTTGAAATTGACACAATTTGATATGCTCTTGAAGTTTCTGCACCGGAAAGCCCCTGGAATGGCGAATGGGGACGAAAGGATTTGTTTGACTTTTTAATGAAATATGATATGATTGCAATAATCAGCCTATATATAAAGAAAGGATGTCCACACAGGACTGAAAAAAGAATGAAAAAAGGAAATACACTCTGGATGGCCTTTATCACTGTTCTGATCATTGCTTTGCTGGCATTCACAGCTTATCTTACTATCTTTATGAGAAAAGATGAGAGCACAGACAGGGCCGCTTCAGAATCAGCCGCACTGTCCTCCCCGGATGGACAGGCTCAAAATAAAAATGGCCCCGATTCCTCTTCTATAGATGGAAATCAGGGCGGTAATGGATCTGCTGCTATGCCGGAGCACCGTTTCATATTTGTGGGTGACTCCAGGACTGTTGGGATGCAGGAGGCAGTCAAATCGTTCTATCCGGAAGATAGATGTATGTTTGACGCCAAATCCGGTGAAGGTTACGTATGGTTCAGGGACACAGGGATGGCACAGCTTGAATCCTTTATATCTGAAGCACCAGACTGCCCGGTCATCCTGAATCTGGGGGTAAACGACTACAAAAACATTAATGAATATATTGAATTATATCAGGAGCTTTTTTCCTCTCATCCTGACACCGACTTCTATATAATGTCTGTGAATCCTGTGATGGATGAGCTCTGCCCCGCCATCAGCAACAAGATCATCTGTGATTTTAATGACAAGATGAAGGAATCCTTCCCGGACCGTTATCTGGACTGCTACACATACCTTCTGAGCACTTCTCTGGAGACAATGGACGGACTCCATTACACAGAAAACACTTATATTGCCATTCATGACTACGTAGTCGGGAAACTGGGAGCCGGCAGCTGATGCGCCGGCCGGCCCCCAGGATGGCGTGTCAGTCCAGCAGGTACTGTGCCATCACATAATTGCTCAAGTCTGTTCCTCTCTCCGTCAGGGCTATCCGCCCGTCTTTCCTGTAAAGCAGCCCGTCTTTTACCAGCTTTTCAGTAATATCTCCATACATTTTTTCAAATCCCGTCTGAAACTGTTTCTCAAATTCTGATACGGAAATACCGTCACACATACGCAGGCCCAGAAACATGAATTCTTCCATGGACGCCTTTGTATCCAGATATTCCGCTTCCTCTCTTCTTTTGTTTCCCGCAGTATAGGATGACATCTGCCGTGTGTTTGAAAACCTGCACTCATTGATCAGGGATGACGCGCCCAGTCCAAATCCAATATAGTCCTGACGCCTCCAGTATGCTGTATTGTGCCTGCACTCATAGCCGGGCTTTGCATAATTGGATATTTCATAACGCCTGTATCCTGCTGCACACAGTATAGCAGCCGTATCTTCATACATCATACGCTCCTCTTCCTCTGAAGGAAGCAACCTGCACGCTTTTCCCTCTTCCCTGAGTTGCACATCATGCGCATACCTGTCATAAAAAGGCGTCCCCTCCTCTATGATGAGGCTGTAGGCTGAAATATGCTCCGGCTCCAGCGCGCACACCTTATGCAGTGTGTCAGCCCAGGACTCTCTCGTCTGCCCGGGCAGGGCCGACATCAGATCCACATTAATATTATGAAAGCCCGCCTTTCTGGCTGTTGAAAAGCTCTCAAGAAATTCTTCCCAGGTATGGATTCTTCCCAGATTTTTCAATTCTTTATTGTGAGAAGACTGCAGGCCCAGGCTGATCCTGTTAAATCCGGCCCTCCTGCATATGTCAAGCTTTTCAGGTGTCAGAGTTCCCGGATTTGCCTCCATTGTAATCTCAGCGTCCTCCTCCACTTCAAAAGACTGCCTCACAGTCCCTAAAATCTCTGCAAGCTCCTCACCCTCCAGAACAGACGGAGTGCCGCCGCCAAAGAAAATGCTTGTCACCAGCCAATTATCTTTTGTTTTTACGCTGCCGGTACCACTGCCCAAACTGTCATCCCCTGCATTTATCCCCTCTGCTATCTCCCGCTTCAGAGCCTCCGCATACCTTTCCCGCTCTTCCTTTCCTGAGGTAAATGACAAAAAGTCACAGTAATCACATTTTCTTATACAAAACGGAATGTGTATATAAATACCAAGTTTTTTCTTCATGACTGAGAGTATACCATGATCAGGATCAGAAATCCAGAATAGCCTTGACAAATTTTATTTTTGATTGTATTATTGTGATATCAAATTAATATCATTTTAGCATCGGTATTCTAAAAGGAGGATACACCATGGAAGAGAAAAAAAACACATTCACAGAAGAAAAGATTTTAAAGCCAAAAAGCGGCCTCGCTATGCTGCTCCTGTTAATTCTGGGGCTGGCAGCCAGCATCGGTCTCTTTATCCTGGGGGTTGCTGCTTTTGAGGAAGCCTCAGGAGTCTTCATTGCTGCCGGCATACTTTTATTTACGGTCTGCTGTATCGCATTCCCCGGCCTGAAGGTCATCAATCCTAATGAGGCACTTGTCCTTGCACTATTTGGTAATTATTACGGCACCTTAAAAAATGACGGATTTTTCTTCGTAAATCCGTTCTGCACCTCTATAAATCCCACCGTTAAAAGGTATGTGCAGGCTTCCGGCACAGGTGCCAACATCAATATCGGAGGAGAAGGCAGCAAAAAAGTTTCTTTAAAGACCATGACCCTGAACAACGAAAAGCAGAAAGTCAACGATGAATTAGGCAATCCCATAGAGATCGGCACAGTTGTCATCTGGAAGGTGGAAAATGCCACAAAGGCTGTATTGAATGTTGAAAATTACAAACGATACCTCTCTATCCAGTGTGATGCTATCACAAGAAACGCTGCCCGCAGATATCCTTATGACACCAGCGACGGAGGTGATGAAAGATCACTTCGCGGAAGCAGCCAGGAGGTAGCTGATATCATGAAGGGCGAGCTGCAGGAAAAGGTAGAAGCTGCGGGAATCCGTATTCTGGAAGTCCGCATCACCCACCTCTCCTACGCTCCTGAAATAGCCTCAGCCATGCTCCAGAGACAGCAGGCTGCAGCCATCATCGATGCCCGCCAGAAAATCGTGGAAGGCGCTGTAAGCATGGTTGAAATGGCTCTTGAAAAGCTCAGTGAGAATAATATCGTAGAGCTGGACGAGGAAAGAAAAGCCGCTATGGTCAGCAATCTTCTGGTAGTCCTCTGCGGAAATAAGGATGCACAGCCTATCGTTAACAGCGGCTCTATTTATTGATAAGAACGTAACACTTTAGAAAGGTATGGTGGAGGATGGAAGATCAGAAACAAAAAGAAAAAGCAAAGAAACAGGTTCCTCTCCGCCTGTCTGCCAGTCTCTGGAATGAGCTGGCCCAATGGGCAGAGGATGATTTCAGGTCAATCAACGGCCAGATTGAATATCTGCTGACAGAATGTGTGAAATACCGCAAGAAAAAGAAAAATGACTGATCCGGGGGATGCTCCCAGTACAGACTAATCTGTTCCTTCATCGGAATGCGGACTGTATGAGTAGTTGCCGGTTACCTTTCTCCAAAACATCTGGCGGGATATACGACTTTTTCTCACCTCTATTCTGAAAATAGAAAAGCCGAGGGACTTTCATAATGAATGAAAATCTCTCGGCTATTTAAAAATAATCTTTGATTACAACAATTCATGTGCTAACGATTTTGCAGGCTTGTTTTAATAATCCGCAGCCAACAAAAAATCTGATAAATGCACAATCTTAACACCGTTGATATTTCCTGCGGCAAGTTCATCAAGAGTTACCACATATTTCGGGTAATGGTCTCTAATTTCAAGAAGATTGGCGATCTCCCGATCAGATTCCTCCGGCAGTCTGCGGCAAACCTGAACATAAATACGCTCGTCACGCTTCACTGCCACAAAATCAATCTCTTTGGTTTCATTTTTGCCAATATAAACCTCATAACCTCTTCTTCTAAGTTCGAAATACACGATATTTTCCAGCATAGCGGCAATCGATTTCGGATTGAAGCCCATAATACAGAATTTCAAAGAAACGTCAGCCAGATAGAATTTTTCCTGCGTTTTCAACACGGATTTTCTCTGCAAATCGTAGCGCTGGCAGCGATAAATCACAAAAGCTTTCTCAAGCCATTCCAGATAATTATATACCGATTCAACAGAAAGGGAGCGCCCCTCGCTTTTCAGGAACTTCACGATAGCATTTGCAGAAAAAGTTTTACCCACATTCTCTACGATGTACTTTACAACACGGTTAAACAGTTCAAAATTTGTGATGTTATGCCGTTTTGTAATATCATTTGTGATAACTGAATTATAAATACCTTCTACAATCTGATATGCCGAGTACTGGTCAAAGCTGCCAAGCGCAACAATCGGAAAGCCCCCCATACGGATATACTCATTCAAAAGCTCTTTGGGAGATTGACTGCTCTGCTTTTTGAAATCCAGATATTCTGCAAAGGACAGCGGATAAACAGGAATGGAAATATATCGTCCGGTCAGATAGGTGGAAATCTCACCTGACCTCAGCTTTGAATTGGAACCGGTCACATATATATCGGTATCTGCATTTTCAAGCAAGCTGTTGACGGCTTTCTCCCAACCGTCGATTTCCTGTACTTCGTCCAGCAAAAGGTAGTAACGACCGTCTCCAGTCATTTGTTCTTTGATGCCTTGATACATTGCTTTATCGGTCATACCGTCGTCAAAATCTTCCGATGTATAGCGCATACTGATAATATGCTCTGCGGCAATGCCGTTTTTCAGCAGATCGTCTCTCAGCATTTCTAAAATTGTGGATTTTCCGCAGCGTCGGATTCCAGCCAGTATTTTTACAAGCGGAACATCACGGTAAGTTTTCAGCCTATCCATATATTGCGGCCTGATAATCATATAATCGCCTCCTTTGATCCTACTAAAAGTATACCAAAAAAGCTTCAAGAATATCAATAGTTTTTACTTGAATTTCGGAAAAACTTTCTATTATTTAAAACTTTTTCATACAGCAAACTAATGTGATTTAAATAAACTTTCTAGATATATGGTGAGATTCCAAAGTATGGAGGGATTTTCATGCACTATGCACGAAAACACCTCGCGGAACATTGGAAGGCCGAACTGTTACGAGGTCTTACTATTTTTTAATACTTTTTCTTGACAATAAGATTTCATTTGCTTATAATCAATTAATTATACAATTATCCCCGTGACGAACAAGGAGGTGAAAAAATATAGTATTCACCGCAAAAAATCTGCTAAATCTCAATTGCCGGTCAAAAATCCGCGGCTGGTCTAATTCCGTTACTGTCGCTGCCCGCGGGAATAAAATCTATATGCAGAAGTGCATAATGCTGAATTTGCGGCGTCAAGACATCACAATTGTATTAATGTCCGAGTAACTAATTGCAAATGTTTCTAAAAAAACAAGGAGAAAAATAACATGGCAATCTATATCAATGAACCGTCACATACCTTTGGGGAATACCTGCTCATACCAGGCTATTCGTCTGTCAAATGCATTCCCTCTAATGTAGATCTGACAACGCCTTTAGTTAAATTCAAAAAAGGTGAAGCTCCCGCAATCTCATTAAATATACCCATGACCTCTGCTATCATGCAGTCTGTGTCTGACAATAACATGGCAGTCGCCCTGGCCAGAGAGGGTGGACTGTCTTTTATTTATGGTTCACAGTCTATTGAAAGCCAGGCACAGATGATCACAAAAGTAAAGGGCTACAGGGCCGGTTTTGTCATCAGTGATTCTAACGTGCGCCCGGAGAGTACTTTAGCTGATGTGCTTGAACTCAAAGATAAGACAGGACATTCCACTATGGCCGTTACAGATGACGGAAGTCCCACAGGCAGGCTTCTGGGCATTATCACAAGCCGCGACTACCGCATCAGCCGGATGGCCCCGGATACCAGAGCCGAAGATTTTATGACCAGATTTGAAGATCTTGTCTGTGCAGGAGAGAGTACTACATTAAAAGAAGCAAACGATATAATCTGGGAACACAAGCTGAATTGCCTGCCTGTCATTGACAATGACCAGAGGTTAGTTTCCTTGGTCTTCAGAAAAGATTATAATGAGCATAAGACAAATGAAAGTGAGCTTATTGACGGCTCAAAAAGATATATAGTTGGAGCCGGGATCAATACACGTGATTATGAAAAGCGAATCACTGCGCTGCTTAAGGCCGGTGCAGATGTTCTCTGCATCGACAGCTCCGAGGGTTATTCAGAGTGGCAGAAGATCGTCCTGGATCATGTCCGAAAAAACTATGGGGACACTGTAAAAATAGGGGCAGGAAATGTAGTTGATAAGGATGGATTCCGCTTTCTGGCTGAAGCAGGAGCTGATTTCGTTAAGGTGGGAATAGGCGGAGGCGCCATCTGCATCACAAGAGAGCAGAAAGGGATAGGCCGCGGCCAGGCGACTGCGCTGATAGAGGTCTCTAAAGCCCGGGATGAGTATTACCAGGAGACAGGCGTATACATCCCCATCTGCTCTGACGGCGGTATTGTGCATGATTATCACATTACACTGGCGCTTGCAATGGGCGCTGACTTCTTGATGCTGGGAAGATATTTTGCCAGGTTTGACGAGAGTCCCACAAAGAAAGTAAATATTAATGGAAGCTATATGAAAGAATACTGGGGCGAGGGCAGCGCAAGGGCCAGAAACTGGCAGAGATATGATCTGGGCGGCGATGCCAGGCTTTCCTTTGAGGAGGGGGTAGATTCCCTCGTACCATATGCAGGCAGCCTGAAAGATAATGTAGGCCTGTCCCTGAGCAAGGTCCGCTCTACCATGTGCAACTGCGGCTGTCTGTCGATTCCGGAACTGCAGAAGAATGCCAAGATCACATTGATCTCCTCCACAAGTATTGTAGAGGGCGGGGCACATGATGTGGTGCTTAAAAACGACAGTAAAATTTTGTAACTGTAAAGATACTGAACAGTTATAAAGTTTTATAATTATCTACTGCAGAGTTTCAAGAACGCCGGCCGCATCCGGGGTATACTCCCCCGGTGCGGCCGGCGTTTTCAAATAAACATACTGTGACCCGGCTTCGTCCAGCGTCCGAATGGTGCTGGATTTTTCTCCGTGCATTCTCTGTTCTATACCGTCTGTTCAGAATATACCTTAAATTCCCTAGGAGACATATCGTATGCCTTCTTAAAGTTTCTGAAAAACGAAGAGTAATCTGCAAATCCACAGCTTTTGTACACATCAGATATGGGACAGCCCTTCCAGATCTCCTCACACGCATGGAGCAGTCTCTTCTTGATGATAAAATCATGGACTGTCATACCTGTAACAGTCTTGAAGCTGCGCAGGAACTGGTATTTTGTCATGCCGGTGAGGTCCGCCAGCTCATCAATGATGATCGGGTCTGAAATATGGCTGTCAATATGTTCAAACACCAGCTTCATCATATCATTTGTGGTTGTCTCTTCTTCCTGGAACTGAAATCCCCGCCTGGCGCACAGCCGGTTCAGATACACAAAAAACAGCGTCAGATATGATTTTTCTATGAGCATCTGCTCAGCGTCTATCCCGTCCTTTGTGGAAACGCCGAATAAGATCTGGAACAGATAATCTGCCAGCTTATCCTCGTGATGTGCCGGGAAATGATATGCCGGTGCGCCCTCCATAGAAAAGCACGCACTCAGGTCCACTCCCGCTCCTGAAAGTTCATTCAGAAATTCTTTTGTGACCCAGAGCAGCACGCGTTTAGAATCCTCATGCTTATTCTCCACATACTGATAATGGTGCATATGATTCCTGTCTATCAGAAGAAAGTCTCCTTTCTTCAGGTAGTAGGTAGTATTATCAATGAGACAGGCAAACTCTCCCGCCGCAATATACAGTAGCTCATAGAAATTGTGAAAATGGATCTGCATGGCTCCTGTGGGCACACCGTACTTTTCCATTATTTCAAAATTATCATTCAGCATATACTGACGTTCATCTTCAGGCTCCATCAAATGAGTATTTGAACGATTCATTTAGTCTCCTCCATATCAGCTGCACGATGGCGGATGTCCGGGACTTGCTAAATCCTGATGACACCTTTTACGATATCCGCTTTATTTTTCACGCAGGCATCAAGTGCAGTCTGGATGTCATCCAGCTCAAAGTAATTTGTGACTATATTTTTTATGTTTATTTTTCCTGAGGCAACAGCATCTATTGCCGTAGGATAAATATTGCGGTAGCGGAACACTGTTTTAAAATTCAGTTCCTTATCAAGCGCCATGCCAATCGGCAGTGTCATCTCTCCTGTAGCGCTGTATCCCACAAATACGACCGTTGCACCCTTTTTAGCTCCTTTTATCAGCTGTGAGGCTGTGATCTGGGTTCCTGCTGTCTCAATACCCAAATCAAATCCACGTCCATCTGTCAGTTCCCTGATCCTTGCCGGAGTATCCTCTTCCCTTCCATTGATCACTGCATCTGCCCCCAGCTCCAGAGCTTTTTGAAGACGTTTCTCCATCACATCCACCACGATGACTTTAGATACGCCCATTGCCTTCAGGGACAGGAGGCTTACAAGGCCTATACATCCGGCGCCTGTGACTACTGCTGTCTGTCCCAGACGTGCACCGCCCTGGGAGGCTGCATGCATACCCACAGCCAGAGGTTCTATCAGCGCCCCTTCCATGGTGCTTACATTCTCCGGAAGCTTGAAGCAAAGCCCCGCTTCATGTGCCACATATTCCTGAAACACACCGTCCACAGGGGGAGTTGCAAAAAAGATGACATCTTCACAGAGATTGTACTTGCCCTGCTTGCAGAACTCACACTCTCCGCATGTCTTTCCGGGTTCCAGAGCTACCCTGTCCCCGGGTTTTAAATGCTTCACCTTCGCCCCTGTCTCCACAACAGTGCCGCCTGCCTCATGCCCCAGAACAAACGGCGGCTTTACGATAAAATCACCGATCCTCCCTGATTCATAATAGTGCAGGTCTGAACCGCATATCCCCACATATTCAACCTTTACAAGAACTTCATTTTCCCTGGGCTGCGGGATGGGCCTCTCCTGGATCTCTACTTTCATGAGATCTGTCATCACTGCCGTTTTCATTGTACCTTCCATAATTGTATCCTCCTTTTTTAATACCTTCATAGTTACATGCGGACAGCATGAAAAGGACCGCACACTTACGCAGTCCTTTCCCCCGGCCCCATTATCACTGCCGGCAATGACAATGGATCGTCTGAAAATTACTGTTCACGATCCACTGTCCTGCCAGGTGTTTTCGTGTGTATTTTGCACGAAAATCCTGAGAGCCGGAGATATTCTCTTTATAATTACATTCCCAGAATATCCTTTGTATCATTAAATATTTCATTGACCTGATCTGTATATTTTGTGCTGCCCTTTGACTCACAGTCTGACACGTAGGAATCCCAGTCCTTGTCAATGTCTCTCTTGCCTGTAATGAACTCAAGGGCCGCTGTGTTTACATAGTCCATAAGAGATACCTTGATCAGGTTCAGATCTTCCTTCTGCATCTCATCTGCAAGTACAGGAGGTGTCAGCTGCTGGTTCACCTTATTTGCATTGATCCTCTCGTTCCATTCTTTCTCAGCATCTGTGAACTTTGAGAGCTGTATATCTACATTTCCGCCGTATGCGAACACTCCGCCGCCAAATCCATAGTCTACATTCAGCTGCTTTGATGCGCCCGGATTAAATCCATTGAAGTAGATATCAGAATTCAGTGTGATATTTCCTTTGTCATCCTTTGTGTAAGTCTCACCCTCTACGCCCCACTGTGTCAGTTCATGTCCTTCATCTGAGTACCACAGCCAGTCAATGAAACGGAGCATTTTGATAAATCCTTCTTCGCCCAGGTCATCAAGCGCGTTCTTTGTGATCACGATACCATTTTCCAGACGTCCTGCAGCACTTGAGACTTTCAGATTGCCTTTTGGTCCTGACGGTGTTGTCATGAAATAAAGGTCAGCATCCTCTACCTGCATCTTATTCTGTGACTGGATGTCTGAGAGTATCTGGTAATTTGATGAGAGTACATAGGAATCACCGCGGAAGAATTTGGCCTGTGCCTGCTGGCTGTCCTGTGTAAATGTCTCTGGGTCAAGGATACCTTCCTTGTAGAGTTTATTAAAGTATTTCAGGAATTCTTTGTAATCCTCTGTAGTATCTGCAAAATAAAATTCATTTTTCTCAAAGTCAAACTTCATACCGTCCTGGAGTCCCCAGTCGCCGCCGTCTGCTGAATTTCCGGCCTTTACGCCGTAGACATTTGCTGCCAGGTTCATGGCGCAGCCTAACTGGAACTGGTCAGACCAGATATTATCTTTGCCCGTGTGCTCCTGCACCTTCTTCAGCGCATCATAGAAATCTTCCCATGTCCATTCAGCTTCCTTGCTCATATCCACCCCGGCCGCTTCGAATACATCCTTGCGGATAATCAGGGAGTAGCCTCCTGCCACTGATTCCCACATACCGGGCAGCCTGTAGTACTTTCCGTCAGATGCAAGCATCTGCTTTAAGTCCTCTTCCATGCCCCATTCCTTCACCTGCTTCTGGTAATTTGGCATATACTGTACCCAGTCGCTGACCGCTATGATCTGTCCGCTGTCCTCATATGGCTTGGAATCATAGATCTTCGGAACGATATACGGCGCACTTCCGCTGTTTACTGCTGCTGTCACCTTGGCGTTGTAATCTGTCCTTGCCACGGAAGTAAGTTTAAATGTAACATTTGCCTTTTCCTCAATGGCGCTCCAGATCCTCCAGTCATCCTTCATAGGATAATTCTCATGGTCTGAGAACATCATGGTATACTGTACTGGCTCGTCTGAGTGGAAGGTCACGTCCTCCCCGTATTCATAGCCCAGATCGTTTTCTGCCGCATCTGTCCCGGCAGCGTCTGTTCCTGCCGCTTCTGATGACGCTGCATCTGCTGCGGAAGTTTCACCTTTTCCGCCTGAAGCTGATTCAGAACCGCCTCCGCATGCTGTCAGTGTTCCTGCCATGACTAAAGCCATTGTCAGTGCTGCTAATCTTTTTTTCATATCTGTTTTCCTCCTTAATTTATAAACACAGCCGGCCGCCGTTGGCATACCGCGCCGCCGGCTGTATATATCTGTTTACTCTGCGGCTGTATTGCCGCGTGGTCAGTTGTTAACCCTTGACTGCTCCCATTGTCATACCCTGTACAAAATATTTCTGTACAAAAGGATATACACAGATGATTGGCAGTGATGTAAGTACCATTGTGGCTGATTTAAGTGTGGCCTGCACACTGCTGGCCTCTGCGGTAGAACCTATATCCACCTGATTTGCTCCTTCCACCAGCTGTCTTACCCACAGAGCTATGGGCCATTTATCTCTTGATTCTAAGTACAGGAACGGTCCAAACCATTCGTTCCACATTCCTACTAGGTAAAACAGAGTCATTGTTGCAAGAATAGGCTTTGACAGCGGCAGGATAATCTTTACAAAGACTCCGTAAACTCCCATACCGTCCATTGCCGCAGCTTCCTCCAGCTCCTCAGGCAGGCCTGTGAAGAAGGACTTCATCAGCAGAAGATTAAATGTACTGATGGCTCCCGGCAGTACAACTGCCCATATAGAATCTGCCAGTCCCAGCCACTGTGTGACAAGGATATAGTTGGGGATCATCCCTCCTGTAAAGTACATGGTAAATACTACAAATGGTGTGAAGAACTTATTCAGGCGCAGTTTGGACTTTGACAGCGGGTAAGCCAGGATGGCTGTCCCAAACACGGAAATGGCTGTCCCTACAACTGAGTAAAAAATAGTGTTTCCGTAAAATTTAAAGAATGAATTATCCCTTAAAATATATTTATATGTCTCCAGACTGAAATCAATGGGGAACACCGTCACCCGCCCTGAACTGACTGCCACGTCGCTGCTGAAAGACTGAGCGACAAGATAGACAAACGGATACAGAGTTATAATGATTACCAGTATCATGAGGATCGTGTTGACTACCTGAAAGGTCCGGTATCCTTTAGATGGTTTTATTTTCATTTTTTCCGCTCCTTTCTACCACAGTGATGTTTCTGTGAATTTTTTCGAGAGGAAGTTGGCTCCTGTAACAAGGATAAGTCCTATGACAGCTTCAAACAGTCCAACTGCGGCCGCATAGCTGAAGTTTCCTCCCGCAATACCCATCCTGTAGACCAGTGTACCGATAATATCCGCGCGCTCCTGTGTCAGCGGATTGTACAGAAGCAGGATTTTCTGCATGTTGCTGGATGTAACGATTCCTCCGATATCCATGATCAGCAGGGTCATGATCGTGGGCATGATGCCCGGAATCGTCACATGTATCGCCTGCTTGAATTTTCCGGCCCCGTCTATGGAGGATGCTTCGTACAGCTCAGTATTTATGTTGGTCATGGCCGTCAGATAAAGGATTGTTCCCCAGCCCAGCGCCTGCCAGACACCAGAACCTATGTAAATGGTGTCAAACCATCCCGGTTCAGACAAAAACGCTATCTTGTCCAGCCCCAGAGAGGCAATCAGACTGTTTATCGGCCCGTTTGATGCCAGCAGCTCTTTGACCATACCACAGACAACAACCAGAGAAATGAAATGCGGCAGATAAGA
This sequence comes from Murimonas intestini, assembly GCF_024622195.1. Lineage (NCBI taxonomy): Bacteria > Bacillati > Bacillota > Clostridia > Lachnospirales > Lachnospiraceae > Murimonas > Murimonas intestini. The sequence continues at coordinate 19,407 of NZ_JANKBI010000010.1, forward strand.
AATGGTCTGTACTGTCTTTTTCCATTTCTGCTTGCGGATCTCATTGATCAGCAGGGCAAATATGAGGGTCACCGGAAATCTTACTAACAGATATCCAATGCTGAGCCTCAGGGTATTCCAGAATGCATTCCAGAATGAGGGGTCTGTCAGGAACTGGTTGAAGTAGCGGAAACCCACCCAGTCCTGCCCCAGGATATTCGGGCCTCCCTTGTACCTTCGGAAGGCTATAATATTGCCGAGGACTGGTACGTACTTGAAGAGTACATAATAGAGGATCGGCAGAATGAGGAAGGTGTAGAGCTTCCATTCCTTCCTGATGTGGTGCAGCAGGGAATCTTTCTTCCTTGCCGCCGGCCGGCTGGCTGCTTTTACTTTTGACATGTAATCACCGCTTTCTTTTTATTTTTTATCCGGAAGTACTTATCTCCATCAGTAGATCTGACGGCCTTTTTCATCCGGTATCATACTTTTTCTGAAGAAATATGTGTTGATCTGGTCTCTCCATTCTTTAGAATGCTCTTTCTGATGCTCCAGACGCTCCTTCACCCTTTTGTATACTCTCTCAGGTATCTTTCCCTCCAGAGAACTCCAGAGGATATCCATACTCTCCACATCCCCGGCGCCTTCAAAATGTGTGTCATATATGTGCTGGATCAGCGTCTTGCCTGACTTAAGCCGGTATGTATAAGGAATATAGTGGAAGAATAACAGTAGTTCCTCGGGGCATGTCTTTATATCCTCATAGAGATCTGCATTTTCTTTCCTGTACTGCTGCGCATATCCTGTTCCCTGTCTGCTTCTGTCTATCCCCAGTCCCAGATGATCTGCCCTGTGGTACGTTCCCCAACGGTCGTACTCATATCCGTCCACATTCGGTCCATAGTGGTGGTTTGGATTTACCATCCAGCCGATTCCAAGAGGCGCTGTATATTTCTCATAAGCCGGCCAGGACATCATCAGAATCTTTGTGACTGTCTCCGTAACCACTCTGTCATTTCCAAAGGTACATGCAGCCCATTCCTCAGCAAGCTCCCTGGCCCCGGCGTCTGTCTGAAAGCTCAGCCTGCCGAATCCGTACAGATTAGCTGCCGCCAGGTCATGTCCCGTCCAGTTGTCATCATTTCCCGTATTTGCCACAGCCGCCATGCCGCAGCTTTTCTGCCCCCAGGTCCTGCCGCTTACAATGTCTGCCACTGTATCCTGCCCGCCGCAGCAGTAAGTATGGAATCCAAGAATCTCCTTAAACATGGGGATCAGATAGCATACATGTCTCTGCTGGCCTGTATATTCCTGTGCGATCTGGACCTCCAGTATCTGATTTGTATCTGTAAGCCCTCCCAGCAGAGAAGACACCGGTTCTCTGACCTGGAAATCCATAGGTCCGTTCTTGATCTGCAGGATCACATTGTCCCGGAATTTCCCGTCCAGAGGCATGAAGTTGTCATACCCTGCCCTGGCCCTGTCTGTCTTCCTGTCTCTCCAGTCCTGCTGGCAGTTATATACGAAGCATCTCCAGATAATGATGCCTCCGTAAGGCGCCGCCGCATCTGCCAGAACGTTTGCCCCGTCCGCATGGGTCCTGCCGTAAGTAAACGGACCCGGACGCCCCTCTGAATCTGCTTTTACAAGAAAGCCTCCCAGATTCGGTATCCTCCTGAAAATATCCTCCATGGTATCCTTCCACCATGCCGCCACCTGTCCGTCAAGCGGGTCCGCACTGTCAAGGCCGCCCAGTTCCATGGGAGCTGCAAAATTCAGGCTCAGGAAAAGCCGTATCCCATATTCTGCAAAAATTTCCGACATCTCTCTGAGCTCTTTGCCGTATTCCTCTGTTATCAGCTTCGTAGCATTGCCTCTTACGTTAACATTGTTGATCACTGAGGCATTGATTCCAACCGAGGCCGCCATCCTGGCATACGCCCTTGTTCTCTCATCCACGATCACTTTTTCATCCTTAAAGAAAAAGGAATTCCCTGAGTATCCCCTCTCTATGCTCCCGTCCATGTTGTCCCAATGGTTCAGCATACGCAGAGGATTAGAAGGTGTTTCCAGCATGCAGAGGCCTTCGAGAGGAAGTTCCATCTGAAGCCGCCTGATCAGAGCAAAGCTGCCGTACAGCAGGCCTCTGGCCCCCTCTGAGCTGATGGTGATGCATCCTTCTTCCTCCCGGAGCTGATAACCTTCCTCTCCTATGGCCGGGTCAGACACCAGTCTCAGGCATATCCCTGCTTCAGCGGCGCATCCCGCCTGCTCCATCCTGACACCCAGTATCTCCCTGCCTGCCCTCTCCAGCTCTTTAACGGCTGTCACTGCCACTATGCTTTCATCTTCTGCATACACCTTGCTAAAATACTTCTTATCCCGGCTATCCTGCCGCATCCTGTAAGTCAGCCATGCGTTTTCATAACTCATCAGCATACTCCTTTCCTGGAACCTGTGCACTGCTTTAGCTTTGCTGTGCTTTGGGTAGTTTGTACATTTTCTTTTTGCTTTTTCTTAATTATAGGGCATACTGACTTCCAGTGCATTGCATTTTTTGCCAAAGACTGCGCATATATTGCTTTCTTATTTGCAATATATCCTTTTTAAACCACATTATCATTGCATATATTTCGTCAAATCTTTGACGCAGGCCGTTTTATTTGCAAAGTATAAAAGAAATGCCCCGGAATCCGGAGCATTTTCTGTTCTTTATATATTTTGCACAACAAAGCGGAACCATTTGAAATCAAATTCACTTCCGGGCAGAAAAACAAAGCTCACCGACTGGTTTCCCTTTACTCTCTCAATCTCAAATACCTGCTCTGAGACTCCTTCACTGTGCTTAAATTCTATGAGCTGGACGAACTCGCCTTCATCAGAACTAAACCTGATCTGCACTGCATTCTTCTCCATGGGAGTATAGCCGCAGATAACAATGGCACCTGCACCTGTATCCCCGAAATCCATCTGCTCAAACTGAATAGTCACATTGTTACCGATGTGGTCAATCCCGTCCTCATTTTTCACAAAACTGTCACCATATACATTTGTGCACTCTGTGATCTTCAGCTTCTCATACGCTTTTTCCAGGCGCTTAAAGCTGAATCCTTTCAGGTGGATCTTCTGATGCAGAACAAAACAGATACTTGTAATTCCCCGAAGCCTTCTGTTCAGGCGGTAAGTCTCCTCCTGATAAACATTCCAGACAGAAGGCTTCTTGTAGATCACCTCACCTGCTATGCTGCTGCCCTCCTCACCAGGCATTCCCTCCCATATCTGTATGGGGTATTCCTCATCAGTCAGGGCAAATATGGGCATTGTTATCTCATCTGAGCCATAGTCTCCAAAGTCGATCCCATGGAAGCCAACCTGTGTCTCCCCGTCCCTGGCTGTAGCAACTCCATGCTCATTGCCGTTTCCTACAGCTCCGCGGCTGTAATCATACAGGCCTCCTGCTATGAAGCCATATGGGTCCAGCCACGCTCTTCCCATGCCAGTCACTTCAAAATCCAGCTCTGAGATAATCCGTATATTATCTGTTCCGGCCTTTGACATACAGCGCAGCCTGAACCTTCCGTCACTTCCGGCAGTTACTTTTGCCTGCAGCCCGCTGGCTTCCACTTGTGCTAGGGAAGAGGGAATACCTGCATCATTCACCGCGCACCAGACCACCTCCCGGTCTGCAGCATCCGGCGGACAAATGACTGCTGTCACTGTGGCAGAGGGATGTCCGGGATCCAGGCATGTTCCCCCATCGCTGTAAAGCCTTACGGCCCTGACCGGGATATCCTCATCTGGTATATCTCTCTGCACAGCTGGTACCATCGCTTCTGCCGTATCCGTCATCTCTGTCTGCACAGCTGTCTCTGCCTCATCTGTCATGTCAGACCGCACAGCTGTATCCGCCTCATCTGCCATGTCCGCCTGCACCGCTATCTCCAGCCTGGCGCCTGTCAGCCCCGGTGAAGAAGCCTCCACAACCACCTGGCCTTCACCGCCTCCCGCCGCGATCACCGCCAGCAGTTTTCCGTTAAAGAGCCTTCTGCTGTCTGTTTTATATTCATCTGTATCTGTGCTGTCACCATTGTCCAAACCTGCCAGATATCCTGGCCCTGAGACTTTCACATGTATGCGGCTGGATGCATTTTCCACAGGATTCCCGCATTCATCCTCCGCGCTGATTTCTGCAAATGCCAGTTCCCTGCCTTTTATAACAGCGGTATTGCTTCGAAGCACGATCCTGGACGCTTCTCCAAATGATCTGCGGCTCTCTTTTGCTATTATCCTGCCTTCCCCGTCATAGGCGGCAGCCGTCAGTTCTCCAGGTACATACGGTATCTTCCAGTGCCCCAGCAGCTGCGTGCCCCTCTTATGATCGATCTCATAACAGCCCTGGCTCTTCCCGTTTAAAAACAGTTCTATTCTTGGCGCATTGGAGCATACACGTACATCCACCAGCTGCCCCTCATTAAAATCCCAGTATGGAAATACATGGATCATGGGCGCTTCTCTGTAATCTGTCCATTCTGCCTGATAAATATAATAAGAATCCTTGGGAAAACCTGCAGTATCTGCCTGCCCAAAGTAGGAATTCCTCGTATGATAAGGGGTTGGCTCCCCTATATAGTCAAATCCTGTCCAGAGAAACTGGCCGCAGGAAAATTCATGGTCACGCTCTGCAATAATACAGCTCTCTGAAGACTTAGCGCCCCAGCTGGTAGTAGAATTTCCCAAAGCAGAGCACTGTTCGTCCTCATCCGCAAGCACTGACTGCTCATAGGGGAAATGGTATACACCTCTGCTCTGCACTGTTGATGATGTCTCGCTTCCATATATTATCCAGTCAGGATGCTCCAGATGATGCTGGTCATAATACTTTTCAGAATAATTATATCCGGCTAACTTTATGATATCAGCACATTTCTGTGCATTTTCCCAGGGCATATAATTAGAGCCGATGGTTATGCCGGCATGGCCGTCGGGATCATGCAGTCTCACCTCACAGCTCAGCTCCCTTGTCACTTCCTGCCCTCTCTCATCTATATGTGTATCGTATATCTCATTTCCAATACTCCACATGATCAGGCTTGGGTGATTCCTGTCACGCCTTACCCAGCTTGCCACATCCTTTTTATACCACTCCCGGAAAAACCGGGCGTAATCATAAGTTGTCTTGGACCTTTCCCACATGTCAAAGGCTTCAGAGACAACAAGAAACCCCATCTCATCTGCCAGCTCCATCACATCCTGGGCCGGCATATTATGTGTCAGGCGAAGTGCATTGACGCCCATTCTCCCGAGGATCTCCAGCTTGCGCCTCATAGCTGACGAATTATAGGCAGATCCCAGGCAGCCCAGATCATGATGTTCACAGACCCCGTTTAATTTTACCTTTTTACCGTTGAGCAGAAATCCTTTTTCAGGCGAAAACTCGATTGACCTAAATCCCACGGTGTATGCTTCCTGCTGCCAGAGAACTCCGCCTGACTTTAAGCTTACCTTCAGCTTGTAACGGGCGGGTGACTTAATATCCCACACTGAAGGGTTCAGCACTTCCCCGCACACACAAGCCTGCCAGCTGCCTTCGTTCTGAGCCGTTTCCAACTGCATGAATCTTTCCTGCTTCAGTTCTGTCTGTGCCAGTTCCGTCTGCGTCACTTCTGCCTGTTTCAGTTCTGTCTGTTTCGGTTCTGTCCGTGTCAGTTCTGCCTCCAGCATTTTCCTGCCGCCTAATCTTTTTTGTTCCCCTGTCTGCATATCCCACAGCCCATATTCTAAAGTAAAGGCTCCGCTCCCTGCATCTTTTAGATCTTTACGGCACACAGAAACTTCTGTCCTGGCTTCCAGATGCCACCTGCCGTTCTCTGACTCTTTAATTGTAATATAACTGCCGTCTGATACAAGATGCGTCAAATGCTGCACCTTCAGCCATACATCCCTGTAAATCCCGGCGCCGGAATACCATCTGCTGTTTGGCGCCTGATGCGATACCCTCACCAGGATCTCATTGACTCCCGCTGACAGATACGGCGTCATATCTGCCTCAAAGGTAGAGTACCCATATTTCCAATGGCACACCTCCCGCCTGTTCACATAGACAGTGCTGTCCATATATATCCCCTCAAACCTGAGCACAAGACGTGTATCTTCCGTCTTTTCCCAATAGAAATACTTTCTGTACCATCCGCTGCCATCCTCATACAGGTTGGTTCCCTGATAGATCAGCCAGTCATGAGGCAGCGAAACGCTCTTAAACACAGGCCGGCATCCTTCCAGCTCATCAAGTGTGACTGACAGCGGAAGCTTTACAAACTCCCAGCCGTTGTTAAAAAGACTGGTACCGTATTCTGACGGTATCCTGGCGCATAATTGCTTGTCCATATTCTCTCCTTTTAGTCCCTGCCGATTTTGAAGGGAGCTGCCAGAAGGCCCTGCCCGCTGCAGAGCAGCCCACGCCTCGGTGCATTTCCCCAGGCATAGCGGACGGCCTGTGGCTCTGCTACAGCTTCACTTCTGAGCACAACCCGGTTTCCCTGAAGTTCACATTCAGCCGGATAAAACTTTCCATCTCTTCCTGCCAGGCAGAATTCCCCCGGAACCTGTCCGTCCGCTGTCTTTAGAAGTCCCCCGTAAATAGTGTCAAAAACGATGCTGACGTTCCCTTTCTCAAAGGTACAGCTCACAGGAACCGGCCCCCTGTACGGCACATCTTCCCCGTAGACCATACCGCGCGCCGCAAGCGCCGCACGCTGTGCAATCTCCCTTTTGTCCTGAGGATGCAGATCATTGTCCTCACCCAGATCCAGATTTACAGTCACCGCCGTATCCGGAAGGCATTCCGCTCCCTTCTGTGCCTGGCGTATCTTTGGCCAGCCGCTGTTTTCCTCCGGAAGATCAATAGAGAACCCCGGAAGCTGTATCACAATGAAAGGAAGGGCATCCTGATCCCACTCTTTCCTCCATGATAATATCATCCTCTGCAGCAGGTCCTCATAGTCATCCGGCCTTCTGTCATTTGACTCCCCCTGATACCAGAGCACACCTCTCACAGTATACTTCTGGCTGGGGGAAATCATCCCGTTATACAGACCTGATGCTTTACGGCACAGAAAATCCATCTCCGGCGCTTTTTCACAGCTGCATCTGACCTGGTACTGCCACCGCCCTGAAAGATCCACACGTGACTCCCCTGCCGCCAGAAAGAGCTCCTTTCCAGGAGTCACCCTTCCCTGTCCGCTGTTGCATATAAGCCGGATGCATATTTCATTTTCTCCCTCGCGCAGGATTCCCTCCGGCACAGTATATTTTCTTGGGGGATACTGGTATCCTGTCTCACCTGCCAGTTCCCCGTTTATGTAAGTCCTGTCGCTGTCATTCATTGTCCCCAGCCAAAGGCTGGCCTGCCGCCCCGCCATCTGATGTGGCACCATAAAGGTGCGGCGCAGCCAGACACATCCGGCAAAGTCACAGAGACCCGCACTGTCTAACCATCCCGGCAGCATGATATCCTTCCAGCCTTTTGCCGGCTTCTCCTGTGAAGCAGCTTCCACACAGGAAAGCCAGTCAGACATGGCTTTATCCTGGCGCTGCACAAACTCCTGCACCGCCTTCTCCCCTCTGTACTTGTCCGCCTCTTCCAGCAGTTCTGTATATCCTTCCAGAGATCCTCTGCTCATCCATGCCTCTATCCGGGAGCCGCCCTTGCTTATATCCAGCAGCCCTACAGGCACCTTTCTGTCCTCCTGCAGATACTGCCCAAAAAAGCAGGCAGCGGCTGAAAATTCTGATATATTTTCCGGTGTGCGCTCTTTCCATTCCCCGCTTGTATAATCCTTCTGCGGCATTTCAAAATCATAGCGCTCTGCCACCTTAAACATTCTTACGTACTGATTACTTCTGTCCATCTCTTCAGGATAGCGGTCCTTCACCCTCTGCATGGGAAGTTCCATATTGGACTGTCCTGAGCATACCCACACTTCGCCCACATAGACATCCGACACGATCCTGCATTCTCCGTCAGAGCTTTGAATTTTCATCCTGAATGGTCCGCCCGCTGTCAGGTTCCTGAAAAACAGTTCCCAGCTGCCATCTTCGCGGACCTCCGTTGTCTTTTTCTGTGCCTGCAATTGCGCAGTGATCTCAGTGCCAGGATCTGCATATCCCCATATCCTTGTTCTTTTCCCCTGCTGCAGTACACATCCGTCACTGATGAGCCTGGGCAGCGTTATCCCCACACTCTGTCTGTCTTCATTCAAACAGCGCCGCATATCAGCCCACCTTCACACATGCCTTTTCTAATATTTCTGTTTTGCCGGCCTGCACCTGCAGACATACAGGCTTCTTCCCCGTCAGTTCACTGCTGCGTTCGTCAGGCTGCTGGGTTCCCACATAAATCTCGTAAGTACCTTCCCCCAGCACCAGATCTCCGTTTTCATCACGCAGGCCAAATGACCTGTCAGACAGCTCAAGCCGTATCCTTTTTGATTCTCCCGGCTGCAGCTCTTCTTTTTTCAGGGCTTTTAACTGTGCATTCGGTGTCCCTGGACGTTTTGCTTTTATGTATACCTGCAGTGTCTCTGCTCCCGCCATCTGGCCGCGGTTGACAAGCACAGCTTCTACACTGAGCTTCTCTCCCTTTTCTATAGTATCCCCACTGACCGTTGCTTCCTCTACTCCAAAATCTGTATAGGAGAGACCATACCCGAATGGATAGAGCGCTTTCTGCTCCATATACCTGTACGTCCTTCCTTTCATAGAATAATCCCTGAAATCCGGCAGTTCTTCAGTTGTCCTGTAAAAAGTGACAGGCAGCTTGCCTTCAGGCGAGTATTCTCCAAACAGGACACTGGCCAGGGCTTTCCCGCCCATGGCGCCCGGATACCATCCTTCAATTATGGCCGGCACATGCTCATCTGCCCACGTCACCGCCAGGGCGCTTCCTGAGAGGATGACAAGGATTACCGGCTTGCCGCTTTCGCAGGCTGCTTCCAGGATCTCCTGCTGCAGGCCCGGAAGGGAAAGTCCCGGCTTATCACCGCTGGCAAATTCATTGCCCTCATCCCCTTCTTCTCCCTCAAGGCTTGAATCCAGCCCAAGGCACGCTATGACCACATCGCTGCTGTCGCATACTGCGCGTACTTCAGCCAGACGGTCATTTTCCTGTCCAAGACCGCTGACCTTCTTTTTGCACAGATGGCAGCCCTCGGAATAAAGCACTCTCACATCATCCCCCACATAGTCCTGGATTCCTTCTGATATGGTATAATAACGTGATGCAGTTCCCTCATAATTTCCCACAAGGGCTTTTCTGTTATTCGCATTAGGACCGATGATCCCGATGGTCTTTAATTTATCTTTATTGAGAGGAAGCAGATCTCCCTCATTCTTCAGGAGCACAAAGGACTTTCTGGCTGCCTTGAAATTCAGCCCGGCATGTTCTTTTGTGTCATTCTCTTCATAGGTGATGCTGTTATACGGCACTTTCTCCTCTTCCTCAAACAGGCCCAGCTTCATACGGGCTGACAGCAGATTTGTAACCGCCTCATCCAGGCGCTCTTCACTCACCATTCCCCTCTTCACCGCTTCCGTCAGATACAGAAACAGACTGCCGCAGTTTAAGTCACAGCCGTTCTCCATTGCCATGGCTGCTGATTCTAAAGCTGAAGATGTAACCTTGTGGTGCTCATGGAAGTCTTTTACTGCCCAGCAGTCAGAGGTCACATGGCCTTCAAATCCCCAGCCCTTTCTCAGTATATCTATAAGCAGCGTCCTGCTCCCGCAGCACGGTTCACCGTTTGTCCTGTTATAAGCTCCCATGACAGCTTCCACCTTACCTTCTTTCACACACGCCTCAAAAGCCGGAAGGTATGTCTCAAACAGATCCTGGGCAGATACCCTGGCATCGAAGGAATGGCGTTCGTCCTCGGGACCTGAGTGAACTGCGAAATGTTTTGCACAGGCTGCTGACTTCATATAATTATCGTCATCCCCCTGGAGCCCCTCTATAAAACGGACACCCATCCTGGAGGTGAGATAAGGGTCTTCCCCAAAAGTCTCATGGCCCCTGCCCCACCTGGGATCCCTGAAAATATTTACATTTGGCGCCCAGAATGTAAGTCCTTTATAAATGTCACGGTCACCGTACTTCTGCTGCATATTATACTTTGCACGTCCCTCTGTGGAAATAACATCCGCCACCTCCCAGACAAGCTCTTCATCAAAGGCTGCCGCCATTCCAATCGCCTGAGGAAATATGGTGGCGACCCCTGCTCTCGCCACTCCGTGAAGCGCCTCATTCCACCAGTTATATGCCTTGATCCCCAGTCTTTCAATCCCGGCCGCTCCATGGATAGTCTGGGAAACCTTTTCTTCCAGTGTCATCTGCCCTACCAGCTCTTTTGCTTTTCTGCGGCATTCTTGTGCTCTCTCTTCTCTCATCTAGCTATCCCCTTTACTATTTTTCATGATGTCTCAGTATTTATGTCTGGATCCATGTGTCCGGACATTACATATTTTCCTATATTTTTATTCTTTTTCGATTATAATCATAGCATTATGCACAAACCATTTCTTCCTAATTCTTGCCTCTTTATCCTCACATATTGCTTTTCCCATCTCAGACAGACACGTTTCATATCCAGGTTTCACTGTCTGCAGAATAATTTTTTGCAATTTGAGCAACATTTGAATACTTTTCCGCAAGCTTTTGCTAGCAATATCTGACTTGTTATGTTTTGATAAATATAATTATAAAAGTACTGAGCAATCATCTTATTTTTATGAAAGGAATATATCAAAATGAGTAAATACGGCCAATTTGAAAATCCAATCTTAAACGGTTTTTACCCGGACCCTTCTGTCTGCCGTGTAGGAGAAGACTATTATATGGTGACTTCGTCCTTTGTCTATTTTCCCGGTCTGCCCATCTTCCACAGCAGGGATCTTATACACTGGGAGCAGATAGGACACGGCATCTCCTCACCGGAACAGCTGGATTATAAGAACTGCGAGACATCACTGGGGCTCTGGGCGCCGTCCATCAGGTATCATGACGGAACCTTCTATATCATTAATACTTTTGTCTCAGAGGGACGGGAAGCCCGCAGGGATAACTATATCATAACAGCCTCTGACCCTTCAGGCCCCTGGAGCAGAGCCCATTTTATAGAGGGTGCGGACGGCATAGATTCCAGCCTTTTCTTTGACAAGGACGGACGTATGTGGTATGCCGGCAACTATATCTCCAACCCCGGATTATATGAAGGGCACCATGGCATTTATCTGTGTGAACTGGACCCTCTTACATTTCAGTTCAAAGGGGAGAGGACTGTTATCTGGGACGGAAATAAGACACGCAGCAAATGGATAGAGGCTCCCCACATTTATTATGAGAACGGATACTATTACCTCATTGTGGCAGAAGGCGGCACCTTTACAAACCACAGCGTCATGATGGCCCGCTGCCGCACAATAGACGGTGATTATGAAATATGCCCACGCAATCCTGTCGTCACTCACAGACATCTCTCGCTTGAACATGAGATCTCTGTAGTCGGCCACTGTGATATTGTAGAGACTCAGAATGGTGAATGGTGGATGGTACTTCTTGGAGTCCGCCCCTATAAAGACGCCCACTTTAATCTGGGACGCGAGACTTTTCTAGTGCCTGTCCTCTGGGAATCTGACGGCTGGCTCCGGATAGATAATGAAAATGGGCTGGTAAACAGGGAAGAACGCCGCCCGGAGCTTCCCTCCTTCCTCCCCTCCCCTGCGCCCTCCAGCGATAACTTTGAATCACCTGTGCTGAAATACTGCTGGAATACGATCCACCCGCCGGTTCAGTCCTTTTACTCCCTGACAGAGCGTCCGGGCTGCCTGAGGCTGTATCTTCGTCCCGAAGTCCTGCATGAAATCTGCACCCCCGCGTTCATAGGCCGGCGCCAGCAGCACGCCGCTTTTCTCATGCAGGCGGCACTTGATTTTACACCCATGGAGAACTGTGAGGAAGCAGGCCTGGCGCTTGTCCAGGACGACCGTTTCCACTATAAATATACGGTCACAAAAAAAGGAAATGAACGGCTGCTGAAACTATCAGCTGTCCGCATGGGCTGCCCCGCTCTCTTAAAAGAAGCGCCTCTGCCCACCTCAGGACGCATTTACCTCACTGTAACTGCCTCCAGGGAAGGTTATCATTTTTATTACGGCATGACAGACCAGGAATTCCTGCCCTTCTTCACAAACGCTGATCCCACACTGCTCAGCTCCCTGACAAATGAGGGCTTTACAGGCACCTACCTGGGAATGTACGCTTCTTCAAACCACCATGACAGCAATAATTATGCTGATTTTGACTGGTTCCTGTATGAACCATTACGCCAGCAATAAGGACACAGTTTGTGATTGCCCGCGGGTATCAAAGCCTCTGGGGAAAATGTATTTCAGGCCGTCCTGTACCCTGCTGTATCTTACAGTCCCAGGGTACAGGGCGGCCTGATCTTTCATTGCCTCCGTTTATTCTTTGAGCCATGAAAATTCCTCCTGCATGGAAATTCCTCCTGATCACGGCTCCGTTTTTTTACACTGCAGACATTCCCATTTTTTCCTAAAATCACTTGGTGCACAATTTTTAAGAGTCTTAAAGGTACGGTTAAAAGCACTCAAAGAAGAAAACCCTGAGTTCATGGCCACATCAGTCACGCTCATCTCCTGATTATAAAGCAGCTCTTCTGCCCTCTTCACCCTCTTGGAGTTCAGATATTCATAAAATGTCATATTCATATACTGCTTAAAAATGCGCGTAAAATGATATTTAGAAAAACCACTGACTGCTGCTACCTCCTCCAGTGTGAGATTTTCCTGGTAATGTGAGTTTATGTAGGCGCAGGCTCCCATCACTGCCTCAATATACACCTGCTTCTTGGCAGATGGTATCTTTTCCTCCGTCTCGATCTGGTACACTTCACGGCGGCCCAGTTCCACAAATATTTCAATCAGGCTGGCATAGATAAGCGCTTCCTTAAAGGCAGAGTTGGAATCATATTCATGGATTACCTTCCTCAGTTTTTCATATATAAAGCCGTACAGTTCATCTTCCTTTCTGTTTGGCAGAAAAATCAGCGGCTGCATCATAAACAGCAGTGTCTCCATTCCCTTCAGGCCATAGAGCAGTGCCGTATCAAACTGAAGGATGATGCGTTCCCCTGTGGGAGGCGCCTCCAGAGAGTGAATGATCCCTGAATTTATCAGCACGATATCCCCTTCCTTCAGTTCCAGGCGTTCTTCCCCCACAATAACTGTATACCCGTTCTCCACAGGCATAATGATCTCAATCCCTGTATGCCAGTGATCACCGTAATCCTCATATTCCACATTATGATACAGGCGGAATCCCTGGGAATCGCCATAATTTATAGTCTCATGCATTCCATTTAATATTTCAATCACGTTCATCCCCCCTTTTTATTTATTATAGGGGACAGAAACCTGGTAGTCAAATATTAGTTGCCCGGAGGATATGCTACGGAGTTTCCCTGTTACTGTTCACACGCCACCATCCCGCGAGGTGTTTTCGTGCGTATTTTGCACAATAATTCCGAAATTTGCCGTTTCTGTGCATCACAAAGCGTGCTATAAAGATTCCTAAATATCGTTGAAAGATATAATTTAATGCCGTTCCAAATAGCTTTCTACCTCTCTTACAAAAGACAAGGCTTTATTTAACTGAAGTTCCGCTTCAATTTTACTTGCTATATAAAAATCGTCATAATCTGATTTTTCCCGCAAGTAAGAGGATTCCTTGATGATCTGAGATGATTATCCGCCGAAGCTGAAAGCATTTCCCTTGCCCGTTCCATGCGGTAGCTGGCTAATTCTCTTAAGCTGCTTTCCAAAGAACCACTCCTTCCTGACGGATGTTTCTATAAAATGGCAGGATATCACCATACTTATCCATACGTTCCTTTTCAATATCAATAATAGAAAACACCTTATCATATTTTAAATCCAATTCTGCAGACCATGCAATAAACTTCTTCTTTATCTCAGCATCAAATCCATGCCTTAGAATGATCGCAACATCAACGTCACTTTCTTGCGTTGCCTGATTTCTTGCTACAGAACCATACAGGATAATCTGCTGGATGTTATCACAGAAGATTTCCTGTAAGCCATCTATTAATTCACGTATTATTGTCTCAGTCAAATCATCCCACCTCCATTCTGGTAAACGGTCTTTGACCTGTCTTATTCTCGCCTGTGTTTTTCTTAATTATACAATGGCAGCACTTAAAAATCCACCCGCTAATCAAAAAACGAGCTGATACGATTTTCACAAAGTATCGGCTCATAAGGTAAATACCTTGAGAACGCCGTCCTTAAGTCTTTTACAATAGCAGCGGAAACAGGATTTGACCCTGCGGTCTTTGGGTTATGAGCCCGTAGACTGGTATTTTTTCATTCCAAGACGCCATATAAGACAGCTGGGAATCAGAAACATGGCAGTTAAAACAGGAAGGGCACAATACCAAACCGGTACATCCCTTCCAATCAGGTACAGAAAGGGATAGTACTGGAAGAGTGCAAAAGGTACTATATAGCTGCATATAGTAAGCACTGTTTTCCCATAGACAGACACCGGATACTTTCCGTACTCTCTTGCTCCATCTGTAAAGATATTCATGACTTCCAGGCCTTCCAGCGTAAAAAAACACAGGCCTGCAAAAATAATAAATAAGCCTGCAAACACTGTGATGCCGCCTACTATCATCAGCACAAGGGTCAGGACCCGCAGAAAATCCCACTTTATTCCGCTTTTAATGATCCCATATCCAAGCATGATAAATGCCTGGAAGAGACGCCCTATCCTGGTAAGTTCAATCTTGCTGGCAAGGACCTGGAAAACTGTATTTCTGGGCCTGACAAGTATCCTGTCAAACTCTCCGTTCCCAATCATGGACGGGAACATATCAAAGCCTCTGAAAAAGCATTCCGCCAGTGAAAAAGAGATCAGGACAGTGGAGAAACAAAGCAGAATCTCACTGTAGGTAAAACATTTTACATTATTAAAGCGTTCCATCATAAAGAATACCCCCAGGAACACATTAAATGATACAAGGAACTGCCCAAGAGCAGTTAATATAAATGATGTCTTGTACTCCATTGCGCTCCGCACATGGATAGAGAGATAATGCAGATATAATTTCATATTCTTCGCCTCCTTTTCAGCCGCCCTGGACCACTACCTGTTTCAATGCCCTGTGCATCAGCAGTTTTCCGGCTGCACACATAAACACCAGCCAGAACAGCTGAAGAGCGATGACCTGCCAGGCAGCCGCTCCTGCTATATCCCCGCTGTATATCCTGAGGGGAGCATTCTGCATGGATGCAAATGGCAGGAACTCTGCCAGCTGCCTCAGTCCATCCGGCATGAAGGGAAGAGGGATCACTGCCCCTGACAGGAATTCTGCCAGACAGGAGGATATCATTTTAATTCCCTGTCCGGAAATAGTAAAAAACACAGATATGTATATCAACATGGAAAAGGCTACAACTACTCCAAAAGCCAGCAGCATAGAAAGCAAAAACAATACCGTTCCCTGTATATCCCCTGGCAGCATAATGCCATACGGGGCTGGCAGGAACACGGCGGCTATGAGCACCGGAAAACAGCGCAGGACAGCTTTCGACAAACGTATCGCCATATTTTTGGTAAACCACATCTCATACAGGCCTGCGGGCCTGCACAATTCATATGAAATATTCCCGTCGGAGATCGCTTTAAATATCTCTGCATCCCAGAACCAGGGCATAAACAGAGCCAGAAAAGCCTGCTGCAGCCACACGTAAGAAGTGAGCGCCTCAAAGCTCATGGGAAATGCGCCGGGAGATGCCTCATAGAAGGCTTTAAACATGAGGATTTCCATTCCGCCCCATACAAACTGGGTCGAAATGCCTGCAATGGCCGCAGTGCGGTACTGAAGGCCTGTCTGGAATCTGATACGAAAAAAAGACAGATATTGTTTCATCAGGCCCCTCCTTTAAATGTGGTACTGGCAGTACAGTCTCGCCACCAGTTCATCTAAAGATTCATTTTCACCCGCCAGCGCCTTAAATTCCTCCAGGGAACCGTCCAACAGAAGACGCCCTTTTCCGATCAGCATTATTCTGTTGGTCAGCGCCTCTATGTCCTGCATATCATGCGTAGTCAGAATAACAGTCGTATTATACTTTTTATTCAGCTCCTGTACAAATCCTCTGACAGCGATCTTGGACACTGCATCCAGTCCGATCGTTGGCTCATCGAGAAAGAGGATCTTCGGATTATGCAGAAGTGAGGCCGCAATCTCGCAGCGCATCCTCTGGCCCAGCGAAAGCTGCCTTGTGGATGTCCTCAGGATATCTCCCAGCTTCAGCAGTTCTGTCAGCTCCTCCTTCCTGTCCCTGTACGCATTCTGCGGAATCTTATAGATATCTTTCAGCAGTTCAAAGGAATCAATGACAGGCACGTCCCACCAAAGCTGTGAGCGCTGTCCGAATACAACGCCGATGTCCCTGACATGTTCCCGCCGTTCTTTCCATGGCACCCGGCCATTGATCAGGCACTCTCCCTTATCAGGGGTCAGAATACCGCTCAGTACCTTAATAGTACTGCTCTTTCCTGCTCCGTTTGGACCTATATATCCCACCATCTCCCCGTCGGGGATCGTAAATGAGATATCATCCAGAGCCTTTATTTCTTTGTATTCTCTGTGAAATAGTGATTTCAGGGCAGACGAAAGCCCCGCACTGCGATTTGCAGTCCGAAATGTTTTGCATAGATGTTCCACCGTAATCATGGTAAACCTCCTGGTAGTAATATTTTTAGAAACAGTTGCATGTTACTTCAAATATCTTGCCAAGCGACAGAACCCTGCCGGGGTATGTCAGTATGCCGCCATTCTGCGGCTTCCCGCACAGACCTGACACAGTTCATTTCCCCTTGGATTTTGCCAAGGGAACCCGTTGTGGTAAATATTATTTGAAAATCTTAATATATCTCCTCTCCTTTTTTCAATATTGTAGCACCTGTCTGAACTATTGTCAAAATACATTTACTAACCTAAACTGTAACAAAAGGTAACAGTTCAGCCTTCCACTGTCCCGCGAGGTGTTTTCGTGCAAAATGCACGAAAATCCCGAGAGTTGCTGTTTCTGCGGTTCAAACATATTCTTTCCTTTTTCTGAAAGAAACTCCTGTACAGGACTTTTACAGCCAGATCTGCTTCTTTTTCTTCCACTTCGAATAATATGCTTCCCTCAGCTGTATTTTGGTTTACCATCTTCACACTGATCTTCTCGGCCGTAAGTGCATCACACGCTTTTCCGGCTGCCTCTGCATATCTGGCTATATCTTGCCCGATCAGCATTATGACCGCCCGGTTATTTTCAATTTCTATCTTATCAGCTTTCAGCTCCGTATAGATACGTTTAACTATTCTCTCCCTTTTTTCTGCATTTGTCTCTGAAGCCCTTGCAGTAAATGACACATTATCTATACCGATTGTCAGATAGTCATAGGTTAATCCTTCTTCATCAAGGATTCCAAGCAGATTTCTCTCAAACCCTGTTTCATACTTCATCAGGCTTTTAGTCACATGCATTGTCACAAATCCTTTTTCAGCTGCGATGCCTACGATTCCCGGATGGTTTCTGCCGCATTTTCCGGATACTATCATGGTCCCCGGTTCTTTAGGGTTATTAGTGTTTCTTATATTTATCGGTATCCCTTTTCTCCAGGCAGGGGCGACTGCTTCTTCATGCAGCACCCCAAATCCCGCACCGGAAAGCTCCCTCATCTCCTCATATGACATAGTCCTTATCGGAGCCGGGTTACGTATGACAGAAGGACTGGCCGCAAAAACAGAATCTACATCTGTAAAATTTTCATACAGCGCCGCATTTACTGCAGCAGCCAGTATGCTTCCTGTGATATCGGAGCCGCCTCTGGGAAAGGTAATGACCTCCCCTTCTGGTGAATATCCAAAGAACCCCGGGAATACCATTAATGATTTTCTTTCCTTCAGCTTTGAAAGGGCCTCATATGAAGATGGGAGAATCTTAACATGCCCTTCTTCCTCACACAGCATCAGCCCTGCATCTTTAGGATTTACATATTCTGCATTTTCACCCTTCTGGCATAAGTATGCTGCTATCAGCCTGGCGCAGTTATCTTCTCCTGCTGCTTTTATCAGATCTAGGAATTTCTTTTCCGGCAGATGTGCGGACGATATTCTGTGTTTTATGTCTCCCTCTATCTCATCCGCTATACTTGATCTGATCCCCAGCTCCTCAGCTATCTGCCTGTATCTGGATATTACCCCCTCCAGGGCCCTGACGCAGTCCCTGCCTTCCAGGCAGTCACAGGCAAGCTCAATCAACAGGTCTGTCACCTTCCGATCCTGACTGTACCTTTTTCCCGGCGCTGATACAACTACAATTCTGCGCTCTCTGTCATCACATATAATCTCTGCTGCCTTTTTGATCTGTTTGGCATCTGCCAGTGAACTGCCTCCGAATTTTATTACCTTCATAGTTATATTCTCCTTCATCAATTATCAAATCGCAGACAAACATGCAGAAATACTTTTAAAACTGCTTACAGCGATGGGATTTCTGCACTCCTGAACTGTTATAACAGCTTCTTATATACTGGCATTATAAAGTCTTCTATATTAAAACAGTGTTAATATTCAGGCTGTTGGATTAAAATTTGTATTAATATTGAATGTCATGCAGGCGCTGAAATGCTGCAAAAAGAAATCCCACTGTCAAAGACAATGGGATTTCTGCAAGCCTGTATCATATTTTCACAGGCTTTCATGCTCTATCAGCAGATTTACTTCCTTCCTCAGTTTGATAAACTGCTCTGTATCCTTCAGTGACAAGTCCCTTTCGCCGGGGAGCAGGACAGGCACTGCTTTTTTTACAGTCCCCGGCCGTGATGTGAGCACATAGATTTTACTGGACAGGAAGACTGCCTCCTCAATATCATGAGTGACAAATATAACAGTAGGTTTTTCTTCCTGCCAGATCTGGCGCATGAGCAGCTGCATATCAGCCCTTGTCTGCGGATCCAGCGCTGAAAACGGCTCATCCATCAGCAGCACTTCAGGACTGTTAGCCAGTGCACGGGCAATTGCCACACGCTGTTTCATGCCTCCAGAGAGTTCCTTGGGATAACTGTCACGAAACTTTTCCAGCTTTATGATTTTCAGGTATTTATCGGCAATGATATCCTGCTCCTGCGGAGGCATATTCTTTATTTTCAGCCCAAACTTAATATTTTCAGCAACTGTCATCCAGGGAAACAACGTATAGGACTGGAACACCATTCCCCTGTCTGCGCCTGGTCCCATAATATCCCTGTCATGGATTACAATCTGGCCTTCTGTAGCCTCATCCAGGCCGGCGATCATCCGGAGCAGAGTGGATTTTCCGCATCCGGACGGACCGACAATGCAGACAAATTCGTTTTCCAGCACATTGACGTTCACGTCCTTCATGGCTGTCACATCCCCTTTTGGGGAAGGGTAGACCTTCTGCAGGTCTTTTACGTAGATTGTGCTGTTGGCAAGATTGGCTTCGATATGCTCATGCCGTTCTGGCAGCTGCTGTTTCTTTCTCCCAAACATTCTCATACTCACTTGCCTCCTTCCACCCATGGGAATAATTTTTTATTCAGGAATGCGAATATCCTGTCTGTGATCAGGCCCAGCAGGCCAATCAAAAGGATCCCTCCAAATATGGCATCTGTCTTCAGGAACCTCTGAGACTTTAGGATCGTATAACCCAGTCCTGTGTTGGCGGCCACCAGTTCCGCACTTACCAGATACGTCCAGGCCCACCCGATCATCATACGGAGTGTCTCCATCAGACGGGGAAGCATGGCCGGAATCATAATACGGAAAACTGCCTTTTTTGTATCTGCACCCAGAGTATAACCGGCATTGATCAGGTCGTCCGGCACCGCCATGGCATCATCCGCCACCATCAGTACCAGCTGAAAAAATGTACCGATAAAGATAACTGTGACTTTTGCGCTCTCTCCGATGCCCACCCACACCATGATCAGCGGCACAAATGCCGGAACCGGCATGTAACGGATGAACTCGCACAACGGCCTGATGACTGCTTCGATTTTTTTAAATGTACCTGCCAGGATCCCTACCGGGATACCCAGCACTACAGCGATCAGAAATCCCAGGGTAATCCTTATCACACTGATTCTCGTATTCTCCCACAGTGAGCCGTCCTGAATGGCGCCCACATAATACTGCAGCACACTGGAGGGTTTGGGCAGGAAAATCTCTTTTACCGCCCCTGTTCCGCTTACAGCCCACCAGATCAGAAAAACTGCCAGAAAGGCCATCGCGGCAAGAAAGATATACTTTTTCTTTTTGACCGCCTTTCGGATTTTTATCTTTATCATGTACAGGCCCCCTATTTGATATAAGTGTCATCCAGAATCACAGTCACATCCTCCGGCAGCTTATCAATCATTTTTGTATCCAGAAGGAATTCTGCCGATTTTTCCAGTGTATAGTTCAGATAAGTATAATCCTCCCCTCTTTTGAAGGTCTCCTGATTCTCAGCCTTATCAAAGACAGTCACCCCATCCAGCATAGTGATGTAATCTTCCTTCTCCAGTTCTGCTCCCTGGCAGATGGCCTCAATAAATGCCTCATCTCTGGCGTCCAGTTTTTCCACACCCTCAAACCAGGAATCTACAATTTTCTGTACATCTTCTCCTCTTTCATCCAGCACCTCCTGGCGCACTGCCAGTGTATCAGGAATGAGGCCAGGTTCCTCCTTCGTGCTGTATAAGAGATTTCCTCCAGCTTCAATTGCCGCGGACAATGTGGGCTCCCAGAGTACCGCCGCATCTACGCTTCCTGCAATAAATGCCGGGCCTGCGTCATTGATCGTCATATTCGTAAAGTTCACATCATCAATGGTCATCCCATTTTCTTCCAGTATCTTTAGTAAAAACATATGCTCAAGTGTGCCGACCTCGGTGGCAACTGATTTTCCCTTTAAATCCTGCACAGACTCAATTCCATCCTGGACTACCAGGCCGTCTGCCCCATAGGAATTATCATTTACAAGTACGATTTTAAAATCTACTCCTTCATTCAGAGGTGCAACAGCATCTGAACCTGCGATACAGATGCCGTCTACCTGACCGGAATAAAATGCAGTCAATGAGTCACTGTAAACAGGGAAAAATTCAATTTTCACATTCACACCATTTTTTTCAAAAATTCCTGTGCCGTCGACTCCGTACCAGGCATACCAGCCTGTCATAGGGCTGACCCCCAATACAAACGGGTCCTCTGCGGTACTGGCCGCTGCCGTATCAGACGGCGCACCAGATACTTCTTCCATTCTATTACACCCTGCAAGCAGGCTTGACGCCAATATAGCTGCCATAAATAATCCCGTAAATTTTTTCATATTCTCCGCATCCTCTCGTCCGAATATAGCTGTCAATATTCTTCTATATGATTGCCTCTAATCCCTGTTCCCCTGTCCGAACACGCATGGCATCTTCCACCGGCATCACAAAAATCTTGCCGTCCCCCGCGTGGTTCGTCTTATTGACTTCCACTACTGTTTCAATTAAATCCTGCACTTCTTCATCCCTTACAAACATGTCTACCAGCCTCTTAGCCACCAGACGGTGCCTGATCTCTCCATTTTCTTCATCCAGGACATACTGTACAGGTTCCCGGCCCCTGCCGGTCACCTCATGTACATTCAGGGAATGGAATCCGGCTTTATCAAGCGCCTCTTTTGTCTTAAAATACATCTTTGGCCTTAAGATTAACATTACCTCTTTCATGGTCTCTCCTCCTTCTACAGCCCCTCTTCCCCGCTGCTGATGGTCACTGCCCTTTCTACCTGGCTGACAAAGATTTTGCCGTCCCCATATGTTCCATTTTTATCTGTCTTGGCTGCACCCGCGATAAGCCGAACTACCTTGTCCTCCTCTTTGTCCTCTATGACAATCATGAGCATTTCTTTAGGTATCTCGTCATAATACGTGTCCCCTACCTTCAGGCCCTTTTGTTTTCCTCTGCCCAGGACACTCATCTTAGTCGTTGCTGCAAATCCCTGCGCCATTAATGCATCAAGAACATCTTCCGCCTTTTCCGGCCTTACAATCGCTTTAATCATTTTCATTTTAGATTCCTCCTCGCTGTTTTGCAGCCTGCACACGGCAGGCATTACCGTTCTTCTTCCAGAAATTTTTCTGCAAGCCCCCAGACCAGACTTTCCTCCTCTGCCAGGGCAAACATGGTTATTCCAAAGGGCAGTTCCTTGTCTTCCATGTTCTGCGGGACAGCCGCTGCACACAGCTCCAGCAGATTACAGTGGTTTGTGTAAAGCCCCATCATGCTGTTTGTCTCCACCGGCTTTTCTCTTACTTCTTTTCTGGTAAATGTGCCCCCTGCCGTGGGCAGCACCAGCACTGTATCCTCTAACATGATTTTCGCCTTTCTCTTGAGCTCCTGTATTTTGTGCAGAGCCTTAAAAGTACCAGCAGCCGTATATTCTTCCTTTGCCCCGCCCCGCAATATTTTCTCCGTCACGGGGAATATTTTTCCCGGGTTTTGTTCCACGAAACCGCCCAGATCACACCATCGTTCAGCAACCCAGGGGCCTTCATACAGAACTTTCGCCGCCTCTGCAAATATGGAATAATCAATAAATTCCACAGGGATGCCCAATTCCGTGATCCGTTTTTTTGCCTCTTCCCATTTTGGCTCATATATATCAGCGTACTCTCCAAAAAAGGCTATATTGTTATATGGAAGACATATTTTAGTTGGAACAGAAGCTTCTTGCTGTTTATACTTCCTGGACCAGCAGCAGAGAGAGTCATATCCTCTGGCCTGTGTATCTATTTCTTTTGCATCCGCCAATGTATTTGCAAATACGCTTATACAGTCAAGGCTTGCACAGGCCGGTACGACTCCCCGTACAGACCAGGCACCCGGAGATGGTTTATATCCCACCAGCCCGTTCAATGCTGCCGGTACCCGGCCAGACCCGGCAGTATCGGTTCCAAGTGCAAAAGCTGCCGTTCCCAGTGCTACCGCCACCGCAGAACCGGAACTGGAACCGCCGCTTATCAGTTCCGGGTTCATGGCATTTTTTACTTCCCCATACGGGCTTCTGGTTCCCACCAGCCCTGTGGCAAACTGATCCATGTTTGTCTTTCCCACGGGTATGGCCCCTGCTCTGATCAGCCGTTCTGCCACCGCTGCATTCTCCCTTGGTATATATGCATAGTCCGGACAGGCAGCCGAAGTCGGTACCTGTTCCAGGTCAATATTATCTTTGATGGCAAAGGGGATACCCCACAGAGGAAGTGAAGATGGGTCCTGCGGCAGATTTTCTATATAATTCTGCATCAGGCCGGCTGACGGTTCCTGTATCCAGATATGGTACTCCCTGTATCTGTCCGCCCTCCTTATGATCTCCTCCGCCACTTCGGCCGGTGTCACTTCTTTCGACCTGTAACTGTTTCGCAGCCAGGCAATTGTAAATTTCTCCGGAAAATATCCCATATCGTCTCCCGTCCTTTCGATTTCAATGTGTCACTGTACTGTCACTTGGCTGTGCCGTCCGTATACATGCTGCCAGCTGCCCTGCATTTACCTGCTCACCCGGCACCAGACAGACTTTTTCTATAAGTCCCCCGTGCACTGCCTCCACAGGAAACTCCATCTTCATGCTCTCCAATACAGCAAGTGTCTCTCCTTCCTGTACTTCCTGCCCCTCTTTCACCAGAACTTTCCAGACACTTCCCGGAATATTTGTCCTGGCCGCCTCGCAGCCTTCAGGTATCTCCTCATCTGTAATGGCAGGGGCATCCTGTGTCTCTGAATCAAATTCGTCCAGCCCATTTTCTTTCCACATCCGGCGCTCCGCCTCAAATGCCGCTTCCTGATGCTCTTTAAATTCCGATATGGCGGCCGCATGATTTTTCAGAAATTTCTTATATTCTCCCAGATTAAAAGTTGTCTCTTTGATGTCGATCTGAAACCTGCCTCTGAGGAAATCTTCTCTGTCCTTCAGTATTTCTTCTGGGCTGACCGGATAAAATTTTATCTGGTCAAAGAAGTTCAGAAGCCATGGTTTTCCCTTTTTAAAGTACTCTGTCTCCCGCAGGGGATTCCACATCTGGACTGTTCTTCCCACAAACTGGTAGCCTCCGGGGCCTTCCATGCCGTATACACACAGGTAAGCGCCCCCAATCCCCACCGCATTTTCCGGTGTCCACGGACGGGCCGGATTATACTTCGTTGTAACCATACGGTGCCTGGGATCTACCGGGGTTGCTACAGGCGCCCCCAGATAAACATCCCCCAGCCCCAGAACCAGATAGCTGGCATCAAATACAATGCTTTTTACGTCCTCCAGACTGTCCAGCCCATTGATTCTCCTTATGAATTCCGGATTGCTGGGACACCACGGCGCATTGGGACGCACTGTCTGCTGATACCGCTCTGCTGCCAGGCGTGTCTGGGGATCATCCCAGGAAAGCGGCAGGCTGATGATCCTGGAAGGTACTGTAATATTGGATAAATCCGGCAGGCCGTCATTGACCTTAATAACAGTGGCCGCCATCTTCAAAGCGTCTGTCCTGTCTGTATCAAAATGTATCTGAAGAGAACGTATACCGGGAGTAAGATCGATGATTGGAAGCTTCATCTTCTCCAGTTCCTGCATCAGGATATGCACCCTGAACCGAAGTTCAATGTTCAGTTCCATCTCCCCATACTCTGCAAGTATGTTCTCCTCACCTGCAAGGCGCACCACAATTTTAGTCCCGTCAGATTCCCCGCGCCCCAGAATGGCATATTCAGGTTCCAGCTTTTCATTCTTTGGCACCGGCAGACTCCTGTATTCCTGGTTCAGATTCCCTTCCAGCAGCTTTCTCGCCGCTGCTGCCTGTTCCAGGCTCATCAGTCTGAAATGTACCTTATCGCCAGGATGGAGCTGGCCCAGTTTCCACAATTCACCCTTTGCTGCAGTGACAGAGCACACAAAACCTCCCAGACTCGGGCCGTCCGGCCCTAATAATACAGACTGGTCTCCCGTCAGATCAAGGGTACCCACAGCGTATGCATTATCATGAATATTCGAAGGATGAAGACCTGCTTCTCCTCCGTCTTCCCGAACCCACTGGGGTATCGGTCCATTCAGGCGTATCCCTGTGCGTGCACTGTTAAAATTTACTTCATACTCCGAATTTGTCAGTGTATGAAGATATTCTTCCGACAGATACTCACCCGTGGGCTGGGGTCCCGGGATCACTCCGATCACCCAGTCATTTGTCAGTTTTGGCCTGCATTTCTCCGGGAAAGATTCTATAGAATCAATCAGGCAGTTCTCATTCAGTCTGAGGACATCGCCTGACCGCAGTACCCGGCCATTATGACCGCCGAATTTCCCATCGATAAATGTAGAACTGCTGCCCATGATTTTTGGCATATCCAGCCCGCCTGCTGTCAGCAGGTAGGTCCGCATCCCCCTTTTGCACTCGCCAAATTTCAGGATCTGCATAGGCGCTGCATGTATCACCTGATACATGGCAATTGGTTCTCCATCCAGTGTGGCTCCCATATCTGCCCCTGTCACACAGAAGCTGACGCTTGTGCGGAACCGGAAGCTGCCTCCCCGCAGGGTCATTTCCAGCCCCGGGGCATCCTCTGCATTTCCCAGTATACTGTTGCCGATACGGAAGCTGTAGTTATCCATAGGGCCGCAGGGCGGAACTCCCACAGCCCAGAAACCGGTCATTCCCGGATAATCCTGCACGGTAGTCTGTACGCCCGGCTCCAGAACCTCAAGCGCGGCTTCCTGGGGGAAGAAACGTCCAAGCATGCCTGTGGACAGCCGCCCCCTGTCATAGTCTTCTGACTGAACCAGTGCAAGCAGATACTGAAGGTTTGTTGTCACTCCATAGATCCTTGTATGACGCAGGACATGCTGCATTTTCTTAACTGCGTCCCTCCTGTCCTTTCCATGTACAATTAATTTAGCAAGCATGGGGTCGTAAAGAGGTGTGATCTCAATCCCTCTGCGTATCCAGGTCTCTACACGTGCAGACATGTCAAATAATGCATCATCAATCTTACCTGTGCCCGGTCTGAAGCTGTTCAGGCAGTCTTCCGCATATACTCTGACCTCTATCGCATGGCCCGACGGTTTCCTGATCCTGGACTTTAACTGCCTCAATTCCCCGGCGGCTTCTTCCACCATCCATTCCACCAGATCGATGCCCAATACCTCTTCTGTAATTCCATGCTCTACCTGAAGACGTGTATTGACTTCCAGAAAATAAAATTCCTCTGCTTTCTCATCATACAGAAATTCCACTGTCCCGGCGCTTCGGTAGCCGGCAGCTGCAGCCAGCCGTTCAGCTGCTTCGTACATCTTCGTCCGCACTTTTCCAGGCAGATTGGGAGCCGGGCACTCTTCTGCCACTTTTTGATTTCTTCGCTGTACGGAACAGTCGCGTTCCGCCAGGGCTGCTGCTTCCCCATATTCATTTCCAAATATCTGCACCTCTACATGACGTGACTGATCTACATACTTTTCCAGAAAGACACCTGCATTATTGAAATTGGCCGCAGCCAGATGGCAAACAGCATCAAATGCCTTCTCAAGTTCTTTTTGGCTGCCGCAGATCCGCATGCCAATTCCGCCGCCTCCGGCAGTACTTTTTAAGATAACAGGATAACCTATCCCTTCTGCTTCCTTTACCGCCTCTTCCACTCCCCTCAGCAGCCCTGTCCCCTGCAGCAGAGGCACCTGCGCCTTTTGAGCCAGTTCCCTGGCAGAGTGTTTCAAGCCGAACAGTTCTATCTGTTCCGGTGCCGGACCGATGAATGTAATACCGCATTCTGCACATTTTCTTGCAAAATCTGTATTTTCACTTAAGAATCCATACCCGGGATGAACAGCCTCTGCCCCTGTATCCAGGGCTGCCTTTACTATTTTCTCCGCGTCCAGATATGTCTCCCTGGCATTTCCATCTCCCAGCAGCACTGCTTCATCTGCATTCTCAACATGCAGGCTGTCCCTGT
Organism: Murimonas intestini; assembly: GCF_024622195.1. Classification (NCBI taxonomy): domain Bacteria; kingdom Bacillati; phylum Bacillota; class Clostridia; order Lachnospirales; family Lachnospiraceae; genus Murimonas; species Murimonas intestini. Next base: position 46,526 of record NZ_JANKBI010000010.1, read on the forward strand.
CCGCCTCTGAATAGACAGCTACACTTTCAATTCCCATCTTTTTTAAAGTTCTCTCTATCCTGACCGCGATTGCGCCGCGGTTAGCAATCAATATTTTTTTAAACATCTGTGCACTCACTCCTCCCTGCTATTCGTCCCAGATCAGCAGCCTGACCGGCGACGGGTTATATGCATTGCATGGGTTATTTAGCTGCGGACAGTTGCTGATCAGAACCATCGTATGCTCTAAAGCTTTCATTTCCACATATTTTCCAGGCGCTGACACTCCATCATCGAATTTCAGGCCGCCTTCCTTTGTGACCGGCACATTCATAAAAAAATTAATGTTCGGTGCCAGATCTCTTTTCCATATGCCACAGTTATTTTCCGCCAGCGCAAGCATAAAGCTGTCGCGGCAGTTATGCATATCTATTTTTTCCCTTGCATAGCGCACCGTATTGCTCTGTGAGGAGCAGGCGCCGCCCAGTGTATCGTGGCGCCCGGTAAGATCCGCTGTGATCTCAAGAAGAGGCTTTCCTGATTCTGCCCTCAGGATACTTCCTGTCGTCAGATATATATTCTGCTGGGCTGTGATTGTCGCCACTGCGCCGTAGTGGTCCTCCGGATCAGTCATATCATAAAATGTAGTGTCAACCGCCTGATTCCCTTCCAGATCCAGTATCCGGAAAGACTGCCCCGGCAGCAGCTCATGCATCCATCCCTTCCCCGCCTCCAGAACTTCATCGTAAACAGCATCCTCTATCTTTAGATCACTTTCTCTTTTTATAAATCCATACATCCTGTCGTCCTCCTTATTCCATGCAGGTTATTGTTCTCGTGTTACGCTGTATCCGCCTGAATATTTACAGCAGATTTATATAATCCCAGGTGTTTTCAAAAGCCCTGTAATTTTCAGGCCTGTAATTCACACATTCGTCTGTCAGGTCCACCTTGGGAGCTTTGTATACCTCCATTGTCACAGGCACAGCCGGATATAGCGCAGCAGGATTCAGAGGGTTTGGTGTATTGGATACAATGAGCAGTATATCCATCTCAGTCCGCAGCGTCACAGTAGCCCCCGCCTGACAGTGGCCGCTTTCATAGTGCATGCTGCCGTCCTCCTCTACATAGACCTTTGAAAACAGGTTCACACAAGGCACCAGGTCACGGGGACTCATGTCATTTCTGACAAGTTCTATCCTGAAATTTTCTTCCCCGCAGCGCAGCCAGTCATTCCTCATCTCCTGATATGTTGTCCTGCCATACTTCTCATCCGTCATCGCCCTTGTGGTATACCCGGCTATGGCGTCATGCCACCCCAGGCTGTCCTCCACAATACTGGCAAGCACCCTGCCATTATCGCTCATGAGCACGTTGCCTCTTGTCAGATGAGCCGTGTACTGTGCCTTCAGGCTGTCCGGCATATTGTACCGCTCTGATGTATCACGCATGTTGTACAATAAAACAGATACATTGGCATCCTCCCCCAGAGCCTTAAAATGGATATACTTGCCTCTTCCAATATTTCCTGACCACTTTTCTCCTGGTTTTAACTGTTTGCTCCAGATCTTTTCCATAATCATTTCCACCTTTCCGGATAAGAAAGAGGGTGCATATCTAAGATTGATATGCACCCTCGCACGCCTGTTCAGCTTTCTTTTAATGTTACCCATTTTATCACTGCGGATTCCTGCCCACAATTCCACAAACGGAGAATTTTATCAGAAAAAAGTAGAACTTTCGGTCAGAAAGTTCTACTAAAGTTCTAGTATTACACCTTATCCAGCAGCGCCCGCAGCTGCGTTCTTGTATTGACATCCGTCTTCAGATACACATTATATATGTGTTTTTTGACTGTGGATTCGCTGATCGAGAGTTCCTCACCTATCAGAGCATTGGAGCATCCCTTCACCAGGCAGTCTACCACCTCTTTTTCCCTCTGTGAAAATCCGTAAATACACGCCGCCCGCTCCAATGTTTCGATAGTTCTCTGTCCGCTCCTCTCGCAGGCCGGCTCTTCCAGGCCGGCTACACGATTTGCCAGGTGGTCTTTTATGACTTCCAGTATATAAAGATCCTTATCCGAAAAGTCACCCAATTCACCGCTCCTGAACAGATTAATGATCCCCAGGAGCCTGCCTTCCCGGCGCAGAACAATGCCAAGTCCATACGGAATATTGTTAGGCCATAAAAATTCCCGGTAGAATTCCGTCTTTTTTCTTATTGACTCTTCCATGATATCTGTATCCCGGTAAGTTATAGTACCATCAGACAGTTCAAATACCAGTCTAAGATAATCTTTTTCATAATACATTTCTGTATACGTATTAAAGGTCCGCTCATCCATCTCCAGAAAAGAGGAATAAGTGAGGTCGATTTCACCCTCCGGATCATAGATCAAAAAATAACCCTGTGAGTAGGGAATCAGCATCCTGAACACCTTCAGCATCTTTTCCGTCAGCTGATTCAGTTCCCGGATCTCGTAAAGTTCCAGCAAAACACGGTTGATCGTACTCCATTCCGTTTCTTTTAATACAGCCATAATGATTATCCTTCTTTCTCCCACACAGCTTTTGTTCCGGTCATGCAGCCTCTCATCCCCCGGATGAATACATTATTTTCTGCAACAGGAAAAGGGAGTACAGCCAAAGCTGCACTCCCTTGCGCATTCTCATCTCTTTTAATCCACATTTTAAGACCATATATCACTCAAATTAACATGGTGATTTTACTGCATTTTAAATTGAGAAATATATTATCATACCATTTCTGTAAATGCAATAATAATCTTTTTGTTAGCTTTACATATTGCTCTGCCCTTCGCTCTGACCATCTATCAGATCTTTAAATATCCTGGAGCCTGTGCTGTATGAATCCCGTACTTCTTTCAGCATGCTCTCATAAAACGATACTGCCGCATCCCGGCGTTCTGAAGCGATCTGAGTTCCGCGTGCAGTATAAAACTTTGTATAAAGGCCCTCCAGCTTATACTTGTATTCCTGGAAGAATGACGGCTCTTTGTCCTCTGACCCGTCTGATACTACTCCATCGGGCGAGACTGTATAGAGCGGTTCTGATAACTGTCCTCCGTAAAAGATAGTCCTGGCTATCCCCACAGCTCCCGTAACATCTATCTTGTCGGCATCATATAAGATCTTTGCCTCTATACTCTCCGGCCGGGAATCCGATCTGTAGCGGTGTGCCCTGATGCATGAACTGACCTTCCTGGCAAATTCTTCTGAAAAGCCATTTGCAGCCAGAAAATTAAAAGCCTTCTTTGCTCCTTCTTCAGCGTGGCACAGGCCCGGATCCTCAAACTGCTCCTGCCGCCCTATATCATGCAGCAGACACGCACAGACCAGGACATCATAGTCCACCATTTCTTCCCCTGAGGCAATATCCAGTGCGTTATATAAGACACGGTAGATATGATCTTTATCGTGGGCGCTGTCTTTCATCCAGGAAAGCATATAATTTTCTATCAGCTCATAGGTTGTCCTATCCATCATTTTACGTTTCCCTTCAGACTTCTATTTATCATCCAGCTTCAGGACACTCATAAATGCCTTCTGCGGAATCTCAACATTTCCTATCTGGCGCATACGCTTCTTGCCTTCCTTCTGTTTCTCCAGAAGTTTTCTCTTACGGCTGATATCACCGCCGTAACATTTGGCGAGTACGTCCTTGCGCATAGCTTTTACCGTCTCCCTGGCTATGATCTTGCTTCCGATAGCTGCCTGGATAGGGATCTCAAAGAGCTGGCGCGGAATCTCTTCCTTTAGCTTTTCGCACATTCTCCGCCCTCTGTCATAAGCAGTATCTGCGTGTACGATAAAGGAAAGGGCATCCACTTCTTCATGGTTGACAAGGATATCCAGCTTCACAAGTTCTGACTGCTGATACCCCTTCATCTCATAATCAAAGGATGCATATCCTCTGGAACGTGATTTCAGCGCATCAAAAAAGTCATATATGATTTCGTTCAGCGGAAGCTCGTATTTAAGCAGCGCCCTTGTCTCCTCCATATACTCCATCCCCAGGTAATTGCCCCGCCTCTGCTGGCACAGCTCCATGATGGAGCCGATAAATTCTGTTGTCACCATGATCTCAGCGCCTACGATAGGCTCTTCCATATATTCTATTTCTGACGGGTCGGGCAGGTTGGATGGGTTGGTCAGCTCGATGACTTCCCCATTTGTCTTATGGATCTTGTAGATAACACCCGGTGCAGTAGTAACAAGATCCAGATTATATTCTCTTTCCAGACGCTCCTGGATGATATCCAGATGCAGCAGTCCCAGGAAACCGCACCTGAAACCAAATCCCAGCGCGATGGATGTCTCCGGCTCAAAATGCAGGGATGCGTCATTAAGCTGCAGCTTTTCCAGTGCATCCCGAAGGTCAGGATACTTTGCCCCGTCAGCAGGATACATACCGCAGTATACCATTGGATTTACCTTCTTATATCCCGGCAGCGGCTGTTCACACGGATTTTCAGCGTCTGTTATTGTATCACCAACGCGTGTGTCTTTTACATTTTTGAGGGATGCTGTAATGTAGCCTACCATACCAGCTGAGAGTTCGTCACAGGGTATGAACTGGCCTGCCCCGAAGTATCCCACTTCCACCACCTCTGCCCTTGCACCGGTGGCCATCATGAGCATCTGAGTTCCACGCTTCACACTTCCCTCTTTTATCCTGCAAAAAATAATTACTCCCTTGTAGGAATCATAGAGAGAATCAAAAATCAATGCTTTTAAAGGTGCATTCGCATCACCTTCCGGAGCCGGTATCTTTGTAATGATCTGCTCCAGAACTTCTTCTACATTCTGGCCTGTCTTAGCTGAGATCAGAGGGGCATCCTGAGCCTCGATTCCGATAATATCTTCAATCTCATTTATTACTCTCTCCGGCTCGGCACTTGGCAGGTCTATCTTATTAATGACCGGCATGACATCCAGGTTATGGTCGATTGCCAGATACACATTTGCAAGTGTCTGGGCCTCTATACCCTGTGCCGCATCAACAACAAGGATCGCCCCCTCACAGGCTGCAAGGCTGCGCGATACCTCATAATTAAAATCCACATGTCCCGGGGTATCAATCAGATTAAATATATATTCTTCCCCGTCTTTAGCCTTGTACACGGTGCGCACTGCCTGCGCTTTAATAGTGATGCCCCTCTCACGCTCCAGTTCCATATTATCCAGAACCTGGGCCTGCATCTCACGGCTGGTCAGAAGTCCGGTCATCTCGATGATGCGGTCTGCCAGTGTAGATTTACCGTGGTCTATATGTGCAATAATGCAAAAATTCCTTATTTTGCTCTGATCGTTCTGTGTCACTTACGTTCCTCCTTGTGGTAATTCCACAGTCTATTTCAGAAAACAGTTTATCACATCTTTTACTCTCCGCGCAATACCTGATTCAGAATATCTGCAAGTGGTTCCATGGCATTCATCTCTTCTTCTACCGTATTTAACTGTGTACCTGACTCTATCAGCAGTGAACGCGGACGCATATGGAGGTTAAAGCGCAGACTCTTCAGGTAGATATTCCTGGTGAATCCCGGATAGTACTGCGCAGCCTTGAGCTGAAGCTGAAAGGAAAAAGCAAGGTTATCCTGGACATACGGGTTAGGGAGATAGTCAATATCCCCTGTCTCAGCAGAATAGCTGAGTCCGTTAAAAAACATGATCCTGGCCGTAGGCTTCCCGTCTATATCAGTCACAAACCTGTAACCGTCCACTCCGTCCCTGTGCAGGTCGATCACCACCTCTATTGACGGATAAGTATCGAGTATACTCTGTATATCCGGCGCTGCCAGATTATACGCCTTGTTCCTGTCCAATACCCCGTCGATCATATCATACACGGCAGTATGATGGATGACATTAAATCCATATTTATCCCGCAGAAGTTCTGCCAGGTGCTCCCCCACCCCAACGATGGTCGTACCCGTATCTCCAGGTACTGAATCGGTAAATCCTTCCTGGGAATGTGTGTGGTAGATCAGTATCTGGGGCTTTGAATTGTCTTCGCTTATGCTGAGGTCTTTGCCCATTAATGAGTCCAGGTTTAATCTGCTGCTGTCGATAGTTGTAGTCATGTCTACTGTGAAAAAATTATTCAGAAGATAATCAAAGTTCTGCAGCTGGTCCATTGGCACCTCTGCTATTGGCTGCCGGGCCATGCCTCCCGGCTGATTCATCATATTGGACTGTGACGCGTCTGCCAGCTGTGTATCGCTGCCGGTCTTTTCAGTTTCCGCGTCCGGTCTTTCCATTCCTGGACTCTCAGTATCCGGTGACTGGGCTTCCGTCACCTGGCTTTCTGTTCCGGCTCCCGGATTTTCCGTTACTGAATCCTCTGTCCCGGCTCCTGTACCTTCTGTTCCTGAATCCTCTGTCCCGGCTCCTGTACCTTCTGTTCCTGAACCCTCTGTCCCGACTCCTGTACCTTCTGTTCCCGAACTCTCCGTTCCGGCTCCTGTACCTTCTGTTCCTGAACTCTCTGTTCCAGCTCCCGGATTTTCTGTTCCTGAACTTTCATTGCCGGCTCCCGCCCCCTCTGTTCCATGGTTCTCGTTTCCGGCTCCCTGACCTTCCATGCCAGAATTCCCGTTTCCTGCTCCCTGGCCTCCCGTGCCTCCTGCACCATCGCCCGCCGGATGGCCGGGCAGCTGGTCATGGCCGTCCTGAAGTCTGCTGTCCTCCCCCTCGGCTTCAACCATCATCTGATATTCGGGGCTGCTCTCGATGGCCTTGGTATCCTCCAGATAGTTTCTGACATAATCATATACAGGAAATTGCTCACCTATGATGCGCTGGACCCAGTCTTTATTTTTATCTTCCCCAGGTTCTTCATATGTCAGCCCAGCCATATACGTATCCACCGACATTTTCTCAATCAGGCTATGTATATCAAGGAATCCGCTGTCTTCCATGATTCCGATCCCCCGGATCAATATATAAGTCCCGACGGCGAAGATGCCTGTCCATATTACCATACGGACCAATTTCTGCATATGCTTCATATTTTCACCCCAATCACAAAGGCGCCCTTTGGTGCCTTTAAGCTGACAACGAGCCAGATAAACGTGCATGCACATTTATCTGGCGAATACCTGTCCACATAGCTATATGTGTTCATTATATGAAGAAACATCTCCAATTATGACAGCTTAAGCGCGGCATTGATTCCTTCTGAGATGGTAAAGCTGATCCTCTTGATGGTATCATCAATATCTTTTGGTGTGACAAACATGGTATTAAGATGCGGTGAGATCAGTTCATGGATAAGCTCATGCTTCTCTGCCTTATCCAGTGTTCCCAGGGCGCCCCCCAGGTTCTTGATGCCTTCCGCCTCATCCATTGAGGCAATCAATGTCTCCATAGCATCATTTACGATGGTGGCGGCATCCACTACCGTCGGCACACCGATGGCAATGACAGGCACACCCAGCACCTGCTCGCTTATTCCGTTTCTGTGGTTACCCACGCCTGATCCCGGATTGATGCCCGTATCAGTGATCTGGATAGTCCTGTTCAGCCTTCTCGTACTCCTGGCTGCCAAGGCATCAATGACGATAACAAGGTCCGGCTTTGTCTCATCCACAACACCCTGTATGATTTCCAGAGTTTCCATACCGGTCTGGGCCATGACACCCGGAATGAGGCCGCTTATCATGTTCATCTTTTCTTCATTCATGGAAAACTTGCCGTATTCCTTAATTACATGCCTTGTTATGCGCACATTTCCAACAACACAGGGGCCGAGTGCATCAGGTGTCACATCCCTGTTTCCCAGGCCAACGATAAGCACAGACTGTTCCTTCTCACCCATGAGTTTTTTCAGATGTTTGGACAGCTCCATTGATATTTCTCTGTGATATCCCTCATCAGGCATTGACAGATGAGGAGCCTCCAGCGTAATATAGGTTCCCACAGGTTTTCCCATGGCCTTGGCGCCATTCTCCGTCTCGATCACAACAGTAGTTGTACAGATCTCCTTCTCATCATCCTTGTCTTCCCAGATTTTCACACCCCGGATCTCCACATCATCTTCTTCGTAACTCTCTTTTGCCTCCAGCGCCAGATCGGTTCTGATATTAAATTTGCCCAGCATGACATCCTCCTTAAAAAACTCTTTGTTTTTCTCATATTTTTTACATTTTTTTGAGAATTATGTATTGACATACCAGCTTTGTTGGACTAGAATATATGAGTATGTGTAACTGCTTAATATCATTATGCTTATCGACCGCGGTACTGCTGATATTAAAGTTACTAAAATGTTTACATTAGAACGTCCGTGTCCGGCTTTAATGAAACAATAAAAAATAACAACTAATAAAGAAGAATAATTTTGGAGGTGTAGGTCTTGGCTAACATCAAATCTGCGAAGAAGAGAATCTTAGTAAACAGAACAAAAGCTGAACGTAACAAATCAATCAAATCAAGTGTTAAAACAGCAATCAAAAAGGTGGACGTTGCTATTGCCGCTAAGGATAAGGAAGCTGCAACTGCTGCACTGATCAATGCTACTTCTGTGATTGACAAAGCTACGAAGAAGGGTGTTTATCATAAGAATACTTCAGCAAGAAAAGTATCCCGACTGACAAAAGCTGTCAACAGCATTGCTTAATTATAAATAAAATAAGAGATCCTTTTTAGTATCTCTAATAATAAAAAATAACCGGGGCCGTCACCCGGTTATTTTTTATCCTCTATTCTCTTTTGACATAAACGGCAAATGACTTAAATCATCAGTTTTGTATAAAATCCGCAATAGTATCTGTTACATTTTCAGGAATATGTTTCTCCCCCGTATAATCTGCCGGACCGTTCTCGTAGCTGCCGGGCATGAACATATGAGTAAGGCCGGGGAAGGATTTAAATGTCCAGTTCTCTTTATCCTTAAAACCGTCTTCCCAGATCTTGTAGTCATCCATAGTCACCTGGTAGTCTTCCTCTCCCTGCAGTACAAGTACCGGCATAGTCATATTTTCAGCTTCTTTTACATTATCATACTCCAGAATGCTCTCTATATATGCTGGATACAGGCCCATCACTGTCTCATCCTCGCCAAGACTCTTCCAGTCTTTCAGGCGCTCCACCTCTTTTCTGGTGTTTTCATATGCTGCCTTATCTTCATCTGTGGGCTCCTGATTCAGGCTCTCCATAAACTCACACTGGCGGCTGAGCGTGTCTGTAAAGCTTCTGGCAGGCGCAGCCATCATGATACATCCGTCCGGTGCAGACGCTTCCGCTATAGCCGGCATCATCATGCCGCCCTGGCTGTGTCCGGCCACATATACTTTTGTAACTCCCTTCAGGGAGCGTACCATCTCTACAGCTGATACTGCATCATTCACAGTCTCATCATAAACAGTAAAATCTTTATCTTTTGCCAGTTCTTCTCCGTAAACATAGCTGATCTTGTCATAGCGGTAAGAGGCTATACCCTGCTGTGCCAGCCCCCATGCCAGGTCCTGAAAAGGCTTCAGTTTCCCTACTGTCTCATTTCTGTCGCTGGAACCTGAACCATGGACAAATACTACCACGGCATATTCATCTTGATTTTCGGGCTGTGTAAAGGTTCCAGGAAGCTCCCAGCCATCCCTTATCTTCAGGCTCATTTCTGTCTCCTTAACTCCTTCCGGTGTTACAGGTCCAGCATTTTCTTCTTTATATAAGCCGGTATGGATCCCTGCTATCTTGCCCTGTGCATCAAAGCTGATTACCATGTTCCACGGCTGCACAGAAAAATCGCACGGTACCTGCACATTTGTATACTGGACAGTACTGTCACTGATCCAGGCAGGCATAATACTTCCCAGCTCACCTGAAGCTGCTATGGCTGGCGCCATACTCTGCTCCAGCTGCCCGCTATCCACCGCTTTTTTCATTTCATCCACATATGGATAATCTGTTTTCAGCTTATCATAGTCTCCTGCTATCAAGTCAGCAGCAAATGCCTGGGCCAGATCTGTTAATCCATTCTCCTCCTGTGACACTCCCGATGTCTCATCTGTACCTGCCTCTTCCTGTGCAGCAGCTGATACTTCTTCTGTTGATGCCTCTTCTGTACCTGCTTCCTCCTCAGCTGCTGATGCCTCCGTCTCAGCCGCCGCTGCAGTTATTGTGCTGCCAGCCAGCGCCAGAGCCAATCCCAGGGCAGCTAAGCCTTTCATATTCATCTTCTTCATTGTCTCCTCCTGTCCGCACCTGAATCCCGATGCTTATAATTTAGATGCATATAATTTGTTGATATCAGTAGTATAACACAGCCATATTCTAAAACAAAAGAGCTGATGACTGATGTATGGTTTTTCGCGTTTGAACGATTAAGCGGTTACAAACAGCTTTACATTAAATCATTTTCTTACGGTCTGTACATTGTTACTTTACATTTTCTTTTCTGAATTGTATGATTAGAATTGAAGCCATAAAATTAAAGTCTAAGTAGTGATATGCGCTTTTAGGACTTGACATATAAGATCAGAAAAGGGAGAAGAATCATGAGACCACCATTGATGACGAAGGACAAAATGATTGGAATATGTACGGCAAGTCATGTTGCTGACAGAAAAGAGTACGCAGAAACCATCACTGCAATTGAATCAAAGACAGGATTCAAAGTGTTAGAAGCTAATAATCTGTATAAGGACACATATGGTTATCTTGCATCACCAGAGGAACGCGCGTCAGATTTTAACCAATTGATTACAGATGAAAGGGTGGGAATGATATTTTTCGGAGGCGGTGAAGGAAGCAATGAACTTCTTCCCTTCATTGATTTTGAAAATATTAAGCGTAATCCCAAGATAATATGCAGCTATAGTGACGGTACAACAATACTCAATACAGTTTGGGCAAAAACAGGTCTGGAAACGTTTTATGGACAGGCACCGCATATTTTTAATGAACTTACAGAATATGATTACGGCTGTTTCCAGCGCAGCTTTGTGGAAGGCAGCAGCAATAAGCATGTATCAAACAGCAAATGGTACATCCAGACTTCTGGAACAGGCAAAGGTATACTTATAGGGGGATATGCGCGGAATTTTGCAATGCTTTTGGGCAACAGATATTTTCCGCTTGCCCCTGATAAAAAGTATATTTTATTTATAGAAGACCACGAAGTGTTTGGCAATGTCGGCTACGTCAGTGCCATGCTGTCACATATGGAACAATATGATTTTATAGATAATGTCCGGGGGCTGCTCTTTGGAAATTATTCAGACAGTATACACCCGGAACTTCTCGCAAGAATTAAACGCTTCGGAGAAAAACACAAAATACCCTCCGCATATTGTGATGACTTTGGACACGGGGAAAATCATGCAGTTCTTCCAATAGGTAGAATGGCTGAATTTAACAGTGAAAAAGAGTTACTGAATTTTTTATAACCTGGAAAGAATCTATGTTACTTTTTAAGGGAACAATGGGACAAAATAAAAGGCAGAGCGTCCTCCCGCTCTGCCCTGTCCCTCTATTTCGCGCTGTATTTTACAATAAGCAGCTCTACGCTCATTCTGTCATTTATCTGTCCTGTCTTTACTGCCTCTTCTGAATCCACACAATCTTCCACGGCTTCTTTCAGCTTCTCTTTTGTAAATGCTCCAGCCTGCCTCACATAGTTTCTGGCTATGAAGCTCTGCAGTCCTGTTTTAGACGCTATGGTATTGATATCATACCCCTGCTCCAAAAGTTCCTTGACCTGATACAGCAGATTGAACTGCCTGGCTATGAGGAACAGAATTCTCATTGGGGGCTCCTTCAATGCCAGCAGGTCATAGTATAGTGAGAGTGCCCTTGCCTGCTGTCTGCCTGCGATCGCATTGATCATGTCGAAGATCTTATTGACTGTGCGGTTTGTGCCTATTGCCTCCACATCATCCTTTGTTATTACATCTCTGCCCATGGTATAGCAGATAAGCTTTTCCAGCTCCTGGGAGATATTCTCCATATCGGTCCCTGTCTTTTCCAGAAAGAGCTGCATAGTGTCCTGGGTAATATTCTTCCGCTCACTCTTTAGTATGCCCAGTATCCAGCGCATCAGAGTCTTTTCATCCTGCCTTGCAAATTCTACCGGTCTTCCTGCGCTCTTTACAGCCTTGTACAGCTTTCCTCTTTTGTCCACTTCAGATTCTACAAAAACGATATAAGTCTCGGCTGGCACGGTCTTCATGTAATCAGCCAGCTCCGGGCTTGCATTCTTAAAGAATCCGCTGTCCTCTATCAATATCAGCCTTCTTTCCCCGAAAAAGGGCATTGTCTCCGCCTGGTCTATCACTTCTTTAACGTCAATTCCTTTTCCTGAATAAATATTCAGGTTCATCGTATCCCCCTCAGGGATCAGGGCGTTTTTTAATTTGTTCTTGTACTGGTTCTTCAGATAAGTCTCTTCCCCGAACAGGAGGTAGACATTTTTAAATTCATGCTTTTTTAAATCTTCTATTAGGCTTTTCATTCGTTCTCATCCCTATCCTTTAACTTGCCGGAATGCCCGTTTGCTTCTGATAATCATACTAAAATAATGCACTTCCGTCAAGCGGGACCTTGCTTAAAAGGCCGGGGCTTTCTTTTCTAAAAAGCTATTTTGTTTCTTTTAAAGCCTCCATCTTCATCTCGCGTTTCTTCTTTGTCATAAGGCCGCCCACCCTTCCTGTCTCTTTTGCAGAAAGGCTCTTCCAGCCATCCTTCAGCACTCTGTCCATCAATCCCAGCTCCTCAGCTATTTCATATTTCAGCTGTTCCTCCGGTGTCAGTTCATCCAATTTTATTTTCTTTTCCTTCTTTGCCATAAAAAAGCCATGCTCCTTTCGTTGTTCTGATTGGAGTATGGCCTCTTTTCACACTTTTATACAAATTTCCTGTCAGCCTTCCGGCGGATAAGGTATAACGATCGCTGCAACGATATAGATGATAAACCCGGTGGTGGTACATCCCAGCAGCACCATCAGAAGCCGGATCAGAGTCGGGTCAATATTCAGGTATTCTCCTATGCCGCCGCAAACTCCGCAGATCATCTTATTCTCTATTGATTTATATAATTTTTTTGGTCCCATACTAATTTCCTCCTTTAAATTCAATGTCTATATTTCCCATATCACAATCAAGCTCCAGGTCCTTTGACGCACCATTGTCGATCTCTTTAGATACACTCAGCCCGGAATCTTTCTTTCCGTCAACAGAAACACTTCCCATGCCGCAGTCTATATCATAATTAAAATCATCCTTCTTTCCTTCCAGGCTCACTTTTATGCTTCCCATACTGCATTCAAATGATCCTTCCTTCATGATACTGCCATCCATATTGATTTTTCCCATATCACAGCTTAATTCCACAGAATCAGCCTTGATACCCTGAATATTAGCTTCTCCCATATCAATGGACATCTCTATTTCCTTAAAAACCAGGTCTCTTGGCACTTTCAGCGTCAGAAGGGATTCCTTATTTTGTGATATAGGGATATTTTTCAACTTACTCTCATCCCAGATCTTCAATGTCCTGCCGCTCTCCTCATACAGCAGCTCCCTGCTGTTTTTCATATCCGCCGTAAGAGATATATCATCACCGTCATAGTATAAAATATCTACATCACATATATCCAGTTCTAATTCTATGCTGCGGATGTCCTTAAATGACTCTTCATAGTGTTTTGTGCTTCCTGATCCCTCATCTGCACCTCCTGCCACCAGCCTGTGATTTTCTGAGTCCCAGGCCAGGGACCATACATGGTCCTGAGCTGCATCTCTCAGATCTATAAATCTGACCCCCATGCTTACGGCTGCGATGCTGAAGACAAGTCCCAGGCTGATGAAGATGGCACATAGAATCAGCATTGTCTTTGTAAATTTTCTCATGCGGCCTGACCTCCTCTCCTATGAAAAAGCATACTGAAAATATTTACGATCACACGGATAAACCATGGAATAAACCGCCCTGCTATAGTTACTGTCAGCCAGATCATAAGCACTCCAACTGCCAGTGAGAACATTCCCAGTCCGGCAAACATCAGCCCGATACCGGGAGTCGTAAACATCTGGGCAATGCCGATACCTGTCAGCACGATCCCGCAGATAACGCCTGCCAGTGTAAGTGCCCCGGCAGCTACCACAAGACCAAATACAATTCCAAAGATTCCTACTATTATTCCAAATGCTGCCCCAGCTACAGGTATGATCACCGGTACGGCGAAGATACATAGAAGTATGATCAGTATGATCTTTCCTGCATTTCCATTATCCCTTCCGGCATTTGTACTGTAGCCGTTTTGGTAATTTCCGTAGTAGTCCTGCTTTGAACCGTACTGGCTGTAATTGTAACTGCTGTCACTGCTGTAATCATAATACCCGGCCTCTTTACCCTCCTCTCCCTTTCCGGCGCTGCTGCCGTTCTCTTCCTTCTGAAAGGCATCCCGCTTTTCAGGCATATTTTCTTTTTCCTTAAACCTCTTATCCTGGTAGCCGGTCTCTGTATATTCACCGGCATCAGCGTTGCCTCCTGTAAGTCCGTCCCTAACCATGGCGGCTACCTTTTCCGGGCTGCCAAGCTTCTCCCCAGTCTCATCCTCAGCGCCTATTCCCGCTTCATCAAAATAATCCTGGTAATATTCTATTGCCCCCTCCCGCTCTTCCTCAGGAATATCCTGAAGCAGCCAGGTCAGCTGTTCAATAAAATCATTCCGATTCATTCCTAATCCCTCCCTAATATGTTTGCTATTTTAGAAGAATATTCTTTCCACTCTGATTTGTAGAGATTCAGCTGCACCAGGCCCTGTTCTGTGATCTTATAATAGCGCCTGTTCCTGCCTCCGAACTCCATATCGTACACCTCCAGGCACTGGTCCTTTAACAGCCTGCGAAGTACCGGGTACAGCGTAGATTCTGATACATCCAGGACTCCTCTTACGTCCTGCGTGATCCGGTATCCGTATGTTCCTTCTTTATCTTTTGAAACGACAGCAAGGACGATCGCGTCCAGCAGTGCTGCTCCTGTATTAAATACCATATTATCACTCCTTGGTTTCCTTATTTCCCACTCATTTCTCTTCTTAGAACCTCTTTCCCCTGTTTACTGTTTTCATTGTAATATTGTTTTATATTTAATACTATATTCCATATAATATTATTTGTCAACAAGGAGTTTCTTATGAAGATATTAAGTTGCTGTGAACATCCTGCACTTTCCGCATTTCTTTTTTACAGCAATATTGAAAGAGCGCCTCATCCCTCTGTCATCAGTGAAGTTAGAGACAAGATACAGGATCGATATAAGATCATTCAATATCCTCTGCCCTGCTTCACCAGAATCAGATTTTGAAGCGCCATTTTACATTATAATTTTCTATTTTCAAAATACACGAACTTATCTATAGCATCCAGAATATCCCTGAAGTCTTCTCTGGGCGCCAGATCAATATATTTCTTCAGCAGTTCCTGCTCCTTAGCCCTGAACCGCCCATAGAATATGTCAAACAGATTATGTCCCCTCATGTATTTCCTGAACTCTTCCATGTGGCTCTTTAGCTGCTCCTCTGTCTGGATTTCAAACCCCAGCACCTCTGTCAGATGGCGGCCGCTTGTTATCCTGTACAGGTATTCCTTCCATTTTTCCAGCAGGATGCTGTAGAAATCCTCTTCCTTCCCGATCACGCCAATCTGGGCCATGATACGCGGATTCAGAAAATAATTCTCAAAAGAATAATATTTGAGCACCAGTACATTTCTGGGCTGGACTCTTGGGAGACGGTCCGCGTCCTCCATATTCCTGTCCGCGTAATATCTGCACAGCTGACCGGACAATTCTTCCCTGTCCTTCCCGTCACCGTCACGTATCATCAGAAACTGGTCCTTCAGATAGAGCTGGTTCATATATTTCAGATTTGCATATGTCTTAATATTTGTACAGCTGTTCGTTGTGATAATAGCGACTCTGGAAGGCCTGCCCTTTTCATCATAAATCTCTGAATAGTATTTTTCCAAGAGCAGGGGAAGGCGGCTCTTATCCTGCTTCCCTTCCACGATAAAGACAAAACTCACATTCATAAGGTCGCTTGCGTTATATCCCAGGTCATCCAGGATATCATCAATATCTGTCTTCTCTTTTACAGAGGTAAAGTACTGCTTATCAAGAACAACCTGCCGTATCTGACGGCTGTTAAAATTAAATATCATATCCGGGGAATGCGTAGAAAATACTACCTGGTTCTTCCTGGAGAGGCGGTAAAGTATCTCGCCCGCTTTCTTCTGGAGCTGTGGATGCAGAAACATCTCAGGATCCTCCACCAGCATGATGCTGGGCACTCTTCTCTCATCCTCCGCATATGCCTCCAGAAGCGACAGCATATAGATGCTCCTCATGCCCTCCCCCATCTGGCTGACTGGCAGTATCCTGCTCCTCTGCTTATTGCTCATTTCAGCCACTACCTGGCAGACCTTCTCCACATCACAGCGCATGGTGTAGGAGATATCATCAAACCCGCCGTTCCTGTGAAAGCTTGTGTTGACCCTTTTTGCAAATTCCTGCAGATTAAGCTGGGAGAGTTTATATTCTAAGAGTTTTACTGATTCCAGGGCTGTCAGTTCGGCAGGACACTTCTGATTTATCAGTCCGATGCACTGAAAACACCTGGTACAAGGTTTCGTCTGGTCGAACATACATGTCTGAGAGCGCAGGCGCTTCAGCTGCACGTCCTCCTCAAATGAAAGAAGGCTTTCCTGGATCTGTTCCAGATTCCTGTCAGTCCCTATGAAAAAAACTTTTGGTATGACCTCCCGGATATATCTGTTATCCTTGCTCACTCCGTCCCCGTAGCGCACTTCCTTCTGGTAATTTGCAGTAAACTTAAAATGAAGCACTCCATCTTTATAAGAAGGCAGCTTTTTACAGAAATCTTCATACCAGACCTCATATCTCCTGTACTGGCTCACCATCCCGTAGTAGTGGAGCAGCTTTAAGTCTTCCTCACTGATCAGCAGATCTGCCAGGATCTCCACCTTCTGTTTCTTTTCATTAAAATCCTCATCTGTTATGCTGCCTGCTCCGCTTACAGCCCTGATCGCATCCAAAATGGCTGTCTTTCCTGTATTATTCTTTCCTACAAGAATAAGCGCATTTTCAATCCCGGTGATACGGATATTCTTAATGTATTTAAAATTCTTGATCTGAATTCCAGTAAACTGCATATGCCATCATCCTTTCAGGTGCGCTGTTTAACTTCATACTACTGTACACATCTTCTCATGTCAACCTTGGGCTGCTCACGTAACACGCTGTGCAATGCACAGAAACAGTAAAAACGCCGTTTCGCGCTGCAAAACCCGGGATTTTCGTGCTAAACACGCACGAAAACATCTCGTGGGACATTGACGTGTGAAAAGTAACCAAAATATTTCTGTACATATCCCCTTCCATTATACCTCACTTTTTATTATACTATCTGTAAAAGCAGTCTCAGTATATAAATCAGCATATATATAAATTCCGCTGCTGCTTAAAAAGAAAAGGAGATTACAGCTATGAACGCAGACAAAATAAAAGAGCTCGTATCACAGATGACACTTGAAGAAAAGGCTTCTCTCTGCTCAGGCGCCGACTTCTGGCATACAAAAGAAATAAAACGTCTTGGTATCCCTTCTGTCATGGTATCAGACGGCCCTCACGGGCTGCGCAAGCAGGACCAGAAGGCTGACCATCTGGGAGTAAATGACAGCATAAAGGCTGTCTGCTTCCCCGCAGGATGTGCCACGGCAGCTTCCTTCAACAGAGATCTGATTAAGGAAATGGGTGAAACACTGGGAAATGAATGTCAGGCAGAGAAAGTAAGCGTGATCCTGGGGCCTGCTGTAAATATAAAACGTTCACCCCTGTGCGGCAGGAATTTTGAATATTATTCTGAGGATCCTCTGGTAGCCACAGAGATGGCCGGTTCTTTAATAGAAGGAATACAGAATAAAAATATTGGTACAAGTATCAAGCACTTCCTGGCAAACAATCAGGAAACCCGCAGAATGTCTTCCTCCTCTGATATTGATGAGAGAACGCTGAGGGAGATTTATCTGGCCGCCTTTGAAGGCGCTGTATGCAGGCAGAAGCCATGGACTGTAATGTGTTCTTATAATAAGATCAACGGCACATATGCTGCAGAAAATAAAACATATCTGACAGATGTCCTGAGAAACGAATGGGGATTTGACGGCTTTGTCATGAGCGACTGGGGCGCTGTCAATGACAGAGTCCGGGACCTTGAAGCAGGCTTGAATCTGGAGATGCCATCCTCCAGCGGCATCAATGACAAGCTTATAACTGAGGCTGTGAGAAGCGGAAGATTAGATGAACAGATCCTGGACAGGTCATGTGAGGAAATGCTGAATATTATTTACAGAGCAGTAGAAAATCAGGATGAAAACGCTGTGTTTGACCTGGAAAAGGATCATGAAAAAGCCAGAAAGATTGCAGAGGAAACTATAGTACTTCTGAAAAATGAAGATATCCTTCCGCTCAATCCTGGCTGTAAGATTGCTTTCATCGGAAAATATGCCAAAAAACCACGTTATCAGGGCGGCGGAAGTTCCCATATCAACAGTTTTAAGGTGACAAGCGCACTGGAAGCAGCCGGCAGCCTGCCTGGCCTCGTCTATGCCCAGGGCTATGATGATGCCAGAGACGAAGTCCTCCCCGCTCTGGAGGAAGAAGCTGTCAGGGCGGCAGGCTCCTCTGATGTGGCTGTCATCTTCGCCGGACTGCCTGACGCATTTGAATCTGAAGGTTTTGACCGCTCGCACATGCGCATGCCGGACTGCCAGAACCAGCTTATTGAAAAGATCGCTGCTGTACAGCCAAATACAGTCGTTGTCCTCCACAATGGCTCCCCTGTGGAAATGCCCTGGATCAGCAAGGTTAAAGGCGTGATTGAGGCTTATCTCAGCGGCCAGGCTGTAGGCGCTGCTGTGACGGACATCCTGTTTGGAAGGGTCAATCCCAGCGCCAAGCTGCCTGAAACCTTCCCTCTTAAATTAGAAGATAATCCTTCCCACCTCACATACCCCGGAGAAGGAGACCGCACAGCATATGCAGAGGGTGTGTATGTGGGCTACCGCTATTATGACAAGAAGAAGATGGATGTCCTCTTCCCCTTTGGGCACGGACTCTCCTATACCTCCTTTTCCTATTCTGACCTGACTGTTGATAAAGAAGAACTGGATGACACAGACACCCTTAAAGTCTCCGTCAAGGTGACTAACACAGGCAAACTCGAAGGAAAAGAGATCATCCAGCTCTATGTAGGCGCATCCTCAGGCAAGATCCAGCGTCCTGTCAAAGAGCTCCGTGACTTTGCCAAGATCTCACTTAAGCCGGGTGAGACTAAGGAAGTAACCTTCACTCTCGGCAGGCGTGCGTTTGCTTACTGGAATACCACTCTGAAAAACTGGCATGTGCTGACAGACGATTATGATATCATGATAGGAGCCTCATCCAGAGATATCCGCTGCCAAAAATCTGTCAGAGTCAATTCTACAGTACGGATTCCGGTCATTTATACACTGGACACCACCTTCGGAGATGTCATGGAAAACGAGAAGGCTGCTGCCGCTATCCACAAGTTCATGGAAGGGAGCGAACTCTTTGCCTCCCCTGAAGAAAAGGGTGAGAGTGATGTGGCTGCAGAGGCCATCTCAGCCGAGATGCAGGAAGCCATGATGCGCTATATGCCTCTGCGCGGTATGATCAGCTTCAGCGGCGGAGCAATGACGCTTGACAAACTGGAAGAACTGATTTTAGAGTGGAACAGGGATAATATCAACAGATAAGCCATTTAGAGTAAAAAGGCGTGCCAACACATTGCACTTCACGTTGGCACGCTCTTCCCTTTACTCATGAAGTTCCAGCGGAAGCCCGTCCGGGTCAAAAAAGAATGTCATCTTCCTATCTGTGAACTCATCTGTCCGCAGAGGTTCACACTCAATGCCAAGTGCTTCTAATTCCTCTACTACCTTTTCTATCCCCTCTACCCTGAAGGCCAGATGCCTCAGTCCGCAGGCCTCAGGCCTTGTCAGTCTTGCCGGGGCACCAGCTATTCCAAAGATCTCCAGCTCCGCTTCACCCAGCTTCAGGTCCAGTTTATAGTCTCCCCTCTCCTTTCTATAGTTTTCTCTGATCACCTCAAATCCCAGCTTGTCTACATAAAACTCTCTGGATCTCTCATAATCAGATACTATGATTGCCACATGGTGGACTGCATTCAGGTTCATACATTATTCTCCTCTCACGTTTTCATCAGTATAACACAATTTCTGTAAAGAATTCTATCATTACTATTTTATTGTGCCTATGATCAGCAAACCTGTCTTGTCACCTGAATATACAAAAGTCTTGACTTTTTCACTTTACTGTGCGATATTAATACACAGACTGAAATGGTATTTGTTTATTTGTCTTATAACCCCTGCGAGTGGGTTTACTATGAGGAGGATGTTATGCAAGAAAAAATAGAATTGCTGAAAAAATTAAAAAAAGAGAAGGACGCTGTCATTCTGGCACATTATTACGTAAATGACGAGGTGCAGGCAGCAGCCGACTACGTGGGTGACTCCTATTACCTGAGCAAGATCGCCACACAGGTCCCCCAGCAGACTATACTTTTCTGCGGTGTGAAGTTCATGGGTGAGAGCGCCAAGATACTGAACCCGTCAAAAAAAGTCCTGATGCCTGATGTGCTGGCAGACTGTCCTATGGCACATATGGCCCAAAAAGAAAAAATCGAAGAAATGAGGCAGCAGTATGATGATCTGGCCGTCGTCTGCTACATCAATTCTACTGCTGAATTAAAGCTCTGTGCAGATGTATGCGTGACTTCTTCCAATGCAATGAAGATCGTCTCTGCCCTGCCAAATAAAAATATCTACTTCATACCTGATGAAAATCTGGGGCGTTATATTGCGTCAAAGCTGCCTGAGAAAAATTTTATCTTTAACGATGGTTTCTGTCACGTACATACCAGTATCACAGAAGAAAATGTGCGAAAGGCCAAAGAGGCACGTCCTGATGCCCTTTTCCTGGCCCATCCGGAATGCAGAATGGATGTCCTGAAGCTTGCCGATTATATTGGCAGCACTTCAGGCATTATTGACTTTGCTTCCGCCTCCGGCGCAAAGGAATTCATCATCGGAACAGAGATGGGCGTCCTGTATGAATTAGAGGCAAAAAATCCCGGCAAAAAATTTTATTCTGTGGGCCACCGCCAGTACTGCCCTAATATGAAGAGGATCACCCTGGAGAAGGTCATAGCTTCCCTTGAAAAAGGTGAAACAGAGGTCCTTCTGGAAAACAGCCTGATCGAAGAAGCAAAAAAGCCATTAGAGAAAATGCTGGAGCTGGCTAAGTAACCGGCGCCCGTAAAAGGGAGTGAATAATTATGAATAACAAACTGGAACAGGCATATGATGCCATCGTAGTCGGCACAGGAGCTGCAGGACTTTTTACTGCCTGCTGCCTTCCCCCGGATATGCGGATCCTTATGGTCACAAAGGATGATGTGGAAAACAGTGATTCTTATCTGGCACAGGGAGGCATCTGCGTCCTGAAAGGGGAGCAGGATTATGAAAGCTACTTTGAGGACACTATGAGGGCGGGACGCTATGAAAATAACAGGGAATCCGTCCGCATCATGATCCGCAGCTCCAATGAGATCATCAAAGAATTGATTTCTCTTGGAGTAGATTTTGACAAGGAGCCTGACGGAAAGCTTTCTTTCACAAGAGAGGGGGCCCATTCCACCTTCCGTATCCTTCACCACAAAGATGTGACCGGCAGAGAGATCACCAGCAAGCTGATCTCTCAGATAAGAAACCGACCCAATGTCACTGTGCTGGAACATGCCGTAATGACAGACCTCATAGAGGCCGGCAACTGCTGCCATGGAATTATCCTGGAGCTGCCCTCAGGACAGTCTGTACCTGTCTTTTCAAAGGTCACTGTCCTGGCCACAGGCGGTATTGGCGGCCTTTTCGAGAGCTCTACAAATTTCCGCCACATCACGGGCGACAGCTTTGCCCTGG
The DNA here is from genome assembly GCF_024622195.1 of Murimonas intestini. NCBI lineage: Bacteria > Bacillati > Bacillota > Clostridia > Lachnospirales > Lachnospiraceae > Murimonas > Murimonas intestini. The sequence goes on from NZ_JANKBI010000010.1 coordinate 68,575, forward strand.
CCCTGAAGCATGGGATTGAACTTGAAAACATTAATTATATCCAGATTCATCCCACAACCCTCTACTCCCGGAAAAAGGGACGCAGGTTCCTTATTTCCGAGTCTGTCCGTGGAGAAGGCGCCGTGCTGTTAAATCCTGAAGGAGAACGCTTTGTGGATGAGCTGCTTCCCAGAGATGTAGTTACTGATGCCATCAAAAAGGAAATGGAGAAGTATCAAAGTAAATACGTATATCTCTCCCTCACACATATGCCTGAGGATGAGATAAAATTCCGCTTTCCAAATATTTATGAGCGCTGTCTTAAAGAAGGCTATGACCTTTCACATGACATGATACCCGTGACTCCGGCCCAGCATTACCTCATGGGCGGCATAAAAGCTGATACAGAGGGACGTACCTCCATGTCAAACCTGTTTGCAGTTGGTGAGACTGCCTGCAACGGCGTCCACGGCGCAAACCGCCTGGCCAGCAATTCTCTCCTGGAAAGCCTTGTCTTTGCAAAAAGGGCTGCGGGAGTCATCAGTGACAGTCTGGACCAGATACCCCTGATCACAGACAGCCGCATAAAAGACGCTGCTGTCTCCTACAAACAGCAGCAGGCTGAGTTTAGCAGAATAATTTTAAATGAAATTAAAAGAAGGGATGGACAATTTTATGATAAGTGGTGTAACAATGAAAATTAATATAGACAGATACATTTTAAACGCTCTTGAGGAGGATATCACAAGCGAGGACGTGACTACAAACGCAGTCATGCCTGTGAGCAAAAAAGGACGTGCAGAACTTATCTGCAAGGAAGACGGGATCATCTGCGGCCTCTCTGTATTTTCAAGAGTCTTCGAGCTTCTGGATGATACCTTCCGTTTCGAGACAAGCTTAAATGACGGAGATGAAGTCAAAAAAGGCCAGCTCATGGGAATACTCACAGGGGACATCCGCGCTCTCCTGTCAGGTGAACGGACAGCCCTGAACTATCTCCAGAGAATGAGCGGCATCGCTACCTTCACGAATTCTCTGGCAGCTGAACTCTCCGGCTGCAGCACCAAACTTCTTGACACCAGGAAAACCACGCCAAATATGCGGCCATTTGAAAAATACGCTGTCAAGATAGGCGGCGGCCATAACCACCGCTATAACCTCTCAGACGGCATACTGATAAAAGATAACCATATTGGCGCTGCCGGAAGTATCACAAAAGCTGTAGCTCTTGCAAAAGAATATGCCCCGTTCGTGAGAAAAATAGAAGTTGAGGTCGAAGACCTTGCTATGCTTCAGGAGGCGCTGGATGCGGGCGCTGACATTATCATGCTGGACAATATGGACAATGAAACCATGAAAAAAGCTGTGGAAATGGCTGCCGGCAGAGCCGAGACAGAATGCTCAGGAAATGTGACAAAAGAACGTTTAAAGGAAATTTCTGAAATAGGCGTGGACTATGTCTCCTGCGGCGCCCTGACACATTCGGCGCCTATCATGGACATCTCATTAAAGAACCTGGCTCCCCTGGAGTAGAAATGGAGTGTTCATGCAAGGATCACAAAGAAGAGAACAGATCATGACACTTTTATCAAAGAGCGGTGTTCCTGTTACCGGCCGCGAACTGGCAGGTCACTTCGGAGTCAGCCGGCAGGTCATAGTCCAGGATATTGCACTGCTGCGCGCCTCAGGCAAAGAAATCCTCTCCACTACGACCGGATATCTGATACTTCGGCCTGTCTCCACGTAAACTGACCTGCCCCGGCAGGTCAGCCTGCCTGGATTCCTTCCAGCAAAACATCCAGTTCCACCGGCCTGCCAAAATAATATCCCTGGTATATTGTACATCCCAGGCTTTCCAGCATCTGCTTTTGTTCTTCATTCTCCACGAATTCTGCCACTACACGAAAACGGAGGCTGGAGGACATCTGCATGATGCCTGAGACAATGTCCCTTGAGCGCTCATTGTCCATGAGCTGGGTGACAAGATTTCCGTCTAACTTCACCTCATCAAACAGATTCTCCTGGAGACGGACCATGGAGCCATGCCCCATTCCAAAATCGTCCATGCTGAATTCCACCCCTGCTTTCCGCAGCCTGTTAATCCTCTCCATCAGCCTGTCAGATGTCTCCAGCACTGAGCGTTCTGTAACCTCCAGCACAAGATGCACCTTCCCCATCTGATATTCTTTGAGTATCTCCAGCACTGTCTCTGAAAAATCCTCCTCTTCCAGCTGCCTGGGAGATATATTGACTGCCATATATACAGGATATCGGACGTTTCTGTCCAGCTCCTGCGCATCCCGGCAAGCCATCCTCAGCACATAATACGTCATCTCATTCATGACCTGGCTCTCCTGAGCCAGATTGACAACTACAGGCGGGGCAATGAATCCCACTACAGGATGCTTCCATCTCAGAAGCGCCTCCACACCGTGCAGCTGATTCCCCTCCGACACCTGAGGCTGATAATACAATTGCAGCTGGTTTCTGGAGATTGCGATTTTCAGATCCATACTCAAAGTCTGTGCATAAGACTGACATGGATAGCTGTTATCCAGGAATCTGGGCGTGATGCCTCTTATCTCCGCTGCCGCCATATCTGTCTCCATCTGCCTAACCGCACTGCAGAATTCTTCTGACTGCTGCTCTTCACTTCGTCTGACAAAGGGTATATAGATCAGCATACCGATAAATACATTTACAAGCTGCAGAATACTGCCTGCCACAGAACCTGTGGCCTGATAACCGCTGGCAAGTACAGGGACAGTCCACCCTACAGACTTTGTCACAAGAGGCACCAGCCCCAGTTCCATGGCAAGGGTACTCGTAAGAGTCATAACAAGAGGGACCGCCACAAACGGTATCAGCATCGTGGTGTTGAAAATGACCGGCAGGCCAAACACTGCAATCTCACTGATATTAAAGAGGGCCGAAGGGAGGGCTACTCTGGCCAGCTTTCTGTTATGACTCTTGCGTGCGCAAAAACATAAGGCCAGCACAAGGCTTAAAGCGCAGCCGCAGCCTCCCAGAAAGACAAATGTATCCAAAAAAGTCTTTGAATAGATCTGGGTGGGCGCCTGTCCGGCAGCCACCAGGGCCTGGTTCACGTCCACTCCCTGTTCGAAAAGCCTCTGGGACACAGCCTCCAGGGTATTTGTACCGTGAATGCCCGCGAACCACAAAAAATGTGATAAGAGTACATACAACAGGATTCCCGGAAGGTTTCCGCCAATACCGCTGAAGATCCTAAGAAACAGGTAAGAGCCAAAATTCGTAATATTGCTGTCTCCCCACACAGCCCTGAGTGTATAGCCCAGAGCAGCAAAGGCTGTCACAATAACTATGGCCGGTATTATACTCAGTATAGACTGGTTAAATAAATATTCTGCACCAATCGTATGAAGCCTCCGAAATCTGCTGCACAGCTTTATGCCTTTTCTGAACAGCACACATGACAGCAGAGTTATACACATGGCTGTAAAGACCCACTCCGCCCCGAAGATATATTCCCCCTGCTGTTTAATCCCGCCGCAGAATGCCAGGTAAGAAGCACCTGCCATAAGAGGATAAAACATCACCTCATCAACACTGCTCAGCTTTCCATAGGACAGACTTATAGTAATAAGAAGCACAAATGCCAGAGATCCCAGTGTCACCTCATAGATGACTGTCAGTATTGCTGAAAGCGCCCCGTTTAAAAAGGACGCCAGAAACTCCTGGTAGGCCGTAAGCGGAAAATTATTGAGAAGCAGGGCAAAAGCCCCGACTGTTATAAACGGAATGGCCAGGGTAAGTCCATGACGTATAGAGAGAGCGTATATTGAATACCGAAATTTCACCTTGCTGTGTCCCTGCTGCATATTGTCTCCTTTGCTCAAAACCTTGTGATTTTGCTCTTTATATCTGCACTGTAACTAAACACATACTGGAATTATTATACATGCTTCCGTAGAAAAAGTCATTCTTTTTTCACAGTCTCAACAGGCATTTCGATTGGAATTTATTTCCATAATAAACACTAAAAGCAGCGTACATTTTTTCAAATGTACGCTGCCGTTCCCTGTGACATAGATTCTTTAAATCAGGTGATACCTCTGCAGAAGCTCTCCTATTATAGTTCCTGAAGCCCTCTTGATCGCCTTCTTCTCCACCAGCTCCGCAATAAAAGGCAGCTTGATATCTGTGATCTTCTTTCCATCCATCATCTTAGATGTGGCATCCAGCAGACACCGCACATCGTAAGCGCTTCCCCAGACTTCCGGAACTCCTCTGTCAATATCCAGCAGTGTGTATACTGCTTCCATAGCTGTCCTCACTGAATACTCTGTAGTAAAGATAGTATCTCTCGGCGTCTCTGCAAACTGTCCCAGGAATGCAAAGTTCACACAGCCCTCCGGCACTACATCAGGACGGTCCCCTTTCCTTCTGGGCATGAAGAAAGCAGTGATATAAGGCATCATTACAGGTACACAGACTGCAGATTTCTCTGCCAGCTCTTCTATCTCTTCCTCCGGCACTCCGATATGATACAGCCATTCCTCTGTGATCTCTTTACCTGTACACTCCTTCATAGGCTTCTTGATATAATCTCCCGGCCTGTCTGTATACAATCCATAGACCCAGACACAGAGCTGGTCCTTGGGCTGTGCTTTAAACTGCTGCTGGCGGTTTAAGGTCCAGCTCATATACCATCCTGAATCCTTTACAGTGACAATTCCTCCTGTAACCACGTTGCCGGAGAATGGATCTCTCCTGCAGATCTTCTCAATATACGGAGGAATCCTGTTGTCAAGAGTAGTGATAGTCGCGGATTCCCAATTACTCTTTCCAATGTCGGAACAGAATTTCTCAGGATGCCCAAAAGACGGGTCCTGTGCTGCTATATTGCGCCACAATTCCCAGCAGTCCCCCTCACCATCCTTTACTTTCAATTCAGGCGCATGGTTCTGGTCACCGTAGGCAGAGCTGTCTGTACAGCATCCGTTTGTCACAAATACAAGATCATCCTCGATCAGGTCAATACTGTCTTCCCTGCCGTCCCTCACATAAATTATCTGCTTTGCAATTTTTTTGCCATTATCATTCTCAAACTGCACATTCGTCACTTTTGTGTCATATTCAAATCTGACGCCGTGGCCTTCCAGATATCTGACCATAGGAAGGATCAGAGACTCATACTGATTGTATTTTGTAAACTTCAGCGCCGAGAAATCCGGCAGACCTCCAATGTGGTGAACAAACCTCTGTATATACAGCTTCATCTCCAATGCTGAGTGCCATGTCTCAAAAGCAAACATCGTCTGCCAGTAAAGCCAGAAATTTGATTTATAGAACTCTTCATCAAACACGTCATCGATCGTCTTATCATACAGCTGCTCATCCGGTGTGAAGAAGAGAGTCATGATCTCCATAGCTGCTTTATCAGATAATTCAAATTTATTGTCAGTATGGGCATCCTGTCCCCTGTTAAGTGTGGCGCGGCAGAGGGATGAGTTTGGGTCATGCTTATTCAGCCAGTAATACTCATCAAGTACACTGACTCCTTCTGTCTCAATGGATGGAATTGAGCGGAACAGATCCCAAAGGCATTCAAAATGGTCTTCCATCTCTCTGCCGCCCCTCATTACATATCCTCTTGTGGGATCGTCGATACCGTCACAGGAGCCTCCCGGTACCTTCAGCTGCTCCAGGATATGGATGTGCTCCCCCTTCATCTGTCCGTCACGTACAAGAAAGCAGGCTGCTGCCAGGGAAGCCAGACCGCTGCCCACAAGATACGCTGATTTTCTGTCCACATCCTTTGGTTTTTCCGGACGTGCAAATGCTTCATAATTTCCTTTTGAATAATACATATAGAATTCCCCTTTCAGTTCTCTTTGCTATGTGAAATATTTGATTTCTTTTTGACTGTCTTCATTATATAACTGAAGGGGTACATCTGCCATAGACACCAAACCTGCCATGCCTGAAGTTTCGGCATGGCAGGTGAATTGTAAAAATTTTATACACTGGAGGCTCTTTGTCTAGTGAACCATTATTTTACAGCGGCAGATCCTTTTTTGAAAACCTGACCGCACCAATTGTATAGCAGACAATGGCTACAGCAACTAAAACTAAAAGCTTCCATACAAAGGCGGTGTCCACACTGCCGGTTCCAACTGTTGCCAGGGAATCTACATCATACAGTCCCACCAGTGTCAGTTTGTTAAATATCTGCAGTTCTTCCACACCCATCCCCGTATTGACCATATTCTCTGATCCAAACATGCCGATCATGGATGCAAGGAAAAACCAGACTGCAAGCCCGCCGCCAAAAGCCATGGATTTTTTGCTCTGCGAGAACAGGCAGCTTCCCATATAGCACAGTGCGCATACTGCTTCGACAAGAATATACATTCCGCCGAACAGGGCAAGTATTCCCGGCACGTTTACTTCGTCGTAAAACATAAAAGTAGTTCCTATCCTGGTGGCACACACAACGGCAATCATCAAAAACGGCACAATAAGCATAAATACCATCTGTGTGATGGCTACTGCCGAACGCTTTGTGGGTGTAGACAGTACATACGCCATGGAGCCGCGGTCAACCTGACTTGCGATCAGAGAATTAGACAGTATAACAATAAGAATAAAAATAGGCAGAAGGCCCATGGCTGTATAGTACATTTGATTCATCATTGATGCAGGATTCATTTCGCTCATCTTCTCAACCATATCTGATGAAACTCCCATCATATCCAGCGTATTTGTAAGCATTTCCGAAATGGTAAGCTCTTCTTTATCAAATACGCCCTCTGACTGATTCAAAGCATATACATATTCAAATTGTTTCACATATTTATTAAGGCTGATATCAGACTGGGCCAATCCGTCAATTGCTTCCTGAAAACCTTCTGTGCTGAGGTCCATACCTGCCTGTGCATTCAGCATTCCAAAGGCTGTCTCATAGGCCTCTTTGTTTTCCCCGCCTGAAAAATCATCATAGGATAAGTCCTGCTGTGCCATTGTGTTATAGGTAGCCAGCGCTCCCAGATAAGTATAGAAGCTTTCCTGATACTCTGTCACATCGGCATCAGATTTTTCTGTCGCCATCATACTCATGGCATAATTCATTACATTTCCCAGGAGTATCATGATGAACAAGATTGCAAGGCATAATGTCCAGTTAGCTTTGATAGTCTGCCCCATCAAAGGCTTTGAAAAAAATCTGGCTGTTTTTTTATTTGTTTCCATTTTGAGTCATTTCCTCCTTATATGCTCTCATAAACTGCTGCTGCAGTGAAAGATGGATTTCCTGTAAATTCGAAATAGAGTAGTTTTTAAGTACATTGAATAAATCGTCCAGTTGTTCCACAGAGCATTGGACCCGGCATGTATTTTCCTTCGTGACGTCAATTGAGAAACTGGCATTTTCCGCAAACTGCCGCTGCTGCCGGATATGCTCAAATTCTATTATAAAGTTCTTTGTTGTCGGATGGCGCAGATCATACAGTGAGGATGTATTGATGATATGACCATTTTTTATCATGGCAACTCTGTCACATACAGCTTCTATTTCCTCAAAAATGTGACTCGACATAAATATAGTATGTCCTTTCTGCTTTTCCTCACGTATCAGTTCCAAAAATGCCTCACGCATCAACGGGTCAAGCCCGGTGGTGGGCTCATCTAATACGAGGATCTCTTTCTCTCCCATTAATGCAGCAACAATGGCTGTCTTCTGCTTCATACCCTTACTCATCCTTTTTAAATTTGCCGTAGGGTCCAGCTGAAGCAGTCCGATAATATGATTCATATATTTAAAATCCGTAACACCAAGATACCTGGCCTGGGATTTCAAAAATTCTGTACCTGTTTTCAGCGCCGGAAAAGCGATTTCTCCCGGGACATAGCTGACATTTTTCATAATATCTGCAGACCTGGTCCATGAGTCAAGGCCGTTTATGACAGAATTTCCCCTGTCAGGACGGATAAATCCCATCATATTTCGGATCGTTGTGGTCTTGCCTGAACCGTTTGTTCCGATAAAACCAAATACTTCTCCTCTGTGAACCGAAATATCTAAATCAAAGATCCCACGGCCTTTACCGTAGTCTTTTGTCAGCCCTTTTGTCTCTATTACCACATCATTCATCATTTCACCCCCTCAAATAATTTGTCCTCATGATAAAACTGCATAAAATAATCTTCCAGGGAAAATGGAAACTCTGTAAAATCCCTGACATGATATTTAGAAATATCTGCCAGGAAAGGTGTGATCTCACTCTTTTTCAGCTGGATCCTGGCACGCAGCTTTCTTTCATTTATGGAAGTAAAATGATAATTGTGGGAGGTAAAATCCTGCCACTGTTTTTTCTCCTGAAATGTAACTCTGTATATCTTGTCACTTTCTTTTTTTAACACCTCCGGATCAAATTCCGAAACAATTTTCCCGTCCCTGATAATGGCGATCCTGTCGCATGAAGCATCTACCTCATGAAAAATATGTGAGGATAAAAATATAGTTTTTCCTCTTTTCTTTTCTTCAAGAATATATTCAATGAAGATCTCCTGCATAATAGGATCAAGCCCAGAGGTTGGTTCATCCAGGATCAGTATCTTTGGATCATGCAGAAATGCAGTGACAACTGCCAATTTACGTTTTGTTCCCAAACTCATCTGCCTTAGCCCGATATTCGGATCCAGTTCAAACTTTTTCAGCAGTTTTTCTAAATACGTGGCATCTGTGACACCTCTCATTTTCTTCTGCATTTCCAAAAACTGCGTGCCTGTCATTCCGGCAGGCAGGGCAATTTCTCCGGGCAGATATCCGACTTCATGCTGAAGCTCTGCCGAATACTCCCAGCAGTCCTTCCCATTAATGACTGTTTTTCCGTTCTGAGGCTTGGAAAATCCCATCAGATGTCTGATCGTTGTACTCTTACCTGCACCGTTTGGCCCAAGAAATCCAAAACACTCTCCTTCTTCCACATGCGCAGATACATCGAATACACCACGGCCATGTCCATAGTCTTTTGTCAAATGAGCAACTTCAATATTTACCATTCTTTTCACTCCTAGCTTGACTTTAATAACGTGAAAGTAAACTTTTTATTGAAAAAGTAACCCAACACGTTGTATCATGATTATAGTTCTGTGAAACTGACTTATCAACCACCAGTTATATTAAAACTGTCGGATAATATGAGGAGAAATGTAAATGAGAAAACACCCGGAAGTAACTGAAAAAACCCGCCAGCGCTTTATAGATTCTTTCTGGCAGGCATTGAAAAAGAATGGATTAAATAAAATCACAGTGAGTCTGATCACAAAAGAAGCAGGTTACAACAGAGGGACATTTTATGAATATTTTAAAGATATACCGGACCTGTTAGAGCAGATTGAAGATGGGCTTATGGATGATCTGTCAAATAGGATGACTGATATATTTGACAGAGGACTTCCTTTTAATTTACAGACATTCTCCCAGGAATGTGCCTCTATTTTACTGGAATTTGATGATAAGCTTTTTTATCTCCTCAGCGAACATGGAGACCCCTCATTTTCTTACCGTTTTAAAAACAAATTTATTAATGAAATCACAAACCACTTTGATTTTGGTGAGAAAGACTGCTATAAAAACTACATAATAGCATATTGCTATTCTGCTCTGACCGGATTAAGGCTTTATTGGTATGAAAATGGAAAGAAATTAAGTTTTGAAGAAGTCGTCAAAATTACACAGGGTTTAATTGCCACAGGGCTGTTTGGGTTTATCGGGCAGGACTATGTGATATGATGTCCTGTTCAACAAGAAGCTCATCCTCACCGAACCATAAAGGTATTTACTTTGCGTTATACTAGTGAAAAAGCACCCTATATATGTTATTATGTTATTGCAGCAAAAAAATATTTAAATATATATACGACAGGGGGCTTTTCCATGCGTTTTGGAAAATCACACAGACTGCCGGTCTTGATTCTGGCAGTGTTTTTTATATTATTTCCGCCCATCACAGTGTACTGCGCTTCCCCCGTTGAAGCTATTCGTCCGATCCAGGTTGCCTACACAGGCTACAATGCTTTTATTGAACAGGACTACAATGGTTACTATGAAGGATATGGTGTGGCATACCTGAATAAGATCGCCCAGTATACCGGATGGAAATATGAGTATGTGCCTGATACCTGGCTGAACAGTCTGGATGCACTGGAAAAAGGTGAGATAGATTTGATCTGTTCTGCCCAGTGGACTGACGACCGCTCTCTGAAATTTGAATACAGCGCTTCCCCCATCGGAACAGAATACTCTGTTGTCTGCACCAGGAAGGATAATGATAATATATATTATCAGGATTATGAAAATATGGATGGCGCCAGAGTCGCCATGCTGACTGGTATTTATCAGAATGACCAGTTTGCTGAACATGCCCGCGAAAAGGGATTCAGCTATCAGCCTGTCTATTATCCCACAGACGCTGACGCTGAAGCTGCAGTCCTCAGCGGTAAAGCTGATATGGCTGTATTCGGGAGCCTGTCCAGGCATGATGGTCTGAAAATGGTGGACAAGTTCGGACCAGCCCCCTTTTATATCATAACCTCAAAAGAAAACAGTGAGATCATGGGGCAGCTGAATGAGGCGCTTGACAGCATCCATTCTGAGGCACCTTTTCTGGAGGATGAGCTCTACCAGGAATACTACCGCTCTGACGAGCCTGACGGAAAGCCGCCTCTTACAAGAGATGAAGCAGAATACATACAGAATATGGCTCCGCTTACAGTAGCCTGCATTGATGGATACTACCCCTTAAGCTACGCAGATGAGGATACAGGGGAACCTGCCGGGATCTACCCTGACCTGGTGAGGGAGGTGGCAGCCCTCAGCGGACTAAAGCTGCAGCTCATATCTGTTCCTGAGGGCGGGATCCCTGACCAGCTCATTCTGGATAAAGAAGCGGATATGGTCGCCGGGGCGCTCTACTCCCAGGAAATGATTGAAAATCCGTATATACAGCTGACTGATAAATTAACCTCGCAGAAGGCCCTCCTTGTCACACGTCAGGGCACTAATGTATATGATATGGATGAACTGACTATAGTGCTGCCTGCCACATACGCCCATGTACAGAGTCTTTTGTCTGAGGCACTGCTGAAGCATCATCTTATCTACAAAAATACGATTGAAGAATGCTTTGAGTCTGTCATCCTGGGGGAAGCAGACGCTACGATCCAGAACAATCTCGTAGCTAATTACTATATGCAGATGGATAAATATAAAGAACTGAGCCTGGTATTCCTTCAGTCACTTGATGAAGGATGCTGTATTATGGCTTCATCCGGCGCTGACAGGACTCTGATGTCCATCCTGAATAAAACCATCAGCAGCATGAATTCATCCTCTGTCAACCAGATCATATTAAAGCACACAACTGCCCAGCCTTACGAAGAGACTTTATCAGATGTGCTTTACAGGTACCGGTTCCAGCTGCTGACTGTACTGCTGTGTACCTCTCTGATGGTAGTGCTGTTCCTGATTTACAGCCGGCAGCATACCAGGATGCTGCTCCGTCTGAAGGAACAGGAGGCTTACAGGCTTATGGCAGAAACTGATGAACTGACAGGGCTGATGAACAGGAAGCCTTTCTATGAAAAGGCTGTACGGCTTATTGAAGCATCTCCTGATGACAAGTTCCAGATTTTTTACTTTAATATTGAACATTTTAAGATTATCAATGATATGTTCGGCATCCACTCCGGTGACAAGCTTCTCTGCTATCTGGCCGCCCTGATCAAAGACTGGTGCGGCACACATAAGGGCATCTGCTCCCGTTTTGAAGCAGACCATTTTGTTGCATTTGTTTCCGGCAATGAAAAATATCCTGAAGAGATCATGGAGCTTCTGAGCAGCGCACTCAAAAAATATCCGCTGGATATTCCGGTCAGCATCACATGCGGAGTCTATCAGATCGTTGATAATGAAATAAACATAAATATTATGTGCGACCGTGCCCATCTGGCGGCTGACAGCCTGAAGGAATCACACACAGGAAATATCGCTGTCTATGATGATTCCAACCGCAAGGCCCTGATCCATGAACAGATCGTCTTAAATGAAATGGATGAGGCCCTTTCAAAAAGACAGTTCCATGTATATCTTCAGCCCAAGTACAACATGGCTACAGGTGAGATCATCGGAGCGGAAGCACTTGTGCGCTGGGTCCATCCTGAGCGGGGAATCATAAGTCCCGGAGAATTCATCCCCATATTCGAGCACAATGGCTTCATTGCCCAGCTGGATACTTATATGTTTGAAGAGACGTGCCGGATCCTGGACAGATGGCGGTCAGAGGGCAGACAGCTAATACCTGTATCAGTCAACCTTTCCCGGACAGGCTTTTATAACCCTAACCTCTGTAAAAACTTATGCAGTATCGCAGAAAAATACAGCCTTCCGCCTGCCCTTCTGGAAATTGAGATCACAGAGACGGCATATGCCTCCGACAATAATATCATCCATGAGCGCCTCCAGCAGCTCAGAGACAGCGGCTTCCACATACTTATGGACGACTTTGGCAGCGGCTATTCATCCCTGAACATGCTCAAGGAGGCTCCCATAGATGAGATAAAGCTGGATATGCGTTTTCTCAGCGCCGGGGATCCCTGCGGGCGCGCAAAACATATCCTGGAGATGGTCATCGCCATGGGCAATAAAATACATATTCCTGTGCTGGCTGAGGGGGTGGAGACAAAAAGCCAGGTAGACCTGCTGAAGAGCTACTCCTGCAATCTGGCACAGGGCTTCTATTATTCCAGGCCTCTGCCTGTGGAAGAATTTGAAGCTCTGCTGCAGGGTGCACAAAAAAATAAATAATTGTAATAACAACTGGTTTACATGCAGACTGAGGGCCGCTCATAAGAGCGGCCCTCAATATTACCATTCTGCAATTGTCCCGTCAAAATTTCTCCATACAGGATTCTTCCATGTGGGGCAGTCTGCCGCTGCTTTCCTCACAGAATCCTCGTCAATATCGATACCCAGTCCCGGTCCTGCCATCAGGTCGATAAATCCCTCTTTATACTTATAAATTGATCTGTCCTTCAGATAATCCATCAGGTCAGCATTTTTATTATAATGGATGCCAAGGCTCTGCTCCTGTATAAATACATTTGGCGTGCAGGAATCAAGTGCCAGGCACGCTCCCAGAGCAATTGGCCCCAGAGGACAGTGGGGAGCCACTGCCACATCATATGCTTCTGCCATGGAGGCTATCTTTTTACACTCTGTGATCCCACCTGCATGGGAAAGATCAGGCTGAATAATATCCACATAGCCCTCCTGGAGCAGATTTTTAAATTCCCATCTTGAGAACATCCGCTCTCCTGTTGCGATAGGTACAGGAGTATACCTGGCGATCTCCCTGAGCGCCTCGTTATTCTGAGGCAGGACAGGCTCTTCGATAAACATCAGCCTGAACTGGTCCAGCTCCCTTGCCAGGACCTTGGCCATTGTTTTGTGCACACGCCCGTGGAAATCCACTGCAATGTCCAGCTTTTTCCCAACAGCTTCACGAATGGCAGCCACACGTTCACAGACGGCATCTATTTTTGTATAGGAATCAATATAATGCATTTCCTCTGTGGCATTCATCTTTATGGCTGAGTAGCCCTGCTCCACTGCAAGCCTGGCTTCCCCTGCCACATCAGCCGGACGGTCCCCACCGATCCAGCGGTACACCCTGATCTTATCACGGCATGCCCCGCCCAGCAGATCATAGATGGGCGCATTAAAATATTTTCCTTTAATATCCCACAGAGCCTGGTCGATCCCTGCGGTGGCGCTCATCACTTCTGGGCCTCCCCTGTAGAAACCGCTGCGGTACATATACTGCCAGTGATCCTCTATCCTTGCCGGATCTTTTCCAATCAGATACCCGGCAAATTCTTCAACTGCCGTCCTGACAGTATCTGCCCTTCCTTCAATGACAGGCTCTCCCCATCCTGTGATCCCTTCATCAGTTTCCATTTTCAGGAACAGCCATCTTGGCGGTATCTTAAACAGTTCTATATTTGTGATCTTCACCTTATTCTCCTCGTCATTCTGCCGGCTTTACCGGCTCTATTTTTAAGTTGCATTTTTGACACAGCTTCTGAAACTTCAGCTCTCCTTCCAGCTCAGCACATACTGTGACTGCCAGATCTTCACTCCTCTCCTCTGGAAGCAGCACCCTGAACCTGTACTCATCCCTGGCAGGCTCATATGACTGGTAAAAAGTCAGCTCCCGGCCGTTCTCCAGCAGGAATACTCTTTTTACTGCTGTCTCCAGCCCCACGGTCAAAATCTCATAGGGAAACCTGGGATATTCCAGCACATGCAGGTACAGCCTTCCCGGCCCCGCTGTCAGCTTGCCCCAGCGGATCTGATATGTGGTGTCCGGCATGGGAAGTGTACCGTAAATGCTCTCACCATTTTTTTCCAGCCACTCTCCCACTCTACGCAGCACCTCACAGCTTCCGGGCGGAATCCTGCCTTCCCCGTCAGGCCCCACATTCAAAAGCAGGTTTCCTCCTTTTCCCGCTGCATCTAAAAGCCTCTCCAAAACTTCTTCCGGAGATTTCCAGTCTTCATCCTCACTGGAATATCCCCATGTATCATTCAAAGTGACAGGTGTTTCCCATGGCCCATGATATGTAAGCACCGGCATCTGGTTGTCCGACATCTGTCTGTAATCCCCAAGACCGTAGCCGATCCGCCCGTTAATGAGGCACTCCGGCTGCCATTTTTTCACCCAGTCCCGCAGCTCCCTGCACAGCTCTATTGGCATGACATACGGCGTATCAAACCAGATGATACCTATCTTCCCATAATTTGTGAGCAGCTCCCTTACCTGTGGCTTTACCTTCTCATTGAAATATTTTCTAAAATCCTTTTCTTCATTTTTTCTGAAATCCCACTCATTCCCCCAGCCGTTCTCGTCTTCCCAGTCCTGCATCTGTGAATAGTAAAGGCAGAAAACGATGCCCTGCCTCTCACACTCCTCCATCAGTTCCTTAACGATATCCCGCCCAAAGGGAGTATTCATGATATTATAATCTGACACCCGGGTATCGTACATGGAAAATCCGTCATGATGCTTTGCTGTAAATACAAGATACTTCATTCCGCTCTTTCTTGCAAGTGCTACTGTATCTGCAGCGTTAAATTCTCCGGGATCAAATCTTTCCATAAGCTGCCTGTATTCATCCAGGGGGATCTGCGCATTTTTCATGATCCACTCTGCACCATAGGGAATCGCTTCTCCTTTATATACACCGCCCATCAGGGAGTAGAGTCCGAAATGGATGAACATTCCATATTTTGCTTCTAAAAACCAATTATCTGACATACTGTGTTTTCCTTTCCTGATCAGCCTTTTACCGCGCCTGACATGACACCGCTCTGGACCTGGTTGTGGAACAGGATATAGATCAGTATCGTGGGTATTGATGACAGTACGATAAAGGCGTACTGCGGACCTATCTGCGCCTCGAACTCTCCCCAGAAAGAAAGCAGCGCCCTGGGCACTGTGTATTTCGCCGGGTCAGAGATCAGGGTCAATGAAAATACAAGCTCTCCATAAGCATAGATAAAAGAAAAGATTGCTTCTGTTGCAATAATAGGCTTGCAGATGGGCAGCAGGACCCGGCTCAGCAGCTTTACATCCCCGCAGCCGTCAATGATCGCAGCCTCATCCACTTCCCTGTCAACTGAGTTCAGATACCCTGTAAACAGAAAAATCCCCTGGGCAAGATTGAAACATGTATACACCATGATGAGATAGAAGAAATTATTCTTCATCCCCCAATTTGCTGCCATAGAAGAGATAGGTATTAAAGTCGAATGAATAGGTACCATAACACCTATGACAAACAGCATATATGCATGTCTGGCATAAAATATATGGCGTTTTCTGGAGATCGCATAGGACGCCATCATTGCCACTATAACTTCCAGGACAGTCGTTGCACTTGCCACAAAAAGAGAGTTTCCGATGGAACGCAGAGAATGCCCCAGTCCATCGGCAACTGCATAGTTTTCAAACCTCCACTGTCCAGGCAGCTGAAGGGCGCTCTGATACATCTCCTCATTTGTCTTAAAGGATGAAATCAATGCATACAGCATGGGCATGAAGGTAACAAGAAGCCATAAAACCGCGATACAATAAAGGATTACATTTTTTCTGCTGACTTTTTTCACTTTCATCACCCCCTAATACTCTTCCTGCCTGAATATTTTGTTGCACCCGATACTTAAAATCACGCCCAGTATCAGCAGTATCACCGCGATGGCCGCACTCCGTCCCATCAGCTTAAAGGAATACGCATTCAGATAGAGAAGGATGGCCGGCGTGGAGCTTGATGCATTCGGGCCTCCGCCTGTCATGGCCCAGATCAGGTCGAAGGTTTTGATGCACCCTGTAATACACAGGATAGAATATACTTTAAAGGAATTCTTGCTGAGCGGAAGGGTGATATATCTGATCCTCTGCCATGTGCTGCAGCCGTCTATCACAGCCGCCTCATTCAGGGCAGCAGGTATGGTGACAAGTCCGGCACAGAAGATCAGCATATTGTAGGCCGAGGATTTCCAGCAGTTTACAAGAGCCACGATCCATACATTCAGTCCCGGCGTATTCAGCCAGTCGAAATTGAGAGAATCCAGCCCAATCCCCTTAAAAATCTCCATAAATGCTCCGTAATTGGGATTCATCAGATTTTTCCACATGACGGCGACCGTAGTCGTCCCCAGGATAACAGGCAGATAATAGACTGTTTTAAAAACCTTTGTCCCGCGTAGCTTAGACGTCACCAGCAGCGCCAGCCCAAAGGAGAGGGGCATCTGTATCAGGAAACCCACCACAAGAAAGATACCTGAATTTAAAAGCGACCTGCCAAATGATTTATCTGTCAAAATCTTTGCATAATTTTCTATGCCGATAAAATTCTTTTTAGTTCCGAATATCCCCTTCCATGAATGGAAGGACAGGATCACATTATCGATGATCGGATACATGACAAAAACTGCCATAAGAAAAACTGCAGGAAGCAAAAAGGCAGCCGCAACCCAGTAGTCTTTTTTACGCTTCACATTGATTCCCCCTTCTCACCTCCAGGGCAGCACACTTCTGTGCTGCCCTGATATCAGTCCTATTCATAATTTGCCAGGTTATCCATGATCTCCTTGCCTATCTCCTCAGGAGTGGAACCGCTGGCCAGCATCTGCAGGGCATTGCGGACAATAGTCAGTTCTGCTGTATTCGTGCTCGCCTGAGCCAGCTCTCCTACATAAACAGCTGTCTCTCCCATTAACCCGTTGCACTCTTCAAAAAGATAATTATCGATGATCCCTTCAGAAGGTATAACGGAATAAGTATTTGCATACTTTTCTACAAGTCCGTTAACAAAATCTGATGAGGTCAGCCACTTTAAAACCTTCAGAGACGCTTTAATCTGGTCATCAGATTTATTCATGGTACATACAAAGTAACTCTGGGAAGCGCCTCCCATGCTTACATCAGCGTACTGTTCATCCAGATACGGGAATTTGGCCGCATGGATAGTACCATCTTTGAAACATTTAGAGTCAGCCAGAACTGCACCTCCTCTGGAAAGGTCGATCATAAATGCACAGTCCCCTGCCCCGAAGTAAGAACGCTCAGCATTTGCATTCACGCTCAGCACATTTTCACCAAAATAGCCTTTATCCTGCATGTCCTTCAGTTTTTGTATCAGGCTGGTGATCTCAGGGCTTTCATATGTATACTCTCTGGCAGCCAGTTTGTCCTGGAACTCCGCTCCATAGGCTTTTGCCGCCATCACGCTTAAATTGTGGGCATATTTATAATTGTCACCCTCTCCAACCATAAATGGCTGATAACCCTTTTCAGTCAGGACTTCACAGCACTTCACCAGGTCATCCCAGCTCTTTGGCACCTCAAGGCCGCAGTCCTTTAAATAATCTTCATTATAATAGAGAAGGATCTCATAAGCTGACCAGGGTGCGCCGTAGATACCTTCATACCCATACTTTTCAAAGTCTACAGGCGCCCAGTTTGCTTTTACAAATCCGTCGTACCACTCCTGGTCATTTTCCAGATACGGCTTCAGATTCAGAACTATATCTGACTCCACATAATCAAGGCAGTTTGTTCCCCCATACTGCATGAAGATATCAGGAGCGTCACCTGAAGCAATATCCGTGGCGAGCCTGTCCAGATAATCATTTTCCGTAGATATAAAAACAGTTTCAATGGTAATGCCATTTTTCTGCTGGTTCCACTCATCTACCTTTTTTATAAAGTACTCACTTTCAGGATCTCCCCCATCTGCGTTCATGCGGTGATAAAGCTTCACTGTGACATCAGACACCTCCATTGCGTCAATGTCATATTCATCTCCTGCCTGTACCGCAGCCCCGGGGATGCACAGCCCTGCACCCAGGCTTAAAACCATCATTGATGCTATGATCGCATTTCTTTTCTTCATATTCTTCCTCCTGCCGTTCTTCTGATTTTTCCCATTACATAGTTTTTGTTTTCGTTGCTGTTGCCTTTCCTACTAAATACTTCAATTCAGCTTTTATTCTGGTAGATCTCTCACCGCCTCCTTTATTCTTATATGCGAACTATATTCTTTATTAAGAACCATTGACTTTATTATAAAAAAGCTTTCGTCTCTTGTCAATCACATTTTATTATATATTTTAATTTTTATATCCAATATTTCACGTTTATTTTTGTGCATTATTCACATTGACGCTTTTCGTGTATGATCTTATTATTCTTATATACGAACTAGTTTCTTTATTAAGTACCGCAAATCAATAACTACAGCAGCAATCTAAAGTCACCGCTGCTCTGCAGCACACCACTAAACAACCATGCAGGCTCCATCCTGCGAAAGGAGTATTATGGATTTATTATCACTGATCGGAACACATAAAATTATCGCTATATTAAGAAAGCTTACATGTGAGGAGGCAGTAAAAGCGGCTGGCTGCCTGGAAAATGCCGGTATCCGCTTTGTCGAGGTAACCTTCGATGCTGCCGGCCCTTCTGAAAATACACTTCATTCCATCGAAACTATCCGCCGGACATATCCCGGCCTCCACGTGGGAGCGGGCACTGTTCTGACACCTCAGCAGGTACATGACGCTTACCAGGCCGGAGCGGAATATATAATCTCGCCCAATACTGACCCAGAAGTCATAGAACTGACTAAAAAGTATGATCTGGTCTCTATACCAGGGGCGCTCTCCCCCACTGAGATCGTCCTTGCCTACAGCGCTGGGGCCGATATAGTAAAGCTCTTCCCTGTCAGCAGTGTAGATCCCTCCTATATCAAGGCATTAAAGGGTCCTCTGCCGCATATCCCGCTGGCGGCTGTAGGAGGCGTCAATCTGACAAATATTAAGAGTTTTCTGCAGGCCGGGGCTTACTGTGTCGGGATCGGCTCAGAGATAGTACCAAGATCACTCATACAAAAAGGCGATTATCAGAGTATCGAAGAAGCGGCACGTATTTATGTCCATGAAGCGGAGTGAAGAAAATATGTATAACCTATATTATGATTCAGGCACAACGAATACACGCGCATACCTGTTTGACGGCAGCAGGCTTCTTAACAGCCTTTCTTCACCAGTCGGCTCAAAGGACAGTGCACTGGCTGGAAATAACCTCTGTCTCTTAAAATCCCTCCGGCAGATGATGCTGGATCTGGCTGACAGCTGCCAAATATCCTCAGAAGATATAGGCAGCATATGGATGTCCGGTATGGTCTCATCACCAACTGGAATTACGGAACTCCCGCATCTGCCTGTACCTGTGGGTCTTGGCACGTTAAAGGGCAGCATAGCCATGTACTATGAACCGCTGGTCTTCAGGCGGGAACTTTGCATTATCCCCGGGGTAAAAACTCTGCCTGCGGAGGGCACGGTAAATATTGACAACTTTTATTCTGTGAATACTATGCGCGGTGAGGAGACAGAGATTTTTGGCATTCTGGATGAATATCCGGTCCTGAATGAGAACAGTGTCCTCATAATGCCAGGCAGCCATACCCAGATCGCCTTTATAAAAGGCGGCCGTATTGTAAATATCCTGTCTACCATGACAGGAGAACTTTACCAGGCAGTTACCTGCTCTACTATTCTGTCCACCAGCCTTCCGGAGCGCACATCGCCGGGTGTGGTTATTCCTGAAATGGTGTGCAGAGGCTATTCTCTGCTGAACCGGCTTGGCTTTAACAGGGCTTTATACACAGTGCGCACAATGGAACTTTTCCTGCCTGCCACCGTCGATGAACGTCATTCCTTTTTTGAAGGGATCTTAAATGGCGGTGTAGTAAAAGCCGTGACTGACGCATTGGATAATACGGAGTCCCCCATACTGGCCGTATATGGGAATTCCCAGAGTATTGATGTATTTCACGCATTATTTGAGAAATATTATCCTGACCTTCCGTTTATGCCCATACATAAAACGGATATTCCCTATTCCGCCAGAGGTTTTCTCTGCATAAGCGGTCAGGAAGACGCGTAACTATCACCAGGTATTTTAATTATTTTGTAACTGTTCAGTGCCTTCACAGTTACGTGCAATTATGTTATACTATTTAGCGGGCCGGTAATTTAAGAACTATTTCCGGCCCGCTAAAAACGTACCGCGCAGATGCGGGAAGCTTCACGCGCGGAACAATGGAGGTCCCTATGGAAACAAAGGATAGACACCGCTCTACACAGAGGGTAATTGATATATTAGAAAACATCGCACAGAGCGGAAATGCAGGCCTGTCACTTACTGAACTGGCTGCCCGCCTCGGCGCGCCTAAAAGCAGCCTTTTTCCTATCATCCATACACTTTGCGAAAATAAGATGATTTCCATGAACCAGCAAAGCGGTAAATACACCATGGGCTACAAGACATATGAGCTTGGAAGCTGCTATATACAGGGTGATTCAGTAAATGCTTCAATTCTGGAATTGATGAACTCTATTACTGCCCAGTGCAGAGAGACATGCTTTTTTGGCGAACTCATTGACGGAGATGTATTTTATGTCTTTAAGGTGGATTCCCCTGAATCCCTGAGGATGGTCACCCCCGGCAAAAAGCTGCCCGCCTACAGTTCAGGGATAGGCAAAGCCCTGCTCTCAGATAAGACTCTTGAAGAACTCAGGCAGTTATATCCGGAACCACTTACTTTACTGACACCAAACACCATAACAGACCTGTCTGTCCTGTATCAGCAGCTGCAGGTGATCAAAGCTCAGGGAATCGCCTTTGAGAAGGAAGAATCAACTCAGTTTATCCAATGTGTGGCCATCCCCATCCATAAGAACGGGCTGGTACGGGCCGCGCTCAGCGTAGCTGTACCCGTATTCCGCTATTCTCCCGAGAAGGAGGCCATGATAATAGGTCTGCTGAAGCAAGCACAGATCAAAATAGAAATGCTGCTTGCCTCAAACGACTGGACACATTTCTAAACATAATCAGCTGAATAGTTACAATGGAGGTTACAAATGAACAGCATAGAAAAATGGCATACCTGTTTTGACGGCATTTCCATACAATGCGAAGAAAAATGGGCAAGAATTAAATGTGACAAAGCACTGAAGGACTATCTTATAAAACCCGGCAACGGCTCCAAACAGCTGGCCGGTTACATTTTAAAGTACTATGAAACATCTGAGGGGAAACAGCTGAAGATAGGTCTGCACTCACTGGCCATCGAAATACTGGCCCACACATATACAGATCTGTTCTGTAATGCTATGAAAAGCCTGAAGGCCGTACTTCCCTCCAGCCTCTATAAAGAACTTGACAAAGTTCTGGAAAATCTTCTTACCCATACAGAAATTATCGACTGCGGTGAAAAGGATGTGGATTCCAACCGATTTATCTGGGACGGACTTGAACCTTTTCACCTGCTTATCTATGGGTTTTTAAATAATCTGGCATGAGGTCTTTGCAATCACAAATTTCATATGCAGAGGTTTATTCAAGAATGCCAGTGTCTGGTTTTGCCAAAGATGTTGATGAAGAGGTTCTCGTATTCCGGGAAGACCTGATCCAGCAGGGTGATGACCTTGCGCTTCAAACCCGGAACAGAATCGATCCTATCAGCTCTGACATCTGAATGACAAAGCTATGTTGAGATGGAATGCCAATGCAGACAAAAACTTTCGGAAGGGAGAATGAAAATGAAAGAACTGATTCAAAAATTAAAAGAAACAAACCGCTTGGAGGCCTTAGATTCACTAGAGTCATTGCAGAAGGCAGCAGGCGAGCTTGGATTCACAGAAGAAGATGTTATGAAGTTTATGGAGGATTTCAAGGGATTCCCCCTGGATGATGATGACGTGGAAGAAATTACTGGAGGGATAGGTGCGCCACCTGCTTCGAGAGTGAAAAGAGGCAGTATGCTTTAAAAGAGGACACCACGGCAGTGTCCTCTTTTCGTTTCTCTTTATGTCATTTTTCCAATGGCTCTTCCCTTACATCCACAGGATACTCTGCATAGTCCCATTCCATTTTTCCCGTATCCCTCACTTTAACGCTCATGACTCTTTTGAGCAGTTCAAGTGTCATTTCCTGCTGTACGGCAGAGTACTCTGCCATGCCGTACAGATTATGTATCTCCCCGGGATCCCGGGACAGATCATAGAGTTCACAGCAGTCATCAGCATAGATGGACAGCTTGTAATCTCCCTTTCGGAGCATGGAGCCGCAGCCATATGATGTTGGTGCGAAAGGCGCTTTTAGTTCCAGCCCTTCCACAGGTGTTTTCAATGTAGGAACCGCTATTCCGGCTTCGCACAGTGCCGTTTCCCTTCCTGCATCCCTGCCTGTATGGCCGCATTCTATGCTTTTGGCCCAGGAGATACCAACCATGGTAGGCGGCGCCGCTATTCCCATAAATTCCAGGATCGTAGGCGCTAAGTCTACCTCTTCAGCCAGCCCTTCAAAAGTCATGCCTGCTCCAATACCCTCGGGATGGCGTATGATAACCGGGATTCTGGACAGACATTCATAGAATACAGGGATCTTGTGCGTCATGCTATGGTTTCCCAAAAGCTCTCCGTGATCGGAAAAAAACAGAACTATCGTGTCTTTATCATGTCCTGTTTCCTTCAGAGTCTCCATCAGCCTGCCCACCATGTCATCCACATACCGTATCTGGCCCATATATGCCGCCGCGGCCTTTTTCATATCCTCTTCCGTACACAGATCCATCCTGGAATGTTCACGCCACACCTGGCACCTCACCGGTTCCCTGCTCTTATCGTAGTCATAATAGGATCTGTCAAGAACCACGTCTTCAGGCTTAAACAATGTATCATATGGCTTGGGACAGGCAAATGCCGGGTGAGGATCCTGGTAATTTACCCAGGCGATAAACGGCGATTCCTGCCTGCGTATGAAATCAACTGTCTCATCTGTCAGCCGTCCGGTAATATGATACGGATGGTCTTCCTCCATAGTAAATGAACTGAAGGCGTGTACATATTTCTCATGGTCATCACAGTTCCCCAGGCAGATCTCATCCAGCTCATCCCAAAGCTCCGGCAGGCGCTCATAAGTAAACAGATGATTTTTACCGAACATGCCAGTCCTGTAGCCTTCCCTTTTAAGAGCTGATACCAGGTTTGGCACATCCGGGCTGACTGTTGCTCCATAATTGCGGTGATTGTGCTCACTGAAATAAGTTGACGTGGCAAAGCTGATCCTGCTTGGCCCGCACAGGGGGGCCGCACAGTAACAGCTGTCAAACCTGATTCCCTCTTTTGCCAAAGCATCCAGATGCCTTGTACCGATCGTGGGGTGCCCGTAGCACCCCATATAATCGGCCCGCATCTGGTCAGGCGTGATGATCAGCAGATTGTAACTATTTTGTGCCATAACCGTTTTCCTCTGACCAGTCGTTTTCAATCTTTGCATTCTCACACATACTCTGCCACTCTGTATTCAGCTCGCTTGTATATTCTTCCAGATCCATGTCGTCTGTGAGATATACCTGGCTGCTCAGTACCTGGAAATCTGTGAATTCCTTTGAAGTTGCATAGCCGAAGTAATTGGCATGAAGGAAATCCTCTGTATCTGTAGTGAGCCATCCTGCCAGCTTTTCTGACAGCTCCATGTCTTTTAATGGCGGGATTACAAGAAACTCATCCATGAGGACATTTAATACTTCCGGTGAAAGCAGATACTTCACGAAATCAACTGCCGCTGCCTGTTTAACAGGATCATCTACCTTTGTAACCGCATAGACATCCACAAGACGTCCGCCGTTATTCAGGGATTTGCCTGTCACCTGGGGATAGTCGTCTGTTGTCAGAACCGGCAGCTGCATCAGGCCGTATTCATAGTCAAGGCCTTCCAGCTCGGTCAGCAGGTTTGCCTGGAAACTGCCGACAGTAGTCATAGCCACCTTGCCTGAAAGCCAGAGATCTACTGCTCCTGTCTGATCTGTGCTGTTGAAATCAGAATTCCAGTATGTAGAGAAATCCTTCAGGATCTCAATTCCATCCTTAAACGGAGATTTAGTAAAATCAATAAGTCCCTTGTCCGTAGCTGCCACCAGCTCATTCTTTGCCACAAATCCGTCGCCGTTCATATCCATTTCAGCCCTGAGCTCTGCGTCCATCTGAGACACAAAGTTGTGCAGCCACCAGTTCATATGTGCATCATTAACCTTTGCATTTGCAAATCCAAACGGCACATATCCTTTATCCTGAAGCTTCTTGCAGGCATCAATAAATTCCGTATATGTCTTTGGCAGTTCTGTCACACCTGCATCATTCAGCATTGTCTTATTATAGATGATCTTTACTCCCAGCACTCTGCCAGGGATGCCCGGCATAGTTCCGTTGTCCGGGTTCACAGCCTGCTGGAGCAGAATGTCTGACATTGTATCTTTCAGGACCTTATCCCCATTGTAAGGATTCGTTGTGTCCAGATAATCATTAAAGTCGATCAGATATCCTTTATTATAATCTTCCCATGCCCAGCTGTAATTCAGGTCAAATACTTCGGGGGCATTATTTGCTGCGTGCTGTGTGGTGATCCATGTCCTGAATTCCGCATTTTCGAAATTCTCCATCTCCACCGTGACGCCGCTCTTCTCTTTATATGTCTCCAGTATCTGGTCCCAGACTGCCTGTGTCGCTTCATCCTTAAGTGAACTGGATGCGAAACGGATCGTAGTTCCTGAGATATCAACAGATGAATCCGCCTGCTTTGTAATATCCTTTTCCGTAATTTGCTTTTTGGCTGTGTCACTGCCGCCTGCTGCTGTCGCACTGTTTCCGCAGCCTAATGCACCTCCGGCCAATACTGCCGCCATGCAGATACCTAATGCTCTGTTCATTTTCTTCTGTTTCATTTTTCTTCCTCCGTTCTCTTTTTCATATTAACCTTTTACCGCGCCAGCTGTCAAACCGCTTATAAACTGCTTAGAAGCAAACGCGAATAAAATCAGGATTGGGATGGCGGCTATTACATAAGCCGCAAACAGCGGGCCGTTGCCCTCGCTTATAGACGCAGTCAGCCTTGTAATAGATACGATTACAGGCATGACATCTTTACCGTTTGTGATGATAAGGGGCCACATGTAATTATTCCATAAATTCAGCCCGGTTGTAATGGAAACAGTTGCCATGATCGGTTTGGACAGGGGCATAATGATCCTTGAAAACATCTGCACAGGTCCGCAGCCTTCTACCTGGGCGGACTCGATCACACTGCCCGGTATCGCTTTGAAGAAGGTCGTCATCAGCATGACTCCCATTGCCACATTGTTAGCAGTGGGCGGCAGTATCTGCCCCAGGTAAGTATTGTAAAGATGCATATCCCTGACCACAAGAAACTGCGGTATCAGAATGACAAACCCCGGAACCATCAGCAGGGATATGATGTAAAAATAAAATATCTTTTTCCCCGGCACATCTGAATGGGCTATCGCGTAAGCTGCCAGGGCTGAAAACAGCACTGTGAGTACGATCCCGACTCCAGTCACAACAAAAGAATTGAAGATCGGCCGCATGATCTGTGATGCTGCAACCTCATAATTGTGAAAGTACATTGGCATTGTAAAGAACCACGGGTTGTCTACAAGCTGCATTTTATTCTTTAATGAACCGAACAGGAGCATACAAAACGGATAAAATGTGATGAACAGCAGAACCACCGCAAGCAGTGTTATCAAGGCTCCTGTAATTTTCTTTTTCTTTCTCATTGATAATATCCTCCTGCCTTATCCCATATTGTCGCTTTCTTTCATGATCCTCTGGTTGAAAAGCGTAACTCCCACTACTATTATGAAAAGGATGACCCCGACTGCCGATGAGTAGCCGAACTGGTTGTAATTAAATGCCCTTTGGTAAATATACAGAGCCGGCGTCAGTGTGGATGTACCCGGGCCTCCGCTTGTCAGGACGAACGGCTGGTCAAACATCTGAAATGCCTGGATGAGCATATATGTAATTACCAGCTTTCTCTGACTGGACAGAAGCGGAATGTCTATATAGCGTATCTTCTGCAGAAGTCCTGCGCCTTCCAGGTCTGCAGCCTCGTAGAGGTCTTCCGATATATTCTGCTTTCCTGTAAGGTACAGCAGGAACGGCAGGCCGGCGATCCATGGAAAATTAATTGCTATGATAGACCAGAGGGCTGTCCTTGAGGTTGCCAGCCAGGGTGTTATCAGGTTGTCAAGTCCGACTGCGCCCAACAGCATATTCAGGACTCCGTAATCACCTGCCAGTATCCACTTCCATAGGAGGATGACTACCATGCTCGGCACTACCATGGGAATAATGAATCCCATCTTAAAAAAGTTCTGTTTCCTCTTTCCATTTAAATTTGTCACGATCTCCGCTGCCAGAAATGGAAATATCAGGTTTATTACCACTGTAGCGAGACAGACCTTTACAATATTGTATATGGAACTGTAAAAAGCTTTATCCTGAAAGATGTCAATATAGTTTTTAGCCCCGTTAAAAATATGTACATTGGCGCCATTCCAGTTAAACACGGATTGATATACTGAAGTCAGGAACGGATAGTACTTAAAAATCGTTATGACCAGCACTGCCGGAAGCAGAAACAGGTAAAATATTTTATTTTTCATTATCCTGCTCCCAAGGCTTTTCTTGTTTCCTCCCCCTGCCGCCCCTTTAGGCTGTTTGGCAATCTGTCTTTGCATTTCTCCCACCTCCGTTTTAATAAGTCCGATTATAGCACCGTCTTTTTTCAATTACATGGGAGAGAATTTTGCTGTTTATGGGAATATTTTTGGCTAAACTTTATGTTTATTGACACTAGTAAATAGATATATTACACTGAAATTACTACCTGATAATATGCATACAAATTAGATGGGGGAATAGAAATGCTTAAGATAATGCTTGTAGATGATGAACCCTGGATACGCACCAGCCTCAAAAACAAAATAGACTGGTCGGACAGCCTGCAGCTGTGTGCGGAGGCCTCAGACGGATATGAAGCCCTCCAGCTGGCTTTCAGCCTGCGCCCTGATATTGTCATAACTGATGTCCGAATGCCGGGCATGACAGGGATCGAGATGCTTAAAGAAATGCACCTCTTCCTTCCTGATGTACAGGCCATCTTTATAAGCGGATACAATGAATTTGAATACGTAAAATCTGCAATTGAGCTTAGCGCCTCCGGATATGTATTAAAGCCTATCCGGAAAAACGAGCTGAACGAGACTCTTTCACGCTGTCTTGAAAAAATACGGAAAAACGAGCTGCTCAAACGCAGCACACAGACTCAGACGGACCTGCTGCTGAAGATGCTGGAAGTCCTTTATCACCAGCAGTCTGTGTCACCTGAGCGCCTGAATGAAGTGCTGACAGATCTGGGCTTCCATACCTCATATATGTATATCATGCTTGTCCGCTTCACCGCTCCTGACCAGGATCCGGAAAGCCTGAGCGCCCTGCTCTCCCGGACTGCCGCTTCCATATTTTCTGAAACTACCTGCACTGTTTTTTCTGTCAGCCAGAGTATATATGGGATCTTTCTGACCAGTTCCAAAAAAGCCAAACTGCTGGCTGGGGCGCGCAGCCTGATCAGACAGCTCTCAGACAGATCCGGCCTGGATGCCAGCGTGGCTCTTGGCACTGAAGCCTGTTCCTGCAAGTCTCTGGCAGGTTCCTTTGCCAGCGCCCATGGGGGCCTGAAGCTGATGCACTTATACAGCAGCCATGAGATAATCCTGCCCGGACAGGATAAGGAGGAGGGCAGGACATCACTGCCAAGAGAGATCACCTCCCAGATCCTGGACAGTATCTACTCCCGCAATACCCTGGATCTAAGCCGTGCCCTGGCAAAGCTTAAGGATTTTCTTGCCGGATCACCCTCTGTCACTCTGTCGGATGTCACTCATATCCTCCATCTCCTGCTGGGAAATATTCTCCGGGTACTCTGTGAGCAGGACGAAAATAACCTTCTGGCTGATGAAGGCATCACTCTGATGCAGAATTTATCCGCGGGAAGCCCCCAGCAGGAAATTCTGGAAAGCTTCTGCACTTACTGCCAAAAGGCAGCTCTCGCCCCCGGAAAAGCCACATCGGTGACAGCTACAATTGAAAAAGCCCGCCACTACCTGGATACTCATTATGCTGAGGAGATATCCCTCAGGAAAATGGCTGCGCTCTACTATCTGAATGCATCATATTTCAGTGTTTCATTTAAAAATGTGACGGGAAAGAATTTTAATGAATATCTGACTGAGCTGCGCATAGAAAAAGCAAAAAAACTGTTATCCAATTCTGACAGAAAAGTAAACCAGGTCGCCCACGCCGTAGGCTATGAGGACTGCAGCTATTTCGGCAAGACCTTCCGCAAGCTTACCGGAATGACACCTGCAGAATACCAGAGGCAGGCTTTAGCAGCTCCTGACCTGGCAGATCACAGGAAGGAATCTCTATGAAAAGACAAAAGCTTCCATTTACCAGCATCCGCACTAAACTCCAGGCTTTTTTCCTTATTTCCTGCTTGGTTCCCTTTATTATCCTGGGATTTATCTCCTGGTACAATTACCAGAAAACTATAAATGAAAATGTCCTGTTCTATAAGCAGCAGGTCATGTCTCTGGCAGCCGACAAGCTTGAGAACTTTCTGAGTAATCTGGACCAGTATTTCTATGCTGTCTATTCAAAAAATCTGAATCTGAACCTGGCTAAAATTGAAGAGCGCTCTATAGAGGGTGTCAAGGCCAATCTGGCCCTGGCTGATACCATATCCCAGCTCAGGTCATATTATGGATTGTCACATACGCTCCCCTATATCTCCATCCTGTCATCTGATGGGGATATTGTTTACCAGAATGACCTGGCCCTGACCACGGACTACAGCTTCCGGGATGCAGAATGGTTTACCCGTTTTACAGCCTCAAAAGAACAGCGCTGCCTGTCCATGCCTCAGCTGCTGCCCTACCATGATATGCGCTATACCACCCCGACCACAGCCTACATGGGCTATGCTCACAAAATAACAAGCTATAATACTACAAAACACCAGTATATTTTTTATATGGAATTTGACTCTTCCCAGATCAAGACCCTGCTGTCTCCTCTCATAGGAGGGCAAAACGGAAATCTTTTCCTTTTTTCAGGTAGTTCACAGATCTATACGCTGAACAAGGAGCAGTTCTCAGAAGAAGAGTTAATAAATATCTATCAGTCCTGCGGTCCGGACGCCGCATCCCGGACCATGGATATTGACGGACACCGCTACCTGGTCAATCTCTATCCTCTTGAGGGCTTTGCACTGAGCATCCTCTCCACGAACTCTCTTGAAGAGATCATGGCCGGTGTGCCTGACCTGAAAGAATTTATGCTTCTGCTTATAGGCCTTTCACTGTTTCTGACCATATTGCTGGCCAGGTATTTTTCCAGGAAGCTGGTGAAACCCATCGAAGACCTGAAGGCAGTCACTTATGAAGTGATGAACGGCAGTCTGGAGGTCACAATCCCGCCTCTGCCAAAGGATGAGACAGGGGAGCTGGGCAAATGCATCGACCAGATGCTCCTGCATATACGCCAGCTCATTCAGGAAAAATACCAGTATTCACTCCGTGAAAAAGAAATGCAGATTCACACCCTGCAGTCCCAGATCAATCCTCATTTTCTCTATAATACTCTGGAAACCATCAGCAGCATTGCAGAAAATGAGGGAATTGAACAGGTCAGCGATATTGCCCTTTCCATGGCTGACTTGTACCGTTACAGCATCAGTTCTTCAGACGAGCTTGTGCCCATCTCTGACGAGCTGACACATATCCGCAATTATCTGGATATCATGCAGGTGCGTTATGGAGAGCGGATCTGCCCGCATTTCCACATCGATGAAGAAGCTGCACGCTGCCGGATCATGAAGCTCACACTGCAGCCTTTAGTAGAAAATGCTATTTACCACGGGCTGGAAGCCAAACGCTCCCAGGGCAATCTGGATGTCACTGTCTGTGCAAAGGGTGATTTTGTCCTGGTGACCGTGGAAGATGACGGCACCGGCATGGATACCGGACAGCTTGATGCGCTGCGCGAAAAACTAAGTCCCGGGGATGTGGATTCCTATAAGTCAAATGGGCATATCGGAATCGTAAATGTCTACCAGAGGCTTCGTCTCAGATTCGGTGATGACTGTGCCATGCTTCTGGAAAGCAAAGAAGGCACCGGCACAAAAGTGATTGTGCAGGTGCCCAAGAATATGGAATATTGCTGATACATCATGACATGATTCCTATCAACTGAGCTTTTGGGGGGGCGGGCATATCTTCACGCTCCGCCGCCCTCTCCCCAAAAGCAGTCCGTTTAATATCCTACTCCGGTTTCTTTATAGAATAATAAATACAATGATACAGCTGCTCACGATATTTGATCGTCTCCTCTCTTTCGGTCCGAGTCATTTTACATTTCTCCATAACACGGCAGCTGGCAGTATTATTTTCAAAAGCTCCTGCAATAATTTCACCAAATCCTTTCTGAAACAAGTCCCCGATTGCTGCCGAAAGCGCCTCTGTTGCATATCCTCTGTTCTGAAAATCCGGATGTATCACATAGCCTAATTCTATGGAATTTCCCTCTGTAAACACATCATTTATAAATCCTATCAGCTTCTTATCAAGGTATATTCCTCTTTCATAATGCTGGCCCGAAACTGAAAACTCCAGGCACCTTTTAAATAATGCTATAACATCAGCCCTGCTTTGAAAATCCGGGATCATAAATGTCTTTTTTATCTCGTCATTTGTCAGTAATTCAACCATTGACTCCTGATCTTCCGGCTCATAAGCTTTTAATACTAATCTGCTGGTTTTTATCATACCCTTCCTCCTAATCCTCCATAATCCAGATACCTGCTGATAATAAACATACTCCTCACATGCCTGATTGACAAGTGGTTTTCTGATTATTGTTTACGCCGCGCAGTATACAGAAATGCTTTACTGGCAAAATGAAATTTTATGTGGTATAATCATCAGCAATTCCAATGCCATATGCGTATACTAAAAACGAGTTAAAGGGGAAATAATATGCTGTTAAAAGAAAAAGAAATCATACTTTCTGACGGAAGACACTGTATACTTAGAAGTGCATGTACAGAGGATGCAGAGGACTTGGTTCAATATTTAAAAATAACATCCGCTGAGACGCCGTATCTCATGAGAGAACCGGAAGAAATCACCCTGACTTCAGCCCAGGAGAAGGATTTCCTTCAAACTATGGAAGAAGCCAAAAGAGAACTGCTGCTGATCGCCCGTGTGGACGGAAAACATGCCGGGAACTGTTCACTGTCATCCTGCGGCAGCTATAAACGGTATGCCCACAGATGCAATATCGCCATTGCCCTGTATCAGGAATACTGCGGGATGGGACTGGGAAAAGCTATGCTGAATACAGTTCTTGAGACTGCAGCCGGCTGTGGTTATGAACAGGCGGAATTAGAGGTGGTGACTGCTAATACTGCCGCAGTCCGCCTATACAAAAGCCTTGGTTTTGAAATCTATGGCGAACAGCCTCACAGCATGAAGTATAAGGACGGAAGCTATGCAAATGAGTACTTAATGGTAAAAAATCTCACACCAGTTAAATAATACCTCTTATATGGTCTGCAATGCCAGTACACACAATAATATACACCTCCGTGCATCATTTCCAGAAAACAATAATCAGTGCCGGCATTGCATCCCTCTTCCATTTTTCCCTTCTTCCTGTATATCCTCGGATTCAAAAAAAATTACTTTTTGATGTAACTTTTTCACTGCTGAAACTACTAATAATACAAATCAACAAGAAAGGTGGGATGATGTGGATCCATTCGAAGAACTGTATACTGAATACAGGCAAGACATTTACCGGTTTATATGTAAGCTGACCGATTATGATCTTGATCTCTCCGAAGAACTTTTGTCGGAAACGTTCTATCAGGCCTTTCTGTCTTTTGGCCGTTTCCGGGGAGAATGTGAAATTAAGACATGGCTTTGCCAAATAGCCAAAAATACTTATTCCACCTATATACGCAAGGAGATCAGCAAAGAACATCTCTGCGACAGGCTGCAGAAAATGCAGTACACGGAAGATATATCAAAACATATAGAAAACCGTGAGCTGCTACGCTGCATAGAGAATATTTTAAATGGCTGTGATAAAAAAGCCCGCGATATTGTCCAGTACAGGATGTATGCCGGGCTGAAGTTCAAAGAAATCGCAAAACTAGAGAATATCAAAGAAACAACAGCAAAAGTAATTTTTTACAGAACGAAACTATATATCCAGACTCAGTTAAAGGAGAGGTTTGACTATGAAATATAAATGTGATCTGATACAGGATTTAATGCCGCTCTGCACAGATGATTCCGCATCAGAGGGCAGTAAAAAAGCAGTCTTTGAGCATATGGCTGAATGTAAGACATGCAGCGAATATTATCAGAAACTCATGCAAAACGTTGAAATGGAAACAGATCAGGATGATGTAAAAACTTCAGAATATGCTGCTATCGCCAGGAAAATCAGGCGCAGAAAGCTGAAATACAGGACGCTCCTGGCCGTACTCACATGTTCTGCTTTCCTTTTGCTTGGAAACTATGCCATGGGTTATCATTTTACCGCCGGTGCAGCTGCCCGGAATTCGGGAAAGCTCAACCCGTCTTCAAAAGTACTGGGTACACTGGACTGGGGTAATATTAAATTTTTCTTCTATGAGGGAGATTGTAATTACGATACAATCGCAGCAGACAGGCACTGGAACGGATGGCGCTCCGATGATAATTATTTTGCCTGGCCCAAATATCCCGCTGACAAGGGCAAGCTGACCGTGACCAGCCCACTCTACTTCTGGGATTATGACAGGGGTATCCTCCTCTTCCCGCTCCTTTCAGAGGATCCTGATATCACAAGAGTGACCATTACCGCCTTTGGACTCTCAAAATCAACCGATATCGACACAGGAGAACTGGCAGTCCTGGCTTTTGAAAATGGAGATGCCTCTCTCAGCCAGGATGCCGTGGGCTATGCCTATGACCAATACGGGGCCATAAAGTATGAACTGTCTTATGACAAAAGTATGGGGCGCTGGGTTTGGGAGTAGCTGAATGTTAAATTGACAGTCTCACCTTTCCATGAATCTGCAGGTCAAGCCTGACACATCCTTTTATCTGAACGTGTTCCCTTCGCCCGTCGTCATAGTGGACTTCCGCCTCCTCCATGCCGGTCTCAACAATGCATGCCTCACCTGCCAGGCTCTCTATCTCTATCCAGACGGTCCGGTGATCCTCATACCGGGCCGAGACCCGGAATCCGCCCTGTGCGGCAAAACCTGAAAATGATGCGCTCTCCCATTCATCCGGTACGGCCGGAAATACTCTGATCTTTCCTCCCCAGCTTTGCAGCAGAAGCTGCTGGATGCATTCTGCTGCGGCAAGCGGGGTTTCCATTACAGGGCCTGCCTCCTGGTACATAGTATTAAAGGTTACATGCTCTTTTAAAAGCCAGCGGATCTGCTCCGCTGCTTTATTTCCCTTCTGGTAAGCGCTGTATAGAAGTGATGCACCAACATGGGAGAATCCCAGGATATCCCCCCTGTAGCTGAACCAGTGGTTAATGGAGCGCTCCACCAGGCTCCATGTATCACTGTTGTCACAGTTCACCAGATAGAGCGGCATATGCATCATCAGGTGTGAAAAATGTCTGTGTGTCCTGGCATACGGCAGGTCCTTTCCTATCATATATCCGGTCTCATTTCTGGGATAATCAGTCAGATTCTCACAGACATTCATCCATTCCCTTTTCTTCTCATCATCAATTCCAAGTGTCTCTGTAATATCCAGCAGGGCCATACAGCCCCAGCGCAGGAGGCTCAGGTCATAATTACAGTCCTCACAGAGTTCCCCGTATTCCGGTGAAGAGGTGGGCGGCAGATGAAGCCTTCCATCTTCACCCTTCCTCAAAAAGTGCAGATAGTAATTGATGCTTCTTTTCAGAAGAGGATAAAGCATAGTGCGAAGCATTTCCTTATCCATGGTCATGCGGTAATACAGCCAGCAGTCATGCAGCGCCCATGTCAGGTTTCCCAGCTCCACAAACTGCTGCCCATTATCTGTTTCCGGGTCTGCGATCCCGGACTTTAAGTTCCATGTAGTATTAGTGCCGATGCCACTGGAATCATACCTGTACCTTTCAGGGACATTCTCAGTCAGGTCATCTTTGTACCTCATCAGGAAATGATTGAGGGATGCGGCCTGGCTCAATCTGCCCGCTGTGTACAGAGGCCAGTAGCACAGCTGTACGTTCAGGTTCCACCATGTCCCGGGCCAGGGTGTCTCAAAAAGCCAGGGCCCCTGGTTGTCCATCACCCGGCTGTCCTCTCTTACAGCACAGCCCAGCTTATAGATCTGCCTCCAGTAAAAAGCTTCCAGACTGGTATCCGGGATACTAATTCCACTGACAGGATAGTACTCGTGCCACCACTGCAGATGGAGCCTCCTGTAATCCCGGCTCTTTTCTCTCTCCAGGCTCTTTTTCACTTTATCCGTCTCTATCCCCTGCCCCTGGCAGATCTCGGCAAACAGACAGCCTCTGTTTACGTCTCTCTGGATAACCGTTATCGTCCTCCAATCCCCGTCCAGTTCCTGGACACATGCAGTTTCCTGCATTGTCTCTTCCCTTGCCTCTTCCAGCCTGGGTTCAGGATGATACTTGTATTCCCTGTCAATCCTGCTATCCTCTCCCATCCTCAGCCCAAAAGATTGTCTGGGGCTGACGGCTTTTCCAGGTATGAATTTCCACGCAGACAGCGCACCTCTTCTCTGCTCTGCCACAATCATCTGATTTGACGCGCACACATAAAACATGCATTCCAGTTCCATGCTCTCTGTCCTGATATACAGATCAGCAGATGCGTCATAAAGACTTAAATGCATGGTAAAGTCCAGGATTTTGCCAGGGCAGGGGTATTCCAGGCTTCCTACAGGAAGGCGGGGGCTGTCAAACTGCTTAGCCATCCAGAAATCCCTGGAGCTTCTCCTGTCATAGACATCATGGCTGCCCAGCTCAGCATGCAGCTTTCTCTCCTCCCCCTCCCCTGTAAAATAAAGCATAACGCCCTGGACACCATTTCCAAGAAATGCGCCTTTTGTCCAGCCGTCCGGCAGCCTTTCCTTATCTGTCCACCAGAAATCATAAGCAGAAAGCCTGTTTCTCCAATCTTCCATCTTTTTTTACCTCATCCTTTGACAGAACCTGACGTGATTCCTTCTATGAAGAACCTGTTCATGAACAAGTATACAATTACCATGGGGAAGACTGCCAGTACACTGCCTGCGATCATAATATTCCATGCTGAGATTCCCTCCCCCATATCCTTCAGGGCAATGACCCCCACTGTAAGAGGCCTGATCTCCGGTTTGGACAGGGACAGTGCCAGCGGCAGCAGATAGCTGTTCCACGCATTTTTAAACGCAAACAGGGCTACTGTGGCCAGTATCGGCTTGCTCAGCGGCAGCATTATATTATAAAACAGTCTGAAAAAGCTGCAGCCGTCCATCTCCGCCGCCTCATCGATCTCCCTGCTGATACTTACCATATAAGACTGCATCAGGATGACAAGAAACGGAAGACCTGAGGCTGTCTGGGTGATAATGATGCTCCAGATATTTCCCATCAGATTTAAACTCTGGCACATCTTAAAAATCGGGAAAATCAGGACCACATTCGGAATAAACATGACCAGACCCAAAAGGCCAATGATGGCCGGCTTTGCCCTGAAGCTGGTCCTTGCCAGCACATAGCTGGCCATGGAGCCTACTATAAGTGTCAATACTACTGTCATACCGGAAATAAACAGGCTGTTCAATGTATACCTGGCGAAATTTGCCTCCTTCCAGGCTTTCGCATAGCTGGAAAAATCCCATTGGGCCGGAAGTATGTTTGCACCGCCGTTCAAAAATTCCACGCTGCTTTTAAAAGATCCAAAAAAAGCATAGATGAGCGGAAAGGC
The DNA here is from genome assembly GCF_024622195.1 of Murimonas intestini. NCBI lineage: Bacteria > Bacillati > Bacillota > Clostridia > Lachnospirales > Lachnospiraceae > Murimonas > Murimonas intestini. The sequence goes on from NZ_JANKBI010000010.1 coordinate 105,084, forward strand.
GGAAAATATAGTCATTGCTGTCAAGAATGCATAACAGAGCACTCTTCCCGGTTTTATTCTTTTTTTCTTCATTTCGATTCTCCTCGTCTCTTCTGCTTTGCTACAGGCTTCCTATAACGGGCCTGCGGCAAGGCGGTACCGCCGCCTCTAATTTTCTTTGAACTTTTTACTTGTGACCAGGAAATACAAGGCTCCTACAGCTGCAGTGATAAAGGTAGCGCATACACTGACTGCTGAGGCATATCCCTGCTGCGCCCCCGTGCTGTTAAAGAAGTAATTGTATATGTACAGAGCCATGACTGAAGTCTGGTTGCCGGGTCCGCCCCCTGTAAGTACCTTCACAGAGTCAAACAGCTGGAATCCGTTCAGAATGCACATCATGGAGATCACCTGGAACATCTGCCCAAGCATAGGAAGAGTCACACATTTAAACTGCTGCCATTTTGACGCTCCGTCCAGTGTGGCGCTCTCATACAGCTCTGTGGGGATCTTCTGGATGGCGGCCAGAAAAAGGATCATCAGATATCCTACCTGGCTCCAGGTATTCAGCAGAATGATGATCAGCTTGGCGCTTGTTACATTTCCAAGCCACTCGACCGGCCTGTTTATCAGTCCTGCCCCCTGAAGCATACCGTTCACGATTCCATTATAAGAAGAAAACATAAAGAAAAAGATGATGCCGATAATGGCCGTACTTGTCACATTCGGCAGAAAGATTATTGTCCTGAAAAAATTCTGTCCTTTTATCTTGCTATTTACCAAGATAGCTAACAGAAGTGACAGCGGTATCTGGATCACATAAGCCATCACAGTCAGCTCAAAGGTATTCAGGACCGCTCTCCACCAGCTGCTGTCTGAAAACAGCCTTTTATAATTTGCCAGTCCGTTGAATACAGGTTCAGTGAAGCCATTGTATTTCGTAAAGCTTAAGTAGATCGAATCAAACAGGGGATATGCGCAGAACAAAAAAAACAGAACCAGCATAGGCAGCAGCATCAGAAACATCTGTATTCCTTTAATGCGGCTGTTCTTCCTGCTTTTTACAGCTTTATTCATAAAGTAGTCGCTCCTTTTTTTAATTTGACCCTCGCGGGAATAAATAGGGGCTGTCTCCACAGCCCCCTTCTTGTTTATCTCGTATAGTAGTCAAAGCCTTCCGGTTTTAAATCTTTTTCTTCCAAAAGACCTTCTGATACTGCATTTTCAAGCGCCGAATTGTAAGTTTCAGACAGCTTATCAAGCTCTGCATCCATATCCATGCTGCTGCCCTGGATGATAAGAAGCGGGTAAACAGTATCGCGGCTGTCTCCTTCCAGTGTCAGGGCAGAATGAGGCGTAACAGTAAAGGAAGAAAGGTTTTCTGTATCCATGCTCAGCCCTTTGATTCCCTTTAACTTCTGTACTTCCGGGCTTGCATTGATCTCTGCATTATCCTTGTCGATCAGGGACAGGGACGGCGCCACTTTGGATGCGTCCTTTCTGGCCGGAGCTGAATATACATTGTGCAGAAGATATGAGATCGCCTCAAATGCCTCTGCGGGATGTTCACTGGATGACGAGATACAGTGGCCGCTTTCCAGCATCAGATAATCTTTTGCCCGCTCAGTTCCCTCAAAGACAGGTACAAGAGCCGTATCCCAGTTTGTTACATCGCCGCCCTCAATCTCATTGTTGTAGCCGTTGACCATCCAGTTGCCGTCAAAATACATTCCTACCTTATTGGCAATGAAATTAGCGCGGAGCACTTCGATGTCTATTGACTCTGAACCCGGCATCATAATTCCGTCCTCATACATCTTAGCGAAATACTCGATGATTGGTTTCTGTTTTGAAAAATCAAATTTACCTGTTGTATAATCAAATCCATAAGGTCCTGTCAGCCCTGAAAGGATCGCTATATCATCAATATTCCTCTCCCATGTGGAGCCTGACTTGATAGGAAGCCCAAAACCGTAAAATTCTCCGTTTCCTGCTTCTGTTATTGCCTTTGCCGCATCATACATGCCTTCCAGGGTTGTGGGGAAATTATCCGGGTCCAGCCCTGCTTTCTCAAACAAGTCCCTGTTATAATATACCCTTATATATCTTGTCATATGGGGAATGGCATATACTTGTCCGTCATATGCATATTTGGTAAATGCTGATGGATTAAATTCCGCCTTCAGCTCCTCCGTCAGATATTCATCCATCGGATATGCAAGACCTGCATCAATATAAGATTTCACATCGCTCAGTCCGCTGATCTCGAAAATATCAGGAACCTCGCCGCTGTTGCAGGCCAGCTTCAGCACTTCCTCATAATTGTCCCCGTAACACTCTACAGTTACGTGTATCCTGTCCTGGGAAGCATTGAATTCGTCCATGGTAATTGTCTGGTTATTGTCAGCCGAGCTGGCTCTTGCCCAAAAGGTAAGCTCTACCTTTTCACCTGATGCATCATCACCAGATGCATGCTTCTCCATCACATTCTCAGCTTTCACTGCTCTGGCTGAATCTTTGTTTTCTGTCTCTGCTGCCTGCCCCTGCGTTTCCTTCAGGGCACCTTCTGTACCTGCTGCATTTCCCTGTGCACTCTGGCAGGCCGTCAGTCCCAGGACCATAGTCAGGGACAATGCTGCTGCAATTCCTTTTTTCAAGTGTGTCATTTTCTTTTCCTCCCTTGCTGTTGTATGAGGTAATTATAAATGTTATAATCACTTTTGAAAATGCGAAAAAATTATCCGGCAGGGGGGAATAATTTATGAATCTGATAAAAAAAGCCAGCCTGGCCGCAAAGCTTCTCATCAGCTATGTGGTCCTGGTCGTCTTTCCGTTTCTCATATCGTCCTTGGTGCTGAGCTCAACCTCAGCTTCCAATATAAAAAATAATACACTGTCCTATATCAATCTTTTCGTAGAACAGATATCTTCCAATATTGACAGCTATATCGGTGAACTGGACCGCATGACCCGGGTAGCCACTCTTGACAACACTCTCGTAGACCTGCTGACTGCCTCTCCTGAGTCTGACAAGATGGCGAATTATAATGCCGCCAAGTATCTCCACAATGAGATGCTCAAACTGATGACTCAGCAGCCCAGCATCCGCAATGTCACATACGTAGGTGCAAACGGCATGATCTACAGCGGTACTTCAAATGAGATCAAAGATCTCCCCTCCTTTTATGAAATCACTCATGCGGACCGCCTTGATGAGCTGAACCAGAAGGTATATATCTCTGCTGCCCATATCCCCTCCTACCTGCTTGTGGATTTTGGCCGCAGCAAGGAGCCAGTCTTCACGCTCACCCGCTTTCTCTACACCTTTGACAAGAAAAAAATAGGCGCCATTGTCCTCAATGTCACCTGCCAGGATCTGCTGGACGCCATCAATATAAATTCCTCTCTGCTGGAGAGCGGGGCCAAGATCGTTATAACTAACCAGGACAATACAATTGTCGCCGACACCTCCGGAAATTTCACCCCTGAGTACCTGAACGATCCGGAATATATGACCTTTGCAGCCACTGAGCAGGAGGACGGGCAGGACATGTACTTTTCGAATTCCTCGGATACCCTCACCTCCACAGTAATCATCAACAGGAACCAGTTATTTAAAAGTACGCATGATTTCAACCAGTTTGCTGTCGTCCTGGTGGTCATGCTGATCATCCTGATCATTCTGCTCAGCGGGTATTTCTCGTATAAACTCGTCAAACCTTTAAAGCTGCTTAAAAATGCCGCCAACGAGTGTGCCGCAGGAAATTATTCCATCCGTATCCCTGTGGAATCTCAGGATGAGATCGGCAGCCTCTGCTCCAGCTTCAACTTCATGACTGAGGAGATACAAAATCTGCTTGACCGTGTCTACCATTATCAGCTGGCTACCAAACAGGCTCAGCTGGAAGCCCTGCAGAACCAGATCAGCCCGCATTTCCTGCACAACACCCTGGAGATCATCCGGATGAAGGCTTTGATCAACAAGGATAAAGAGGTGGCTGTCATGGTACAGACACTGGCCAAGCTGTTCCGCATCACCCTTGACAGGACCAGCAATATTGTCACCGTCAGGGACGAACTGGAGCACGTGGAGACTTACCTGACCATCCAGAATATGCGGTTCAACAACCGTTACCGCTTTACCCGGCATGTTCCGGAAGAACTTCTGGACTGTTCCATAATAAAGCTCACCCTTCAGCCGCTTGTAGAAAATTGTATACAGCACGGCTTTGTCCAGACCTTTGGGGATGAAGAAATAAGTATCTCTGTGGAAGAGACTGGAAATGACCTGATCATCAGCGTCTCAGATAACGGAGTTGGAATAGAAGAAACAAACCTGAAGAGAATACAGAACAACCTGGAGCATACAGGGCCTGCTGAAGAAGGAGCTGTCCACAACAGCATAGGCATCGTGAACATTTCAGACCGCATACGGCTGGAATACGGACAGGGATATTACCTGCGGCTGTATGCAAATTCACCCAGGGGCACCACGGTACAGCTTTGCATCCCGAAGAATTACAACATGGAGATCCTGCCTGAACCTTAGAGCCTGGAAAAATATTTACTAAATTCTGATAAATTTGGAGGAAGTATGGAAAAGTATAAAGTATTGCTCATAGATGACGAACCAATCATAACCCAGGGCCTTCAGATCCTGATAGACTGGGAGGCCTGCGGCTGTGAGATCGCAGGCTGCGCCTCTGACGGCCGTGAGGGCCTGGACATGATCAAAAGCCTGCAGCCTGATATTGTCATATCCGACATCCGCATGCCCAACTGCTCCGGGATCGATATGATCCGCCAGGCTCTTGCCATACACCCCTGCGGCTTTATCATACTCAGCGGGTATTCTGACTTTTCTTACGCAAAACAGTGTATGTCCCTGGGGGTCCAGGAATATCTTCTGAAACCCGTAGTGGAATCCGAGCTGATCCAGGCTCTGGAAAAGGTCAGGGAACAGCTGGCCCTTCAGAGAAAAACACAGACAGCCCTTACGCAGCTGGAGGATGTTAGCCAGCAGCTGTCTGCCCTGGCTCTCGACGATGTGCTGCGTGATATGATGAACTCCTACTTTGAGACAGATGAGGATCTTAAGATTGCCCTGGCCGATTATGATATCTCTCTGGCCCCCGGACACACTTATCTGGCGGCCGCCTTTCAGGCCGCAGCTCCGGAAAATATCTCAGTGCTGCGCCAGGAGCTTCTTGCGGGCCTGTCCGCATTAGGCATTCCCTTTCTTCTGTATTATCATGGCAGCAATACGTATCTGGGCATTTTTTCTCTGCCGCTTGATACGCCTCCTGATTTTTTTACGGAACAGCTTACAGAGCTTCACCAGAAAATGTCCATGCAGGCTCACGGCGGGCTCTGCATAGGTGTCGGAAGGCCTTACCCCTGCGCCAGCCATCTTCCCGTCTCCTGCAAGCAGGCTCTTTTTGCCCTGTCATACAAGATCATCCGGGGCGCCAGCTCCGTCAATCCTTTTGACAGCAGTTTAAAAAATGCGCATTTTATCCAGACTTTGCCCGACGGACTCTGGGACGCATACCGCCAGAGCCTGATGCAGTCTAATTTTGCCAGCATCACAAGCTCTATCCACAAAGTATTTCATTACCTGTCCGAAATTGCAGATACACCCCTGCTGGGCATACAGATCAATGCTCTGAACCTCCTGATGACATGTATCCAGTACATGACCGAGAGCGAAGCTGCCCCTGATCCGGATGCCTATGGGAATGTGGATTTTATGCAGCAGATCTCTGCCATCCAGACAGCAGATGAGTTGGAAAAATATGTTCAGAATATTGTATACAGCCTGATAAACCGTTCCAGGGACAATGAGCTGGCAAGACCCAGCGAACTGATCTCCCAGGTAGAAAATTATATAAATTCCAATTATCTGGAAGATCTCTCCCTGATGACAGTGGCCCAGATGTTTTACATTTCCCCCATTTATTTAAGCCAGGCATTCAAAAAGCAGACGGGACAGCTTTACCTGGATTATGTGACCCAGGTAAAGATCAATGCCGCCAAAAAACTGCTGCTCACCACTGATCTGATGGTCTATGAGATAGCGGAACGGCTCCACTACAAAGACAGCAAATACTTCAGCAGGTTATTCGAGAAAAAGACAGGAAAAAAGCCGAGTGAATACAGGAAAAGCCCCGGCGGGCGCTGAACTTAATCAAACCAGGAATGGCCATAGCTGTTCAGAAGCTGTTCCGCTGCATCAGGGCCGTCACTTCCCGGCTTGTATACATGGATTGGAACACCGCCCAGGCGGTATTTATCCCGTATGGCATCAACATATTTCCAGCTGGCTTCGATCTGGTCCCATTTTGAGAACCAGGAACGTTCCCCCTTAAAGCAGGCGGCAATCAGCCTCTCATAAGCCTCCGGCGTGTTCGTCTGGTTGACAGAGGAACAGCTCTGGCAGAAATCCATCTTGGCCTGGATGACGTCTACAGACTCTCCGGGCTTCTTTATATTAAACTGCAGGTATACACCTTCTGTGGGCTGGATCTTAATATTCAGGATATCCGGCTCAATATCAGGGGCAGGACTTTTGAATACTACAGCAACCTGCATTTCCCTTTTATCCAGCTTTTTGCCTGTGCGGATATAGAAGGGCATTCCTCTCCACCTGTCATTGTCCACAAAAAGCCGCACAGCTGCATAAGTTTCCGTGGAAGAATCCGCCCTGACAGACGGTTCCTTGCGGTAACCATCATACTGCCCCAAAACCATACTCTCAGAGATATTTTCCGGCAGGCTGAGAGCTTCCAGTACCTTCATCTGCTCTCTGTGCATATCTTCCACTTCCTGGCTCTTTGGCTGCTCCATAGCCACTATGGTAAGTATCTGGAACAGGTGGTTCTGCATCATATCCTTCAAAGCTCCGCTGCGGTCATAGTATCCGCCTCTGCTCTCCACACCCACCTCTTCCATGGCTGAGATCTGGATACACTCAATATGTCCTGCATCCCAGACATTAGAAAAGATAGGGTTTGCAAAGCGGATCGTCTGGATATTTCTGACCATCTCCTTTCCAAGATAGTGGTCGATCCTGTATATGTGACCCTGACTGAAAAATCCTTCCATTTCCTCATTCAGCCTGGCTGCCGCCGCCAGATCCTCTCCGAACGGCTTTTCCAGCACCACCTTACCGTCCCTGGCTCCATCCACCTTATGGAGCCCGCTTACTATTATTTCAAAGAAACGCGGGGCAACGGCAAAATAGAAAATATGCTTTTTCGCCCCCATTTCCCTGTAGAACGCATCAAGTCCCTCATAAGAGGCCTCATCAGTAAAATCCATGCGGTAATAAACGATTTTTTCCGCCAGCTTCTCATAGACTTCTTCCTTATAGCTGAGCCTTGCAAATTTTTCCACCCAGTCCCGGGCTTTCTCTCTGTACATGCTGCTGGTGTATTCTCTTCGCCCTATCACCACTATCCGCGGACAGTATTCTCCTCCATCTGCCATCTCCATGTTATAAAGTGCCGGAATAAGCTTCCTGAAGGTCAGGTCTCCTGTCCCTCCGAATATTGTAAAAACCTGCTCATTATACATGTCCCTGCCCCCAATCATGATGGAAGATACCTTCCCTGTCTGTTCTCTCATAGGTATGTGCCCCAAAGCAGTCCCGCTGTGCCTGTATCAGGCTGGCCCCCACAGGGACTCCCCTGAAAGCGTCAATATATGCAGCAGCTTGGCTCATAGCCGGCACCGGTATCCCGTTTAAGATCCCGGTACTTAAAATCCTTCTCAGGCTTTCATGTCCATTATTGATTCCATTCCTGAAGAAAGAGTCTGTCATCAGGTTTGTAAGCTCTTTATCCTTTCTGAAAGCCCTGGTAATATCATCCAGAAATTCCGCCTGTATGATACAGCCTGCCCGGAAAATAGCGGCGATCCTGCCATAATCCAGATCCCATCCATATTCACCGGAGGCATGTGACAGCAGTGAAAATCCCTGTGCATATGCCGCTATCTTGGCTGTATACAGTCCTTCCCGTACTGCTTCCCCAAAAGCCTTTTTATCCGGGATGCCGCTTCGTTCAGGGCCTTTTATAAGCTCTGACGCCATTTTCCTCTGCTGTATCTGGTTTGACATGATCCTGGCATTGCAGGCAGCCGTGATCATGGATACGTTGACTCCCTGCTTCAGAGACTCCAGGCTAGTCCAGCGTCCTGTCCCTTTCTGGCCTGCACTGTCCAGAATATAGTCTATCAGCTCCCCATTTTCAAAATCATCCTTCTCTCTGAATATATCTGCGGTAATCCCTATCAGATAGCTTTTCAGTTTTCCTTCATTCCAGGCAGAAAATGTGTCCGCCAGTTCTTCATTTGTAAATCCTCCCGCATATTTGAGAAGGAGGTAAGCTTCCGCAATCAGCTGCATATCCGCGTATTCTATCCCATTATGCACCATCTTTACATAATGTCCTGCCCCATCAGGCCCCATATAGGCACAGCAAGGCTCCCCCTGGGCTTTCGCTGCTATAGCCTCCAGCACGGGAGCTATATGCTCATATGCCTCTCTGTCACCGCCGGGCATAATTGACGGGCCGAAGCGCGCCCCTCTCTCCCCTCCTGACACTCCTGTCCCGAAGTAATATATACCCTTTTCCCTCAGGCTCTTTTCACGCCTCCTTGTGTCCTCAAAGAAAGAATTGCCCCCGTCCAGTATCATATCTCCTTCATCCAGAAACGGAACAAGCTGCTCTATCACCATGTCCACAGGTCTCCCCGCTTTTACCATGATCAAAAATTTTCTCGGCCTTTCCTGTGACTCCACAAGCTCCCTCATATCATAAAAGGGGAAAAAATTCTCATGCGGATACTCCTTTATGAGATTTTCAGTCACTTCCCTGCTCCTGTTATACCCTCCCACCTTAAACCCATGGTCCGCCATGTTAAGTGCAAGGCTTCTTCCCATGACTGCCAGGCCTATCACTCCTATTTCTGTTCTATACATACGATCCCTCCTGTTCTTCCAACAGCACTGACACTCCCTCCTGTATGTGGATCCGGCTTCTGATTTCTCCGATCAGTCCGCTCTCCCTGTCCCGTTCCATGCTGACAATTCCACCCCCGAACCTGTTTGCAGCAAGGAGAAAGCCTTCCTCCCGGCTCAGGATAAGATCGCGGGGATGCACGCCTCCGCAGGGTACATGCTGTATGACCTTTGCCCTGCTTCCTCTCACGTCAGCCACTGTCAGGATATCCTGCCCCCGTACAGATATATACAGGAACCTCTCATCACTGGTGAGACGTATGGCCGCCGCGGCAGCTGTTTTGCCTCCGTCCAGATATATCGGAAGAATCTGCTCCAGACTGAATTCTCTGCCCCGTACCTTAAATATGAACAGTTCATTGCTCCGTTCACTCACCACGAATAACTTTGTATGTTCCCTGTTGAATACCCCATGCCTTGGTCCGCTGCCTTCAGGAAACATGATTTCTCCTGACAGGGCAAATCCATTATCCATATCAAACATCCTGATCTTATCCTGTTCCAGACAGGGCACCATCATATCCTGCCCATGGATGAGGATCTGATGGCATCCTGCCTCTTCCCCATTTTCAATCCTTGCGACAATATCCGGTTTTTTATCTTTAACAGAGTAGACCATAACTGTACCCTCATGGTAATTAGCTGTACAGACGAATTCCCCCTCCTGCAGGATGTAGCAGGGTGCTGTCCTCTCTTCAAGGATTTCATAAGCATAATCAGCCTTTCCATCCCTGAGTCTCAAAAAACAGGTGCCGGCGTGCCCTTCCTTTCTCATGGAAAAAACAAGCAAGCCGCCGTTTTTAGTTACCCATTTGGCATTCTCTGTTTCATAAAACAGCTCAGGCTCTGTCATCTGCCCGTTCTTTTCATTAAAGGTAAAATGATAGACTCCTCTGCTTTCTTCCGAATGATACGTTCCTATATAACCGTGCGAATAAATCTTACTGTTATACATAATACATTCCGCCTTTCTTTCTGTCTTGATTTGTGATCTCGCGGACACCTCTGGCAATGGTCTTTTCCCGCAGAAGCGCTCCTCCGCCCTTGATGTCACTACTGCCTGAAGGCGCATACCTGCCTTCACTAAAGGGCCTGCCTCCTGTATCAGATAATAAGCCATTGAGCCAGTTCCATCCGCATCCCGCCTTTCTGTGATTCAAAGCCGTTAACACTTATAACTGTAATTATACATGTTACAGTTGCGTTTGTCAAATCTTTTATATTTGTCAATAATAATGTGATATAATTCTTATATCCAAAAAGATAAAGCCGGGATAATTCTTATCTTTATAAACTGCAGCGTTTTTAAGCATGGAGGTGAACGCATGGATACGCATGGTTACTGGGTTTTTGATAAACGGACTATGGGATGAATGGAAGAAAGGTGCCCTATTTGGTGCCCGAAAGAAAATGGTGTCTTGCAAGAACTGCTAAAGCAATATAAGACTTGATTTGACAGATACACGCTGAATCATTAGAATGGAAAAAGCGGAGTAAATACGCCTTAGGCGGAAAAGGCGTACTACAGGGTATTTCTATTTGCCTATGGCGAATAGAAATTGGCGATGCGACCTCATGGCCGCCGCAATTTAAATTAAAAGCGCCTACCAAATAAATAATCCCACAGAGGTTCTGTGTTTATAATAGATACTACAATTATAAAGGAGATGTTCATTATGATGATTAAAAATAGCCGAAACAATACAAACAGGAGGGTAACTTTGAACTAGCCCTCCAAAGCGATGGAGGAAAATCATGAATAATATTGTATTAAAGAGAATTGATGAGTCAAATTTCATTGATTGTTTCAACTTGAAATTGGCGGTAGGACAAGAAAAATATGTTTCAAATCCCATTCGTAGTCTGGCACAAGCATATGTATATTATAGCCAGTGTACGCCATTTGGTATATATGTGGAAGATAAAATGGTTGGATATGTCATGGTTATCTATGATTATGATGAAGAAGTGTATAATATTTGGCACATGATGATAGATAAAGAGTTTCAAGGAAATGGGTATGGCAAAGGTGCGTTGAAAGAGGTTCTCCGTTATATTTCTTCGAAACCTTTTGGACAATCACAGACCGTTTTCATTACTTGCAATCCTGAAAACACAATAGCATATGGTCTATATCGCCAACTTGGATTTATGGAAACCGGTAGAAGTGACGATGATGAATTGGAGCTTGGTATAACCCTATAAAACATCTATTCTTCCTGTTATGAGCCTTTTGCGTAGTGCGCCTTCTTGGTATAAGGCGCACCACGCTATCTGGTTGTTTTCAATAGTGGCAAGCAGTGTATGAGTGTACACACTCATGCAAAACGCTTGTTGTGGGTACACACCCTCAATTCTGACGACTAGACCATCCGGAATGGAGCGTATGATCCTGTTTTTGAGGTTAGGAAATACTGAGGGCGACTATACGAGCAACCTCCAAAATGGGCTTCTATCGTTCCATGTGTACCGGCTGGAAAAGAAAGTTTGTGGTGCCGCAAATGGTGCCCAACTTGTACAAATATCTTGTAAGAGGATTTGAAGACTTGGCGAACATTTATCTGCTGAAGCAATGCCCCTTCTTTAGTCACTGTTCATGTGTTACCAGGCTGCGCAGGGCTTTTTCTCACCCTTTCTCTCCCAGCCAGGCAAGCGCCGGTTCCAGGTGTTTCTGCCAGTATGCCCAGTCATGTGTCCCTTCCCCTTCCTCATACCTGTGGGGGATATTCTGCTCTTCCATAAATTCATGGAGCCGCCTGTTAGGCTCGATCAGAAAATCATCCTTACCGCAGCATTGGTAGATATCAGGTATCTGCTTTCCCTGCGCCCTCAGCATCTCCATGCACCAGCGCGGGTCCTTATCTGATTTCCGCAGTTTTCGTGGATCCCCGTATACCCTGCGCTGATATTTCTCGTCTGATACCTCATCCGCTTTGTACTCTCTGGCGTCTGCCAGGGTTATTTCAATAAATGCCCCTGAGAAGCTGATGATTTTTGAAAAAGTGTCCGCATATCTGAGTCCGTTAACCATAGCTCCATAGCCGCCCATAGACAGACCACCGATATAAGTATCCTCCCTCTTGTCTGAAAGATGGAATAAGCTTCTGGTAAACTCTACAAGCTCACTGCCCACATACCTGCTGTACAGCTCGCTTTTATCTTCATCATCCAGATAAAAAGAATTCTCACCTGAAGGAAAAATTATTGCCAGATCATATATCCTGCACAATTCAAATAAATTCGAAAAGACAAGATAATCATTGGCATCTCCTGAGTACCCATGCAGCATATATAAGGTCCTAAAAGGCTCTTTCCTATACTCCGGCTCCTGACCGGGCATAAAATTGATCTCATTTGGAATCAGGGCATTGATGCTCACTGATCTTCTCAGACTGCATGACGGAAATGTGATGTTTAATAATGCCATTTTTTTCTCCTTCTGCTGCCTTGTTTATAAATACTCAAAAGGCTCCTTTGCATCGATAAATACTACTTTAGTTCCATCCAGAGCCGGCTCCAGCCACTCTCCCAGATACTTCATGCCCGGCTCTTCGCTGCGCTCATGTCCCAGCACCAGCATTCCTTTATTGAACCCCAGCTGCATGGCATCCCTGATGTAGGCAGGCAATGTCCACTCTGTAATATCCCCGCAGATCACCAGATCCAGGTTCATCTGCCGCATAAGGATCATAGGCATCTCTTCTGTGCCAAGCCCCAGACTTCCGCCGCCCACCAGGACGCCGATACGCCTCACTGCCATTTCCGGATCTCCGATTATCTGAATCACGTCCATCTCCATTTTTTCCTTAAAGAACTCACACAGCTCTCTTAAAGAGGCGGGCGGTATTTCGTAGCAGCCTCCGAATTTACATAAAGGATCATCCACTCCCTGATACGGGATACGGTATTGTCCCCATCCTGTCTCCTTCTCAAAGCCCCGGTAGATGCCGTCCTCACTGCACATGTGCATGTGGTCATGGAAACGCCAGATCGCTATGTGATTTTCTTCGATGAGTTTTCTCTTTTCCAGATAGATCTCATCCTCTTCCACCCAGCCTGTATCATCTTTTCCTGTAAACCAGGTAGGCTCATGAGTTATGATCATATTTGCCCCCGCCTCTATTGCCTCTTTGATCACATCCACAGTAGCCATGAATGTAGAAGCCACTTTTGTGACCTCCATCTCCCCATCCCCAATCATCAGATGGTCGCAGGTCTTCTCATGCGGAATAGGAGTAAGGCCTGTCTTTTCTATGACTCTTTCAATCACTTCTCTTACTTTCATATTATTTTTTTCCTCCAGATTAATTATCCTTTTACTGCTCCGACAACTACTCCCTTTATAAAATACTTCTGCACAAACGGATAGATGATCAGAATCGGAAGTATTCCTATCACAGCCAGGGCCATCCTGACCGCCGTGCCCGGCAGTTCTACCGCATTTGTGCCCAGCATGGCTGCATTGCTGCTGGATTTCAGGAATTGTATATTATTCATGATCTTGATCAGCAGATTCTGGATACCGTAAAATTTAGAATCTGTTATGTAATATAAACCGTTTGTCCAGTCATTCCAGTAGCAGAGTGCGGTAAATAAGCTTATTGTGGCTACAGTGGGAACCGCAAGAGGAAGCATGATCTTCCTGAATATAGTCAGCTCAGAAGCCCCGTCAATCTTTGCCGATTCAATCAGGGAATCTGGCACACTGTTTGTAAAATAATTTCTGACCAGAAATACATTAAAAGCTGTCACTACATAATTGGGGAGCATTAATGCCCATATCGTATTCTTGATGTGGAAAATATTGCTCCACATAATATAAGAAGAAACCACGCCTCCGTTAAAAAGCATTGTAAAAAATACAAAGAAAGACAGCTGGTTCCTGTAGCGGAAGTTTTTTCTGGACATGGGATATGCCAGCATAGTGGTGAGGAGCACGCTGATGCAGGTTCCGCCGACTGTAACAAAGATAGAGACCCCGTATGCTCTGGCAATCATAGCTCCCTGCTTCAGCATATAGTAATAGGCGTCCAGGCTCAGCTTCCCGGGCAGATACGAATAGCCCTCCGCGATCAGGGTATGTTCATCAGTAAAGGAAGCGATCACGATCAGCACAATCGGCATAAGAACCAGAAAGGCCAGTACTGCCAGTATGATTGATGCAATGATGCGAAACCTTTTTTCATCTGTCATTTTTTTTATCATATCTGCCTCCTAGAACAATGCATTTTCGGAATCAACCTTCCGGACAACTGCGTTTGCCGCCACAACTACTATGAATCCTACAACAGACTGGTACAGAGCCGCTGCCGCGGACATTCCCACATCATTTAATTCCATAAGCCCCCGGTATACATATGTGTCTATTGTCTGTGTCGTGCTGTATAAAGCTCCTGAGTTCATCGGCACCTGGTAGAACAGCCCAAAATCCGAGAAGAATATCCTGCCCACTGACATAAGAGTAAGCATGATGACTGTAGGTTTCAGCAACGGCACTGTAATACTGAAAATCTGGCGCAGCTTTGACGCCCCGTCCAGCCTGGCCGCCTCAAATATACCTTTGTCAATCCCGGCTATGCTGGCCATATAAATGATCGAGCTGTAGCCCATGTTTTTCCACAGATAGACAAGGATCAGTATGAACGGCCATTTGGAGCTTTCTGTATACCAGGCCACACCCTCTTTGCCCAGGCTGCTCAGGACAGTGTTATTGATAAATCCTGTTTCCGGATTTAAAAAAGCATATCCTATGTAGGCGATCACCACCCATGAGAGGAGGTTGGGCAGCAGCAGGGCGGACTGAAAGAATTTCGCCCTGAAAAGCTTGCCCACCTCATTCATGAGGATAGCAACCGCAATGGCAAAGACTGTGCCGATGACGATAAATGCCAGGTTATAGAGAATTGTGTTTCTCGTCATGATCCACGCATTCTCAGTGGCAAACAGAAATTTAAAGTTGTCCAGTCCGCACCAGTCGCTTCCGAAGATCCCTTTGAAAAAATTATAATCCTTGAAGGCCAGAAATACGCCAAACATAGGCAGATAATTATTCACCAGGATATACAGTATTGCCGGAAGAGCTATCACCAGCAGAGGGACTGACTTTCTGAAGCTCTGCTTCTTTTGCTTTGCAGCTGCTTTTACCATAATTTCCTCCAATCGCCTGCCGCTTATTTATTCTCCGCCATCCATGTATCCAGCTGCTCCTGCTTTGCAGATACAATAGAACCCATTCCTGCGCTGTTTAAGGCATCAATAAATTTAGGCAGTTCTGTCTCAGGATCTACACTGCCGCACTGAAGGCCCGGCAGATACTGGGATACCACATTTGCCACAGCTGTATATTCTGTCTTCACACTGCTGGAGTTAAAGCTGAAACCCATGGCGTTAGAAGTCTTTGCAGCTTTGTTCTGCTCAAGCTCCCAGTCAAGTGACTCTTTATTCGTGCCTGCCATAGGATACATGATGAAGAAATTACCCAGCACGCCGCAGCTTAACTGTGCAGTATAAGGAACTGTTGACGCATCCTGTCCTTCCGGATAGCTGACAAAATCTTCTGCGTCTTTTACATAGTCCCTGCCTTCTATACCGTAAATAATAAGATTTACTACCTCTTTATCAGTAAATGTAAGATTCAGGAACTTAAGGGCTGCTTCAGGCACCTTGCTTGTTGAAGAGATCATCCATGTAAGGGCATTGACAGAAGAAGTATCCAGATATGCCTCACCAATAATCTTGGCGCCTAATTCAAAGTTTCCGCACTGGGCTTCCAGGGAAGCGGCAGTATCTGCTTCGGGATAGCTGTAAGCCGCCACATAACAGAAGGAATTATCTGCTGACATCAATTCGGCTGCTGCCGCCGTAGTAGTTGCCGCATCTTTCATGATCAGCCCTTCATTGTACCATGTCCTTGTAAGGCTGCAGAGTTCTTTAAACCTGTCTGTTGAATAGAAATCCACTACCTCTGTGCTTTCGCCCATGAGCACACCCTTGGGTGAAGTATAGTCATCTGACAGAAAATCCACATCCCCTGCTGCCTGCATGATCCCTGTCTCTCCAGAATTGACAGGTACAAGCGGCGTAATGTCAGGATAAGCTTCTTTCACTTTTCTCAGGACATCTGTCAGGTCTTCTATCGAATTCACCTTTGACATGTCAATCCCCAGTTCATCTACATATTTCTGCTTGTAAACCACCATTGGCGTAAGAGCTACAGGCTTGTATGTAGGAAAACCGTAGACAGCCCCCTCCTTTGTGGTCGTCTTCATCCATTCCTCCCCGATAAGATCACGTGTCTCCGGTGCATATGTATCCACAAGATCTGTAATATCTGCCGCCATTCCCGTGGAAACACAGTTGTTAAAGTCTCCCAGGGACATGAAGCAGTCCACCGCTTCCCCGCCCTGCAGTGCCAGAGTCACCTGCTGGGTATATTCTGCAATGTTCAGAGGCATCAGGTCCACTTCCACATTTATTTTCTCCCTGGTGATCTCATTGATGGCTTCTTCCACAGAAGCTATGCTCTCTTCTGTGGGGATGTTATTAAAGGACGGAAAAGCATATACCACTTTTTCATAATCTCCCTCTGCATGTACCTCAGCTGCCGGCACACTGCCGCATATCCCTGTCATCAAAACCGCTGCCATAAAATAAGATACTACTTTCTTTCCTTTCATCGCTTTACGCTCCTTTTCTTTTGATATTACCAGTATAAAGAAAAAACACCCTTCTTTCTTTTAAAATTAAGGGGTGTTCTTTCATTTTTAAGAGTTTAGATGTATCTGCTGCTGGTTTGTCTTATATTCTTTTGGCGTGATTCCCGTATATTTTTTAAATAATGTAGAGAAATAGGAAAAGTTATCAAAGCCCACCATTCCCGCCACATCGCTGATCCTGATATCTTCCCTTGCCAGCAGTTCTTTTGCCTTTTCGATCCTGACCTCTATGACTGCATTTTTGATACTCACACCTGTCTTTTTCTTGTACAGCTTTGCCAGGTATTCTGGTGTCAGAAAAAATACTTTCGCGATTTCATTCCTGCTGATATCCTCCGCATAGTGTCCCCTGATATACTCCTCGATCCGGCCTATAATAGTAGCTGACTTTTTCACCTCATCTTCATATGAAAAAGTACGTTCCAAAAGATAATTCGCCCAGCGTATCATATCTACAGACGACTGGGTGGCCCGCTCCAGCAGCTTTACAGATATCTCATCGTGAAACAGTTTGGCAGCCTGTATCCCGTTCTGAAGGAGATAGGCATAGTCCATCTGCAGCAGTTCCTGCTTTATCAAAAAGAGGGCATGTTCATTTAGTACTCTGTTTCTCTCCTTTTCAGAGAGCACATCCTTTAGATATCCCAGTATCCGCCTCCGGTCGTGCTCCTTCAGCCACATGTCCAGGTCTTTTAAGTCCAGCGCAGTATCGCTCTCCGCCACCTTCTCCACGGCCTCCTCCTCTGTGAATACCTTTCTGTAAAATGCTACATTCTCAGAAATACAGCGGCCCAGACGTTCTTTTGTTTCTGCGAGAGCTTCAGCCTGTACTGGACTGCTGATGCAGCAGGTGACGGGAACGTGGATATATGCCTCACATTTTTCAATGAGGTCCTCACACCGCCCGCGCATGTCTTCTTCACTCTCACCGCCGCATACAGTGACAAACAGCTTGCCCTTTCCATCCTGATAATACAGAGTATGACGGTTCTCAATTTCTCCCAGCAGCACCTCGGAACAGAGGCCCAGCAGAAAAAATTCCAGAAGGTTTCTTCCCATCTGCTCTTCTGCCTGCTCATAGTTCACCACTCTGGAGATGACAAGCCGGAAGCAGCCCTCCGGGTCAATGATAAGCTGACGTCCTGCAATCTCTCTTCTGATTTTCTCTCTGTCCCACATAGCATAGCCGCCCAGCAGTTCATTGAAAAAAGAGAGGTAATTCTTCTTTTCATTGCTTGAGAGCCATTCTCCCCGTTTGCTGCTCTGCTTCAGGGCCTGCTTATCCCGGGCCCTGTGAATGACCTTCAGAAGCACCGTCTCCATCACTGCAGGATTAAAAGGCTTTGTCAGGTATTCCGCCGCATCCAGCCTGAGCGCCCTGCTCGCATAGGAAAAATCCTCATGGCAGGTCAGCAGGAGAAATTCACTGTCTTTCCCGTTCTCCCTCATCCATTCCAGCAGCTCCAGCCCTGAACCCTGGGGCATTTCAATATCGCTTATGACAATATCCATCACTGCAGACTCCAGAACTGCTTTAGCCTGATGGATGTTGTAGGCCTTTTCAACCTGTTGGATGCCCAGACGTTCCCAGTCTACAGAGTCGCATATCATATCTACAGTCGCTGTATCATCATCTACTATCAGTGCCTTCATACGTTCCTCCCCTTCCCGGCATCTCATTTACTGGCTCCTTTGGAATCAGGACCCTGTTCCTGCATCCGTGAGGCTCCACATTTTCAATGGAGACCAGATTCTTTTTGTCATACATCAGCTCCATCATCCTGCAGATACTGCTGAGTCCTACTCTGCTGCCGTCCCCGGCAGGCTGGGGATTTTCTTCCTCCATCCACTCCAGGACCTCCTCAGGATATCCGGGGCCGTCATCCTCCATTTCCAGCAGAAGATACTCTTCCCCATCCTTTTCGGTCCTGGCTGCCGTAATCAATATGGTGAGGGTAGATTCCACGTTCACCGCATACTTATATTCATTTTCCACAAAAGTGTGGATCAGCATCTGCGGGATCCTCCATTCCTCCAGCTCTTCCGGTATATTTATAAAATAAAATACGCATTCAGGATACTTCATCTCCTGCATTTCCAGATAATTTTCCACATGGCGGATCTCCTCTTTGACAGGCACCGTGTGGAAGCCTGAGCGGAACATATACCTGATGTTGCCGCAGAACGCCTGGATATAGTCCTGAGCCTGGCGTGTCTTTCCCTGTCCGCACAGGCTGGAAATAGTAGTCAGCGCATTTAAAAAGAAGTGAGGCTTCAGCTGCAGACGGATACACCGAAGCTCTGACTCCTGAAGGCTTAACTGCTTCTCGTACCTCTGTATCTTCAGGCCGATGATCTCATCCATAAGCCTGTTAAAATTCTCTTTCAGTGAAGTGAATTCCCGGTTATGGCAGTTCTCCTCCACCCTGCAGTTATAATCACCCTTTTCTATCTTCTCCATTGTCCCCATCAGATGTGTCATGGGTCCTAACACTTCTCTTGTCAGGTACCTGATAAGAAAGGCACTGAGCACAACAATAGACAGGATCATGACAATAAAAACCAGCAGGCTTCCCTGTATCTTCCACACAGCTCCCGTTCTTCCCATGAGGGCAGCTATAGAAAGGCCTGTATCACCTATACCCTTCACAAATGTCCAGCTATCCGTTCCTCCCGGCTCTTCAAAGCTTCTGCCGCACCACTCTGCTCCCCCGGCGCCTGCTGCCGCGCGCACTGTCCCTTCTTTATCTGCCAGCAAAAATGACAGTCCGTCCAGCTCCTCATTAAACACCTGATCCATCAGCCTTTGCTTTTGTACGAAAACTCCTATGGCCTGGTGATTATAAACATGTACCTTATATAAGTATTCCACCCCGCCTATGTTCTGGAACTCCCAGTCTGTCTCAAAGAATTCCTCATCCAGATAATCCTTTATACGTTCCCTCACCAGCAGAACCTGGGAATATGGCATAGAGCTCTTGGCATACTGGTAATTTAAATTTATATCATATGCCTCATCAGAAATAAGGATGGCGTCAGCGCATTCATTGTAAGTCAGCAGTTCCTTCATATACTGTTTCAGATCCAGGGATGCATACAGGCGCACTGCCTCATTCTGGCTCTTTAAAAGCGAAAGCTCCTGTGTCTTAAAAATTACATTTTTCATCAGAGTATCCATCCCTGATATCCATTTTTCCAGATTCCCGCAGTATACATCCAGCAGATTTTCCCCATACTTCCGGGATTCCTTCTGGGAGGAGCGCAGGGAATAGACAGAAAATCCCACCAGCAGAACCATGAGCATAAACAGCAGGATACTGGTATACAGTACGATCCTTTTAACAAAAGATTTTTGTTTCATATTTCTATCCCTCCCTGGTGTATGGATTTTGGGCTGCCCAGAGCGTGCTTCAAAAATACTGCCAGCCTGACTTTGACTCCATCATAGCAGAGTTTCTATCCTGAGGCAATTCAAAGTGAAGTGGAAAAAAATGTTACTACTCACTCCGTGACCGGTAACTGTCCGGCTGCTATCTGCGGAATTGAGCAGTAACTGTATTAAAGTTTTATTCATCCAATACGATATACATGGATTTCCACTGAATTTGGAATCTTACCGCCCTCCAGACTGCCCACATAGACTCCTTTATTCAGCCAGGCGTATTTCCCATTTTCATCCGCGGTAAATCTTGGGACTGTTTTGATCCTGGCTGTACTGTCTTTCTCAAGTATTCCTTCATTTTCCACTGCAATATATTCTCCGTCATCAGTCTCCAGCATGTACTTTGCAAACACATGGGCATCCCCGTTTGGTTTCTCTGTGTTCCAGTCTGCGCCGCCGCTCACAACGCTCCCTCTTACCCTGCCCTCCACGGATCCTCCCACAATGGGAATGACCCGCAGATAGCCGTCAAGACCGCTCCTTACTTCCCTGGCCTCCTCACAGATCACATTTAAACACATTACCTCTTCTGCCTGCAGCTGCATGATTATATCCTCCTTTATCCTCTGCTGAATAGTTACCTATACTTACAAGTTTATCACTGGGCAAGGCACGGCTCTTTTAAATTCGGGCACAATATTATTAAAATTAAGGGAATTCCGTGAAAAATATTCAGTACTGTTCTTTTACCTTTATGCATGGTATACTTGTAGCTGTTTAGTACCTTCACAGTTACACTTACTCTACTAAATATAAGCTCATGCATCCCGGCAGTCATCAGCATCAAGCTCGTTTGACTTTGATCCACTGTCAGGATGAATAATTAAGGAGGACATTCCTATGTCTAAAAAAACAAAAATTATACGCGGTATTATAGTTACTGTTTTACTAATCTGTACAGCGTTTATCGTATATTCAATAGCTACAGATCCCTTGGGCAAACATGATGTTATGCTTGCACTGGCTGTTACGGCGGGCTTTATTGCACTTGGCACTAATAAAAATGGCGCGAAAGAAAAATAGGCGCTGCTCAATCATACTTGACACTCTCACTCGAGCATGATATGATACGTTTAAACTTTTAAACGCAAGGAGGCTGCTATGAGCAAAAGAACCCTAAATATTTTATCAGAATGCATTCCTGTTTTTACAATGCTTCAGGATGAAAACAGGCAGCAGATCCTTATGCTTTTATTTGATAACAAGGAAATGTCGGTCACAGAGCTTACAGAACAGCTTTCCCTGTCAAGGCCTGCAGTCTCCCACCATCTGAAACTGCTTCTCGACAGTAAGCTTCTTAAGGTCACGAAAAACGGAAAAGAGAGAATTTACAGTATTAGTATGGACAGCGCAGTCAGTCAATTAAAAGCTTTGCTGGCTTCTCTTGAAAATGACATGAATACAACGCCTGAATAAAAGGCGTTATATTTTTAGTCTTTGCGTTTAAAAGATTAAACTTATAAACCTATAGGAGGATTTATTATGAGCGAAAAATCAATAGCTATTGTAACGGGGGCAAATGGGGGACTGGGAAAAGAGTTTGTCAAACTCCTGCTGAAAGAGGAAGGTATCTCTGAAATATGGGCGATTGCCCGAAACAAGGAAAAGCTGAACCAGCTTTTAAATGAGTTTGGTGACAAAATACGTACATTTTCAATGGACCTGTCTAACAGAGCAAGCTTTGCAGAAATTGAAAAAGAGCTTAATGCAAATGATGCAGCAGTTAAATATCTGGTAAACAACGCAGGCTTTGCAAAATTCTGCTCTTATGATGATATTGGTATTGATGAATCTCTCAATATGATCGACTTGAACATCGGCGCTGTTGTGGCTGCCGGACTGACATGTATCCCGTATATGAAAAAAAACAGCCACATTATCAACATTGCTTCGCAGGCATCCTTTTTTCCTCTTCCGTACCAGAATATCTACAGTTCAACAAAAGCATTTGTACGCAATTACACCAGAGCGCTAAATATTGAATTAAAGGACAAGGGAATAAGCGCCACTGCCGTCTGCCCCGGATGGATGAAAACAGGGCTGTTCGACAGAGGCCTCATCGGAGCTGAAAAAGGAACAAATAATTTTTCAGGAATGGTTACACCAGATGTTGTTGCCGCTAAAGCATTAAAGGATGCCAAAAAGGGAAAAGATATTTCCGTATATGGACTGTATGTAAAATCTACCCATCTTCTCTCCAAGCTAATACCTCAGAAAATGATGATGAAAATATGGCTCAGCCAGCAGCACTTTTAAGCGCTGTCCCGTCAGCCTGCCGGGGACTTTCTGCTGCCAGGATTTCCAAATTTTTTAAAAAAAGCAGTGTATCTTGTCATGGGAATTGTAATGATAATGGCAGTGTGATAGAATGATTAAGAAATAGATATTGTAGCTGTTCAGTAAATGCACAGACCTGTTGAATAGTTACCGAATATCTATAAATAAAAAGGGAGGCAACAGGAATGAAGAAAAAATCATTATGGGCAGTGACCGCGGCGTTAGCGGCCGGTATTTTGTCTTTGGGCACAGATGTCAGTCTGCAGGCTGCTGAACCTGAGACAGTCGTGGAGACAGAAGCTGAGGAGACGAAAGGATCAGAAACAGAAGGATCAAAAATCCAGGAAAATGAAAAACAGGACAAAAACGGAGAGTATTTTGGTGTCTGGCGCTATATCTGGTATGACAATACTGACTATGCCCTGTCAAACGACCTAATGTTTATGCCGGATGGAACTATTTTTCTGGCAGATGTACCGGAAGCTATTCAAGTGGGAACATACGAATTATCTGGCGGAAAGTTCACAATGGAAAACCTGCCTGAGGAAGTGGCCGCACAAGCGAACAGTATCACAGGTGAATTTACTCCGCTTGTGAAAAGTGACGCAGCCACATATAAGCTAAAATCAGAAGATGCTGATCTCTATTTCCAGAATGAAGAAGAGGATAACAAACTGGTTATGACTGTGGATGCCACAGATGAGACAGACCCCCTTGCTCCCAAGTCAATACAGGCAGCAACCGCTTTTCTGAAGCTTAAAAATCAGGACCTGTTTCTGAATAAGCTCCTTCAGGATACAGCCTGGGACATCGACGGAAAGGTCCTTGTCATTTCATCAGACGGAACACTTAACCTGGATGACGGCGCTCAGACCGGCAAGTTTACTGTCAGCTCTAATGAAATTAAATTTGCCTGGGATAAAGGTGCCGCTGTCACATATATGCCGGAAGAGATAACAGAATACAGCATAATTCTGAGTAATCTGGAAGATGACAGCCAGATCATCACACTGACAAGAAATGCTGATATTTCCATGCCTGAGGCAGACACTGAGGCTGAGACAGAATAAATTGTAATTAAGCTGTCAGAGAAAAAGCCTTCTGCTGTACATAAGATTAAGGAGATATCATGGATGATCTACTAATGACCTCAGGGTATAATTTCGAGGGATATAAAATAAAAAAATATATTGGTTTCTGTTCCGGAGAATGCGTTCTGGGAACAGGCTTTCTCAGTTCTTTAGGCGCAGGACTTGCAGACTTTCTGGGTTCAAACAGTTCTATGTATGAAGGAAAATTGTACAAAGCTAAGAATATGGCGATCTCTGATCTGATAAGCACTGCAAAGAATCTGGGTGCAAATGCGGTAATTGGACTCGATGTGGATTACACAACTTTTACATCAGATATAATGGGAGTGATCGCCAACGGCACTGCTGTCTATATTGAGCCAGAACACGCGGAATCACCAGCAGAGATATCTTTTTCTACATCTCTCAGCCAGGCAGATGATAAGTCAAAAGAAAAGATTATAAATATTCCTGTCATAAATTATTACACTGATATATCTGTCAGGCCATTTATGATAAAGTATAATATTTCAGCTCATACAGTAAAACTGCAACTATGTAAATATAACGATCTTCCGGTGACTGCATTGAATCTGAGCTTTATATTCAATACTATTTTTGGAACAACTGCTGTATTTGAGGATATTAATTTTACTGACATTTCAGTCAAAGAAAATTATCTTGAAACAGAATATGTCACTTTGTCTATTCCTCTTAATACCTTGAAAATAATCAACAGCTGTACTGTTTCAATACATCATTATCTGGAGGATAAAGTATGCTATACACCAGATTCCCCATACCGTCTGACTGTACTGGAGCCTGACAGGCTGACCGGGCTCCGCAATATCTACGGGAGCGATGTAGTCTCAGATTATGCTGTCGGAGAAGACCACTGGCTATGTCTGTGCGGCATGGAGAACCCTCTGTATGCAGACACCTGCTGTCTGTGCGGACGCTCTCAGAATGCACATCAGGCTGTTTCCTCTGATACAAGATTTCCCTGCACTTTTATACAGACAGCAGAAGATTTATCCTCCGCACTGGAAATCAAAAAGTATATAGACAGCCTCGCAGATAACCAGCTTCTGCCCGATGCCTTACTGAATGAAATAGACAAGCTGACAAAATATGAACGGCTGTACGGCAACATGAAAGATTCCTGCATAAAGATAATAAAGCAGTATCTTCAAGCCGAAAAGTGAAACAGTATTTAATCGGTGCAGTCCCCGGATAGCAGCATGTGACCAGTAACTCTGATTGTATGCTGCTATCCTTTTATTCCCGTAGAAGCGATCCCCTCCACAAGATACTTCTGCATTGTCACAAATATCAGGAAGATCGGTATCAGTGACAGTGTGGCCATTGCAAACATTGCACCCCAGTCAGAGCCTACTGTGGGGTCCGAAAACATCTTCAGCGCATAGCTGACAGGATATTTCATGGGGTCATTCAGATAAATCAATGGTGACAGGAAATCATCCCAGCGCCACATAAACGAAAAGATTGCGCTTGTCACAAGCGCCGGCTTGACAAGCGGCAGGATGATCCTGGCAAAAATGCCATAGATACTGCACCCGTCCATTCTGGCAGCCTCATCCAGATCTCTTGGTATTCCTTTCATAAACTGGATATCCAGAAAGATAAAAAATCCCTGTCCAAAAAACTGCGGTACGATAATCGGAAGATAAGACCCCACCCAGCCCATCTTGTTGAACATGATATACTGAGGTATCATGATCATCTGAAACGGAAGCATCATGGCAACAAGCATGCATGCAAACCAAAATCCCTTCAGCTTAAAATTACATCTTGCAAATCCAAATGCCACAACTGCAGATGAGAACACTGCACCGATTGTGGAAATACCTGCAATGATAAAAGAATTTTTAAAAAATATTCCAAACCCGTATCCTGCAAAGCCCTGCCACCCTGTTTTGTAATTCTCCAGTGTAAACGTGTCCGGTATCAGCCGGGCTGCTGTTTTGAAGATTTCCCCGCTTTCTTTAAAGGTACTCATGATCATCCATACAAGAGGGTATACCATAATACAGGCTCCTGCAAGCGTAACGGTATGATATAACACATTTTTTCCGGCTCTTTTTCCTCTGTAACTTCTTCTGTTCTCCATAGCTCTCAACCTTCAGATTCGTAGTAGACCCATTTGTTCTGGGATTTAAACAAGATGAATGTCAGCAGCCCTATCACCAGTATCATGAACCAGGCCATGGCACAGCCATATCCAAGTTTATTGTATGTAAATGAATTCTGGTACATGTATACTGCATAAAACCTGGTACTGTCCCGGGGGCCTCCCTGAGTGATGATATAGCTCTGTGTGAATGCCATAAAACCTGTAATCAGCTGATTGATCAGATTAAAAAAGATGGAGGGGGTCAGCATGGGAAGAGTGATCTTAAAAAATTTCTGGAAACCGCCTGCCCCGTCCATAATAGCTGCCTCATACAGATTGACAGGAATCTGCTTCAGTCCTGATAAAAATATCAGCATAGAAGATCCAAACTGCCAGACCGCCAGGATGATCAATGTCCATATAGCAGTGTCAGAGCGCCCCAGCCAGGCCGTACTGCACGGAATCCCTATGGCCTGCAGCATGGTGTTGATCACTCCGTCCCCTGAAAACATCCTTTTCCATAGAATAGCTACAGCCACACTTGATCCCATAATAGACGGCAGATAGTACACAGCGCGGTAAAAGCCTGAAGCTTTTGTTCCCCTGACAAGCAGCATGGCCACTGCCAGAGCCATAATAAGCCTGAGGGGAACAGAGCAGAATACATAATACATGGTAACTCCAAATACCTTCCAGAATTTCGCATCCTTTGTAAACATTGTCATATAATTCTCGATCCCGATAAAGACAGGCGATTCCAGTATATTATATCTCGTAAAAGAAAATCCAAAAGATAAAGCCATTGGGACAGCCATAAAAGCCAGGAAGCCTATGATGAAGGGCAAGATAAATACATACCCTGCCGCCTTCTCCGTGTTCAGCTTCTGCGCCAGCGTCTTTTTACTTTTGGGAGGTTTTTCTGTCTGTTTCATACTATTCCCCTCCGCATGCGTGTCCGCCTATTTTGCTGCCTCATCTAAAATTCTCTTAGCATCGGTCATAAAGGATTCTGTGGCTTCCTCCACTGTGATATCACCATATCTGAGATTTTCAACAATAGAGTTGCATAAATCATCCACTTCAGCTCTTCCTTCTGGTTCAGGCGGGTCTACTGAGCCTGCCACCGTATTTACTTCTGCCACATAATCAAAAACTACCTGCGCAACCGGATCAGCCTTAGGCTTAATAGCCTCTGATACATCTGTATTGACAGGCATTCCTCTCTCTGCCATAAGAATCTCATTACATTCTACACTGTTTATGAACCAGTTAATAAATTTTGCCGCCTCTTCTTTATTCCTGGAAGTTTCAGCAACACTTAAGAAGGCTGCCGGCTGAAGGTACATAGGCTTAGTATCCTTCCCCTCAACTGTGGGGTACATAGTAATTCCCAGTTCACGGCCGGCTGCGCTGCAGATGCTTATATACTGGTTGCAGTATGAAAAATCATTCCAGGTTGTCCCATCATTTATAGGCTTTGTTTCTACCACATACGGATTTTTTTCCGCCAGTACATCAGGTGAGATGGCAAATTCTGCCTGTGCGAATTTCTCCACAAGTGCGAAATGTTCTTTTACAGAGGTATCATCCCCGGCATTAATGTCTTCAAAAAGTGAACTTCCGTTTACTCTGGCCATATATTTTAACGTATTCATTCCTCCGTCAAAATAAGTCCTTGCTCCTGTCTTATCATAAATCTCCTGTGATATGTCATATAACTCGTCAAATGTCATCTGCTGAGGAATTGTTACACCTGCTTCCTCCACGATTGCTTTATCATAATCCATCATGAGGGCTGTGACTCCGCTGCTTATTCCATAGCATTTGCCATCGATTGTGCTGCTGTCGATGACAGATTTATTTATCTTTTCCGTATCAATGACACCGCTGTCTATAAATTCCGAAAGATCAGCCAGCTGTCCGCTGCTTTGATAGCTGCCCAGATATCCGTAATCCTGCTGCATGATATCCGGCAGATTGCCTCCTGCCGCCATAGCTGACAGCTTATCCCAGTAGCCTGTCCAATCTGTAAACTCAACTTTGATCTCAACATTCGGATTATTGCTCATATAAAGGTCCACTGCTTTTTTTGTAAGATCATTTCTCGTCTGGTTTCCCCACCAGCAAAAGCTCAATGTTACTTTTTCATCGCCTGACCTGGTGAGGTTTACTTCTGTCTCACTTTTCTTTGCCGGCTCCTTTGCCGTTTTTGTCTGTGCACCCTGAGAACATCCTGCAAACGCTGCCGCCGCCATGACTGCAGCCAATGATCCTGCTAATAGTTTCTTTTTCATTTAGAATCCCCCTTTTCTTTTGCTGCCGCAGCCATCGGGCTGCATGACACCTATTTGATGTCTACATTCTATATTTATCCCCTCTGGCTGTAAAGTCAAAAAAGCGGGTTTTCCTATCCAAAAAATGGTTCTCTGGATTTGAACCGGGAAGGCGGAATTCCCATATATTTCTTAAATACTCTGGAAAAATGCTGTCCGTCAGCGTCATATCCCACGATCTGAGCCAGGTTTGACACAGGTATTTCAGGTTCAGATCTCATGATCCCGGCAGCTGTCTCTATACGGATTTTTGTCAGATAGACAGAAAATTTTTCATGCATCCCGGCCATAAATATGCGGCTGAAATAATCTTCATTCATGTGCAGGATATTTCTGCACAGCCACAGGGCGCTCAGCTCCTTCTTGTTCAGATTTGCATAGATTACCTGCAGTATCACTGCCATCTTAAACTCTTCTGAAGGGAGATCACCAAATTCTTCTTCCACTATGATCTGCTGAACTGTTTTATAAACCAGGGCTTTTGTATACCTTTCAGGCAGCCTGTTATACAGTTTTTCAGTTCCGGCATGATAGAGAGTTCCCACAAGTACTGCGCTCATCTGAAGGATTTCTTTAGCTGTACAATTTTTAACAGTGAACATGCTGTATATCAGATTAAAGTGAAACAGCAGGGCTGCACAGTCTTTTTCACCCTTTAAATGAAGATACGGGATCTTTGTTCCCTCCGGCGCTGATCCTCTTATATAAAAAAATGCCTCTTTCAGGCTCTCCGGTTCCCTGACAATCACCTCCGGAAAAGGGCGCGGCGGCCACTCGCCGGGATCTCTGGCTTCCATTATATTTTGAAAGACATGGACGCTCAGCAAAAATGCTGTACTCCCGGTTTTTCCCTCTTCCACGATCCTTCTGAGCGCCTGGTATAAATAGCTCTCCTCTTTTTGGGAAATATGGAAAGGCACTTTTTTTCCGTCTTTCCATATTTCCGGACTGTTCCAGTATACCTTTCTCCCTTCCTTCTGTCCTGATGGCCTTTCAGATGCATATTGCCCCAAGATATCAATATGCTCCCCGGTCCGGCAGACAATGAGACGGTGAAGCCGCTCCCTGCTGTCACGCAGAGGGCTTAAAAATGTATAGTCGCACTCCCGCTCTGCCCTGGCCAAAAGGATCATCCTGTCGTCACTATTCACAGCCCCGCTAAAAACGCTGTTCCGAAATAGCCGCATCCTGCCGCCTTCTTCTCTCTCTTCAAAACTTGTCAGTTCATCCAGCGCTTTCATTACTGCTTCCTTCAGTCTGTCTTGTCTGCATGGCTTCAGCAGATAATACTTCACTCCGCATTCCATCATTTTACTTGTATATTCATAGCCTTCATATTGGGCTACAACAATAAAAATTATCTCCGGCTTGATCTTCCTCCCGCTCTCTATCATCTCCACACCGTTCATTACCGGCATTCTAATATCTGTAACTACAATATCAGGCCTGATCTCCCTTATCTTCTCCAGACCTCTTTCTCCGTTCTCTGCCATACCTGCCAGTGCAATTCCATAACTTTCCCATTTAAGAAGTGACGCCAGCCTCTCCCTGTCTTCTGGCTCACTGTCTACAATAAGCAGTTTCCGCATTCTGTTTTCCTCTCCGCAGTCAGCATCTTATGTCACTAGTATCTGCGTTAACTATATCAAAATCACCTTTGAAATGCAAACCTCATCATCCCCTCTGCTCCTTTGCCCGCATGCCGGAAATAATGGACTGCTGAAAATATTGCACGGTTTTTGTCAGACGAATGTCGGTTTCTGCTATTCCCCGGAATAAATATTTCCTGTATAACTCTAAGTAAATAAGTTGATTGGGAGTTAACTTATATATTACTTCTAAAAGTAACAGGAGGAAGCTGTGAAAATATGAAAAAAACATTATATTCTTCAGATTACGGGATTGAACCAAATGGGCTGACGGATGTGACAGGCAAGCTTCAGCAGCTCATAGATGATGCCGGGGCGTCAGAGGGAAAGGCTGTGGTCCAAAGAGGCATCTATCTCACCGGAAGCCTTTTTTTAAGGAGCCATATGGAGCTTCATCTGGATGAAGGCGCCATTTTACTTGGCAGTAAAAATGAGGACGCTTACCCCCTAATGCAGACCCGGGCCGCCGGGATAGAGATGGAATGGATGGGCGCTCTGCTCAATGCCATAGACTGTGAAGACATCGTCATCTCAGGTACAGGTACACTTGACGGGCAGGGCGAGATCTGGTGGGAAAAGTTCTGGGGGAAAGACCGCAAAGGCGGAATGTGCAGCGAATATGAAAAAATGGGGCTTAGATGGGCCGCTGACTATGACTGTCTGCGTCCGCGCCTAGTCCAGCTGCGGAATTGTAAAAATGTGATCTGTAAGGATATTCACCTGACCAGGTCCGGCTTCTGGAACCTTCATATATGCTATTGCAGCCATGTTCTCGTGCAGGGTGTCTGGATCACAAATGCCCAGGGACCGAGTACGGACGGGATAGATATTGATTCCTGCTGTGATGTACTTATTGAAGACTGCGACATATCCTGCAATGATGACAACATTGTCATAAAATCCGGCATGAATGCAGACGGCATGCGTGTAAACCGTATCTGTGAAAAAGTGGAGGTCAAAGACTGCACACTTCGTGAAGGTATGGGGCTGGCCTTTGGAAGTGATATGGCCGGAGGCATGGATGAAATCTATCTCCATGACATTCACTTCATCGGTACGGACAACGGCGTATACATCAAATCCTCTAAAATAAGAGGAGGCTTTATAGACCATACACGGGTGGAAGACCTGGATATGATAAATGTAGACTTTGCCATTAATTTAAACACCAACTGGTTTCCAGATTTCAGCTATCCGGTGATACCCAAAAATTATCAGGGGAAAATCCCAAAACGCTGGGAGCTTCTCACAGAAAAGGTTCCTGAAGGAAAAGGCATGCCCCAGGTCAAAAATATGGTTATCAAAAATCTGACATCATCATATGAAGAAAACTATACAGGCCGGTCCACAGCCTTCTTTATCCAGGCATTTGACGAAAACCCCATCCAGAATATCCAGATGGAGAATGTTAAAATATATGCAAAAGAATTTGGCTCTATCCATCAGGTCAAAAATATAAACATGAAAGACGTGGAAATAACAATAAGAAGTTAACATTATCCTGAGTTTGGAGGTATCCTATGTCAGGCCGTCTGAAAAAATACAGGGACTTTTTCTTAAATCTGTCCCTTTACAGAAAAATCGTACTGATCGTCTCTGTCAGCCTCTTCTGTATGTATCTTGCATTCTATGCAAGTATACAGTATCTGTCAAACTACTATGAACAGGAGCTGTATGAATCTAATGCAAAATCCCTGTCTCATACGGCTGCAGCCATAGCGGCACAGATGCAGACAATAGAGACGATAACTGCCAATATCATAGATGATTCTGTCATACAGGATAACCTGTACCGGCTGAAGGATACTTCCCCTGAAAACAGGACCGCTCTTTTTAAAAAA
This sequence comes from Murimonas intestini, assembly GCF_024622195.1. Taxonomy (NCBI): domain Bacteria; kingdom Bacillati; phylum Bacillota; class Clostridia; order Lachnospirales; family Lachnospiraceae; genus Murimonas; species Murimonas intestini. Next base: position 136,546 of record NZ_JANKBI010000010.1, read on the forward strand.
GATATATATCAGGCATTATATGCCTACACCTTCTATAACAGTTATGTACAGTCTATCAATATCATTCTGGAGGACGGCAGCAATATCTGTATGGGCAATTCTGACTATATCAAAAATTTTGACCTTGCAAAACTGGAAACAGATGCAGACAGCAATAAGGGGAGCCTCAAATGGGCTTCTCCTGTATCTGCTGACAGTGATGTCACCTGTTTCAGGCAGATCAGACAGAAAAAATATCTGACATTTGAAAAGCTGGCTGATCTGTATATTGTTGTGGACATCGGGGGACTGATCCGGGATTCCCTCACAAAATCGGGCTATATCCCTGATGGGTCAGACTTTGTACTTTTAGAGAACGGAAAGCGGATTTATCCTGGTTCCCCATCCAATGACAGCCTGTATGGACAGATCTTCAGCACTCTGAAAGAAGACAGCCGTTCTTATACAGTAATGACAATTGAAGGAAATAAGGAATTTATTATAGCAGGCACTATTCCGTATATTGAGTGGAATTATCTGTACTTCAGGGACTATGCCCCCATCTTCCACAATCTTTGGCTGACCAGGATCAAGGTTCTGATCGTAACTGTATGCTGTACTATACTATCGCTGTTTGCGGTACAGGCTACTCTGAAATTTATTTTTAAACATTTTAATTATCTTATTGAAAAAATCCAGTGCTTTGGAAACGGCAGGCAGCCTCCTGACGACATCAGGAACCACCAGTATGAATCACGCCAGGACGAGATAGGCCAGCTTCACAGAAGTTTTGATGAGATGACTAAAAATGTAAGATCCCTTCAGAACCAGAATTATGAAAAGCAGCTTCTGCTCAAAGATGCCACAATCAAAATGCTCCAGCAGCAGATTAATCCGCATTTTCTATACAATACACTGGATACAATTAACTGGATGGCCCAAAAATATGGTGTGGAGGATATCTCTGTCATGGCCAAGTCACTTGGGAACCTGTTCCGTGCGTCAATCAATGGACAAGATGACCTGATTCCTCTGTCAGAGGAGCTCTCCGTCCTTGAGAATTATATACGTATACAAAGGATACGTTTTAAGGACCGTCTGGAATTTATACTTGAAGTCCCCGAAGATATATCAAGTCTCTGTGTCCCGAAACTTTGTATACAGCCTCTCGTTGAAAACGCTTTAAAACACGCAATGGAATATTCAGATGATATCTGCACGATTCACGTAAATATCCAGGTCTCAGAGCAAAAATGCAGAATCAGGGTATCCAATACAGGTTCCAGGTTTTCTGAAGACCTGCTTCAAAAAATTGAGACTATGCAGGTAACTCCCCGTGGCTCCGGCGTGGGGCTTACAAATATTAATTCCCGCTTAAAACTGCTCTACGGGGAAGAATATGGGCTGAAGTTCTATAATACAGACGATATGGCCGTTGTAGTTCTGGTCATTCCGCAGGAAATGGAGGTTTCTGATGCTAAGACTGATGATTGCTGATGACGAACAGATCATACGTGAAACACTGGCAGAAATAATTGATTATGAAGCTCTTGGGTACACACTTATCGCCGCCGCCCGGAACGGCATGGAAGCCTATGAGATCATCTGTGACGAGTATCCTGATGTCGTCATTACTGATATCAGGATGCCCATTCTGGGCGGCCTGGAATTAATAGAACGGGCAATGAAATCAGATTCCAATATCACCTTTATACTCCTGTCAGGCTACAGCGAATTCGAGTACGCCAAACAGGCTATGCGCTATGGGGTACGCCACTACCTGTTAAAGCCTACTGATAAAGACGAGCTGATAGATGCTCTTAATGCAGTTCGCCAGGAACGTCTGCTGGAAAGCCGCCATAAGGAAGAAAGCCGCCGTGAGATTCTGGCAAAACTGGAAGCGCCGCTGGAGCAGTGTTTTCTTATGGAAGCTCTGGAGTCTCTGGACAATTTCCCACCTGTATACAGAAAATACCAGTCTCTCCTGTCCATTCCTTACGCTCATCTGACTGCCTGTGTCTGTTCCTATGTGGAGGAGGTCTGCCTGAAAAGATTCGCCTCAGACGTGTACCAATATTTTGCCGCCCGGCATATTCCGCTTTGCTTCCCTGTCTTATATGTCCGGAATAATGCAATTCTCATCTTTCAGGCAGCAGCCCTGAAAGACCTGGAAAATCTAAAAGAATATTTAAGCCAGCTTACCTGTCCCGGCCAGACAGTGACCTTTGAACCAAACATCCTGCATCCAGACACAAGTCTGAACCTTTTTCATACTGTTTTTGGCAAGCTTTCCCGTTTTGAGCAGATACTTATGCTGGATCCCGGGGGTAAAGTCAATGAAATCCACAATAACATCGCATCACCTTCACAGATCAACCGCATAACTGAAGCTATCCTGCTTGCTGATAATTCCTCTTCTATAGGCACAGTGCTTGATACAGTTTTTGACGATCAGCTTTCACTGGATACAGCCAGAAATCTGGCTCTTGGTCTTTTTCTGAAGCTGAATCCCATTCGTGAGGAGCAGCCCCTGGATGCAGCCTGTGATTTCTTCCACAAATTATACAGCTGCACTGATATCAGCGCCGTCAAGGATTTCATGCAGGTGGCAACCCAGCAGAAAAAGGCCTGTCCTTCTTCGGAAAGACAGAGCCCTAATATCACTCTCGTAAAAGCATATGTAAAAAAACACTATGCAAATGAAAACCTCTCGCTTAAGTGGCTGGCTGAAAACTACCTGTTTGTAAGTGTCGGTTACCTCAGCAAACAGTTTGTTAAGGAAGAGGGAATCAGGTTTTCTGACTATCTGAACAGGGTAAGGATGGATGAGGCTACACACCTCATGCGCTATTACCACAGTGACAACATTAACAATATAGCACGGCAGGTGGGTTTTGGAAACAATCCCCAGTATTTCCGGCAGGTATTTAAGCGATACCACAGCTGCACTCCCAGTGAGTACCTGAAAAACCTGCAGCCTGCGTAAAATTTACCCTGCCGTCTATCATCTATCAGCCTGCGTCAATATATTTCCTTAGTGAACTGCACGTCGTCAAACATCTGCCCTGCTGTAAGATAAGCCATACCATCCTGGTAATCATGGAGCACATCTGGTGAATACAGTATTTCTGCAAACATGTTGCGGGGGAGCAGCGAATAGAGGCTGTCACTGACCGGCCCTATGCAGTCCCGGCGGACCCCCGGTCCCCCCAGGGCAATATATCTGGGGTTAAGTATGCCGCAGATCCAGCTGATCATTCTTGTCACTGCCGCTGTATACTGTACATCATCTTCTGTACCATTCATCCATTCTTCCAGCAGTCTGCCATCTTCCATGTAAATCAGTCCCAGCTCTCCTGCAAAATTATGGCAGCCGCGTATGATCCTGCCTCCGGCGATAAATCCTGCACTGACACAGCCCTTTTCAAGATGAATGTAGGCCATGTTAGTGTCCTCCATCTTCTCTTCCGGAAACTCCCTCAGATAGCAGCGTCCAAATCCAATTGCAGTAGCATTCAGATTATTCTCCAATACAACGGGGATATGATACCTCTCCGAAAGGATATCTCCCAGGTCAGATTTAAACCATTCATCACCGTGAATACTCTTTTTCCAGTAGCTGCCTCCCTCTACAATTCCCGGAACGCCTATCCCTATCGCTCTTATCTCTTTCTCCTTGAGCAGACCGTCCAGAAAGGATGTTATAACCTCCTGGATGTCCCTGTCTGCGATATCTAATTCTGTAGTATCCGTTATTTCACCGCAAGTGTTTACAAGAAGTCCGTAAATTTTCGTGCCTTCCATACATAAAGCAGCGCCATAGTATCTGTCCGGCCTGAATCTGTACCTCTCAGCCTTGCGCCCGCCGCTTGACTCATCAAATCCGATACTCTCTATTTCACCGTTCTGCATCATTTCACTCAGCAGAGCGCGGACTGTGGTGGAACTGATCCTGGTTTCCTGTGCAATCTCCGCCCTTGTAGCTGTATTTTTATCCCTTATGGTTTTGCGGACAAGGGACAGGTTGGCCTGTTTCAATAGCATGGGCCTGGCTGTTAATCTATCTTCCATATTTGATTCTCCTATACTTTCAGTTTGTATCGGCCACTTTCAGCCTTTACTTTTATAAGTTTATAATATAAGTATATCTGAAATTTTAGGTAAGTCAACACTTTCTTTACACTCCGTTTCGGTATCCGCTTGCAGGAGTCAAGGAATATAATATCTGAACTCCCCATCGCAAGAGTTTGTTCATGGAATACACGCATGTAAAAATTTTGCTCTTGACCATTGTCTTATACTGTATTATACTGTACTTGTATCAGCAATACACTTTACAATATCACGAGGAGGCATGGAATGGAAATATTGATTAATAATCATGCCAGCAAGCCAATCTACGAGCAGATATCTTCTCAGATAAAGGCTCTGATCATGAATGGAGACTTAAAGGCCGGGGAGGCCATCCCATCTATAAGAGCCATGGCCAAATCCCTGCATATCAGTGTGCTCACTGTGCAGAAAGCATATGATTCGCTCCAGGATGATGGATTTATAGAGACAACCGCTGGAAAAGGCTGCTTTGTATCCGTTCAAAACCAGGATTTTTATTTAGAAGAACAGCAAAAGAAAATCGAAGAACATTTTACAGATGCTATCGATATCGCACGGTCCAGCGGAATTAAACTGGATAAACTGCAGGCGCTGCTGACTTTATTGTATGAGGAGGATTGAGATATGGGCAAAAACGCACTAAAAATAACAGACCTTACAAAACAGTACAAGGATTTCACTCTGAACAACATTTCCTTTGAAGTGCCCCAGGGAAGCATAGTAGGCCTGATAGGAGAAAACGGCGCGGGTAAAAGTACAACATTAAAAGCAGTACTCGGTCTGATAAATACAGATGGCGGAAGTATTTCCTTATTTGACGGCGGCGGTATAAGTGAGGAAAATAAAGATCATATTGGAGTGGTATTCGACGGCAGCAACTATCCTGATACCCTCACCCCAAAACAGCTTGGGAACGTACTTAATACAATCTATCATACCTGGGACAGCAAAATATACAGCCGTTTACTTGATGAGTTTTCCCTTCCCCTGAGTAAAAAGCTCAAACATTTCTCAAGGGGAATGACAATGAAATTTTCTATTGCAGCTGCTCTTTCTCATAATCCCAGGCTGCTGATCCTGGATGAGGCTACGAGCGGACTCGATCCTGTCATAAGAGACGATATTTTAGATATTCTCCTAGATTTTATGCAGGAGGAAGACCACTCCGTCCTGGTTTCATCACATATTACAAGTGATCTTGAAAAAATTGCCGACTATATTGTGTTCCTTCACAACGGAAAGGTAATATTCTCCAAGCCAAAGGATGAATTATTAGTAAATTACGGGATCATCAAGTGCGGTGCAGCACAGTTCAGCCTTTTTGACAGACAGGATATTGTTACCTGCAGGAAACAGGATTATGAATGGCAGGTGCTTGTCTCTGACAGGAAAAAAGCAGAAAAGAAATATCCAAAAGCACTTATACAGCCTGCCACGATCGATGAGATCATGCTCATGTATTTGAAGGGAGAAAAGCCATGAAAGGACTTCTTTTAAAAGACTTCTATATTATAAAATCATTGCTTCTTATAATACTTGTAGAGTTTGTAGCTGTAGGGACAGGTCTGGCCTTCCTGGCCTCACCGTATGTCCTGATCGTTCTGGCCACTGTAATGTTGGGAATGATATCTGTTACTACAATAAATTCTGATAAAACATCCGGCTGGGCCAAGCTTTCTGTGACACTGCCTGTCAGCAGACAGACTTTAATCAGCAGTAAATATCTCATGTATGTTCTGCTCAGTGCGGCCGGACTTGCCGCCGGAACGCTGCTCAGCCTTGTTATTTCATTCATGTTCCGTGAGTTTGATCCTGAAAAGATATTCCTATTTATAAGTATCAGTATCACGCTCTGTTTTTTGTCAGGAAGCAGCATGATACCATGCTACTTTATTTTCAATGAAGAAAAAAGTATCTTAGGCTCCCTTATATCATATCCTTTGGCTGCCGGTATATTCGTAGTTCTCTCTCTGTTGTTCGATAATATGCTGCTGATGTCCATAACCTGCATCTGTGCTTCTGCTCTGTTATTTTTTATCTCGTTGACTCTGTCATGTAAGTTCATTCCGAAAAGGGATATTTAATATTAATATAATATGAAACATATACAAGAAAAGCACTTTACCCATCTTAAGGCAAAGTGCTTTTCCACTGGATCCCGGCGGCAGATGGATTCTTCCGCCTAATCCATCAGCGTTTTTCGAATTTATCTTTCTTCTTTCTCCTCAATGCCAGCATAGAGAACATTACCAGCAGCGAGCCTGCAGCAGTTCCCCACAAACCTCTGCTATCAGTGTTATCTCCCGTTTTTGGTGTCTGAGTGTTGCCTGGGCTTTGGGGATTCTGGGAGTTGTTTGTGCCTGACTTTACCTGATTCCATCCTGCATACAATGTCATATTGCCGCTGACCCTGTCGTTTTCAAAATCCCACAGTCTGATGCATTCTTTTTCAGTATACCAGCCCGTAAATAAATAATTATCACGTTTAGGTGATGCCGGAGACTGAATCAGGCTGTTTTTTACAATACCTGTCATACTCTCTACGGCACTTCCGCCCTGGCTGTCAAAAGATACAGTAAATACGGCCTCAGAAGCAGGCGGGGTTTTCCCAGCTTCAGTCTCTGACATCCCTTCCGTTTCTGTCATTTTTTCCGACTCGGAAGCTTCTTCTGTCTCTGCCGGTTTCTCAGACTCTGCAATCTCTTCTGTCTCTGTCGGCTTCTCTGTTCCTGACTCACCCTCTGATTCTGTCATTTTTCCCGGCTCTGTGGTCTGCTCTGTCTCTGACATTTCCTCTGATTCAGATTCAACAGGCCGCCAGCCTGCATAAAGCGTCATATCACTGGTTATGGCATACTCTTCAAAATTCCACATTTCCGTACATTGCTGATCTCCATACCATCCTGTAAATATATAACCATTTCGTACAGGCTCAGCCGGAGGCTTGATTTTATCACCGTAAGCTACCCCGTCCATACTGTCTATCGCATTTCCGCCCTGACTGTCAAAGGATACTGCATACTTAATCTGAGTATCCTTATATGCTATGGAATACGCGGAAAATTTATCACTTACAACCAAGATTGTTGATTCATCAATATCTTTATGCGGTAAAATCTCAGCAGTTGTAATTCCATCTGACGTGTGTGCCCGGACTATAAAGATCTCCCTGGTATATCCTGCTGGAGCCTGCCTGATTTCAGCCGGTATATTGAAGATCAGGCTTACCGGAGTTCTCAGCACATTGATATGTTCAGTGCTTTCCTGGCTGTCTGCGCGAACTGTCTTTAATACTCTCACATTAAAATTTTTATACATTGTAGCGCCTGCCAGCTGGTTTTCTATAGCCTCACCTTCAGACTGTTCCGGTACCTCCTCTTCCACGACAAGTTCAATTCTATACGCACCATTATTACTTTGCTGTAATTTCTCCGCTTCCTCAGAAGTCATATTTTCCAACAGCATATTCTTGTCTTCAACAATTACATCCCCTGAAACTTTTACCTCAACACCAGGCAGTTTAGCTATGGCCTCGTTTAACTGTTTTTTAGAGTCCTCTGTGACTGCTGCCTGGGCATCTTCCGCCAAAGCTTCATAATGACGCTTAGCATCCAGAATTGACTCCTGCTGTTCAGGATCCGGGACAGCCCCCTCAGGAACCTGGGGTATCTGTTCTATTATTTCCTCCACATCTTTGGATGACATCAGAGAAAATACAGCGCCGACTGTATGGTCTGCCTGAATATCAGCAATTGTATACTTGTTCTTGATAACTCTGTCTATAACATCTGTACCATCTACTATGACACTTTCCAGCATATATCCGTCATCAGCTTTAAACTTTAATTCTATATCTGTGCCCTGTACAGTCTCAAATGCATCCCCGGGACTTATCTGCCCATGGTCAGCCTTATTGACTTCTATATTAAATACCTTTCCATCGACTCCATTTAACTCAGCCTTGCCTGTCACTGTCTCATAATTATAGCTGTCTGCACTGTTTATTTTCGGTATGAAGGTCCATGTATACTCGTTTTTACCTGCCTGAAGCGTCTGGCCCGCATTCCAGCTGACCGTGCCCTCTGTATCCCCAACCGACAGTGATATCTCCGGCATCCCATCCGCAATATTTATCATTCCCTTTGGATAAACTGGCGTTACTGTAGACGGGGCCTGGCGCAGATTGACAGAGAAGTCATGGTATGTTGTTTTAAATGAAGTCGCTACATATTTACCATTTTTCTCATTGATAACGCACGCCTCAATCTTTACCCGACATGCTATCGCAAAACCCGGCTCCCTGACATCAGTCACCTCATAAGAATCCTTATCAAATCCTTCAAACTCTGTTTGAACCGAATTCAGCGTCAGCCAGTACCAGGAATAGTAAAATACCACATCCCCGACAGATGCTTTCCCGATAGGCTTTGCCAGGGGATGTTCTGCCGTCACTGTCAACGTCTGAGGAAGACCGTCATAGACCTTATCAATTCCATCACTGTAAGTATATACTGGGTCAGCCAACGGAACGATTGCGTAGAGTTTTTCCTGGGTCACATTGTCAGTCTCTGAGACTTCCTTTACCGCACTTGCAGAAAGTCCCCACCCCTTTCCCTGAATAACAGGAAATCTATAAGTACTGTCAGCTTTCCATACCCCATTTATATCCTTTGTGTAATTAAATGGACGGTTATATAGTCTGCTGATTGAATCTGCCGCCTGGCCGTCTCCATCCATAAATTTTATCTGGACTTCATATCCCAACTTTTTGCTGAGCGTAGATCCCACTAAGTTTTTGATAATACTATAATCCAGCTCATCGCAGACAATCGCATTCAGTTTTGGCGAACTACCGAAGGTACTGCTCTGTAAAAACTCTGTGTTTGACTGGTCATCCATTTTAGGAAGATACACTGTTTCCAGATTTGTACCATTAAACGCATTGGCTCCTACTTTTTGAATATTAGACGGAATGGTTAAAGAACCTGTCAGTCCACAGTTTCGAAATGCAGATGTGGGTATTTCCTTGAGAGATGTACCCTCAAATCTGACAGAAGTGATACCTGCATTTCCTGAAAATGCAATTTGGTCAATTTTAGTTACATTCCCCGGTATTACCAATTCCCCTGAGAAGCCTGACAGCCCGGATTCGCTTATCCTGAATGCGCTGTCCCCTATTGTCTGCAGGCTTTCCGGTAAATTCAGCTCTCCGCCGAAACCACTGTTACAAAATGCATACCTACCAACACTTTGTAAATTTTGTGGCAGCTGCAGGCTTCCTGAAAATCCTTTACAGCCGCTGAATGCATAAGCGCCAATTTCAACTACCTGATCTGGTATCACAAGTGACCCCTGGAGATCAGAAGCATTTTCAAATGCATACTCCCCTATCTTCTGCAGATTTATGGTCGATGATAGATCAAGGCTTACAAATCTGTAACCTTTGTAAGTGCTGTTCCATTTAGCACTAAATGCTTTACCGCCTATCTCTGTGACAGCTACTCCCCCGATACTCTCGGGAATAACAAGATGGATATTCTGCTTTTGATTATCTGTCAGCGACGACAAAAATGAAGCCGTTAATCCCGTGATTGTAATCGTGTCATTATTGGTGGAATAGTTAAAATCTGATTCCTGAGTAGTGACTTCATCACCATCTCTCGCATTTGGATTCTTCACCCCGTTAATTTCAACTTCAATGTAAGGCACTGAAAATATATCAACATTTTCAGCCAGAATATACTGCTGCTCATCCCAAACAGGTGTGAATGTATACAATTCGTATTCTGTATTCTCATAGTCATCGTCACACACCCAGCTCACAGAGATTGGCACTGCAGTATCTGTATTGTTTATATAAACTTTGATCTGCCCCGGAAATATTATCTCACTTAATGGCTGTTTCTTCTCAAACTGTATAACATCTTCTTTCAGAGGCTCAAACCCTGTGATGATCTGTTGGCCTGCCAGGTTATCTGTATTCTCCAGCGGCTCTGTGACTGCTTCTGTCTGTTCCTCTGTTTCTCCTAGCGGCTCTATGACTGCTTCTGTCTGTTTCTCTGTTTCTTGCTGGACTGCAACTGCTTTTGTCTGTTCCTCCGTCTCTTCCGGCTGCTCTAAGGCTGCTTCTGTCTCTCCACTTCCTTCATAGCTGACGGCCATTGAACTGAAACCTGATATATTTACAAATAGCACCAATGCCAAAAACATCGTTAACACTTTTTTGATTTTTTCTCTCATAAAAAACCCCTCCGATACACTTGTCTCATTTCAAATTCTTATACTATTTTATGTTTCTGTCACAAAATCGTCACATATAATTATACTACTTACTTCCTACAAAAGATAGCATTATTTATTTTACACTGTTCAACACTGATATGAACAAAGCGGTGATGTACTTTCCTATGAAATGAAACAAATCCGGACATTGAGTCCAAATATAAAAATATCGCCCGGATATTTTTTTTAATAAAAGAACCGTTGTCCTGGATATAACATCAGAAACAGCGGTTCTTATGATAAATTATATGTAAATTATTTCTTTAATTATATCCTTCTCAAAATAATCTGCAGTCCAAAAAGAATATTCATTATCCTTTCTTTTTTAGAGTCCCTGAGGATGTCTGAAATTTTAAGGATTTTCTTTTCCTCCCAAAAACCTCAACATCCCAAAGTGTATAATCCCTCTCGAATAATTCCTCACACATCTGAATCTTTAAATTCTCCCAGTCCAGTTTTTCCAGAAGCTTCTGCTGCACAAATTTCTTGCTTTTCTGCCTGTACACCGGCAGATGGTTGATTTCCAGCAGATGCTGCAGCTCAGGGCGCCACATGAGGCTTATCTGCTGCTCTTTTTTCATCTTTAGATTCTCCTGAGCCGGCCTTTTCTCCTCTATGCAGACATTTTTATCCCTGGCCTGGACTGTCAATATCCCCCATTCTTTTGGGATATGTTCCTCTACATGCTTTTCATGGGATTTCCCAATGATGATATAATTTGCGTCACAAAACTTATTATAATCGCGGATCTGGCGCTTCAGGCGCTCATAAGTATCGGCGTCACTTTTTATTTCCAGGCCGATGATCTGTTTTTCCGTCAGAAGCAGGATATCCGCCCTGGATTTTCCAATTGTCTTTTCTTCAAAAACCCGGGTCTTTCCGAAACGCTCCTCCAGATAATCAAAAACCGGTTCTCTTATATCTCTGTCATACAGCACTTTTTAAACCTTCTCCTGCTTCCTGGCCTTGAGACGGAAATAAATCTGTTTCTGGCCGTTTCCTGTAGATATTTTTTCCACATCGTAATCCTCAAGAGACTTAATAAACAGCGTCAGTTTGGAGAATCCATAATTCCTGACGTCAAAATCAGGCATACGTTTCGACAGCTGGTCCCCCAGCTTCCCTGATGACAGCCATCCGTCCTCATCAGAGAACTTGTCTATGATGGCATTGATCGTAGTTCTGATATGTTTTAATTCCTTATCCTTTGGCTTTATATCTTTCCGCTTATTCTTTCCTGATTCCGGATTCCTTGAACCGGACTGCTTCTCCACTGCCTCTTCCTTTTCCTCTTCCTGCTGGTTGGAATACAGCAGATCCAGATATTTGAACTGATTGCAGGCTGAAATAAATGGCTTTGGAGTCTTCTCCTCACCCATACCGATCACCTGCATCCCCGACTCTCTGAGACGCGCCGCAAGACGTGTAAAATCACTGTCAGAGGAAACAATACAATATCCGTCCACAGTCCCGGAATACAGAATATCCATGGCATCAATGATCATGGCTGAATCTGTGGAATTCTTTCCTGTGGTATAGCTGTACTGCTGCATGGGAATAATTGAATTCTCAAGCAGTACATTTTTCCATGAAGCCAGCTGCGGGCTTGTCCAGTCCCCATATATCCTTTTGTAAGTAGCAATGCCATTGTTGGCAGTCTCATCCAGTATGATCTTAATATATTTATCAGATATATTATCCGCGTCTATCAATATTGCAAATCTTAATTCGTTATCCATTTTTCCACTCATACTCCCTTTCTCTTTACCATTTTTTCCGCGAGAATCAAAGCCCCACTCACGAAGATATATACTCTATTTTACCTGAATACCAGCACAAATGCCATCCCATTTTTTTCTTTTTCTGCAAAAATTTCTCCCCCCATCTTTCTCATGATCTCTCTGCAGATATAAAGTCCCAGCCCGTTTCCCTGCTTTCCCGTGCTGTTAGTCCCCCGGTAAAAGCTCTCGAAGATGTGATTGAACTCATTGTCTGACACAGCCATCCCTGTATTGAAAATACGGATCAGCTGGCAGTAATCTTCCTCATAGAATGATATCTCTATTTTTCTGTTGTCTCCATATTTAAATGCATTCTCAAAAATATTATCAAATACCTCCACAGCCCTGTCTATATCCCCCTTAAGCAGACGGTCAGTAAAATCTCCTGTCTGCAGTTTAAGCATCCTGATACTGCATTTCTCATCCTGTGCATCCAGGACCCTTCTCATCAGTTCAGCCAGATAGAATTCTTCATTCTTAACGTGAATGTCCAGTATATCTTCTCTGGAACTCTTCATGATTTCTTCTACATACTGTCCGATCCTGGCAGCATTTACCCCAATCTGCCTGGCCGCGGTCTTTTTCTGTTCCTCATCCTTATACAGTTCTTCCTCCAAAGCTTTCCCGTACAGTTTAATCGTATTTAGAGGCGTCTTGATATCATGGGACAGGGACATGAGCATTTTTTTCTTCTCCCTTTCCAGTTCCAGCCTTCTTTTTCCTGACACCTCCAAGGCATCCTTCATCTGGCCCAGACTCCGCATGAAATTTCCGAAGTATTTATTTTTCTCCTCTTTCACAATGCCCGTCAGGTGTCCCTTCGCAATATCTTCCTGAAGGCCGGTTAGCTTTTGAAAAGGCCTGATAAGCTGATATTTCAGATAGATCAGGACAGCCATCACAAAAAGCTCAAGCACCCCCAGACATACCTGAACAATTATCAAAAGGGATCGTATATTATACCCCGGCTCCTGATAGTCAAATCTAAGTATGCCTTTCATGAAGCCGTCTGCAAAGAGGGGATGAAGCTCCGATTTGAGCGTATTTCCTGCCGCAAAAAAATCTCCGGCCTTTTCCTCGCTTTCTATATCTTCTGCCGCCAGAAATGTGACTGCCTTCACATATCTAAAAGTACGCAGATCAAGCCTGTCTGGGGACATATCTCCTGACAGGCTGTTGTAAATACGGTTTATCTCTACTTTATATGCTTTATCTCTGCTTGTATCAGCTTTTCTTACAGCATATCCGGCAATAAGGGCAACGGCCAGATACATAAAAACTGAAAACATGATCAGCTTATTATATTTCCTCATATCTGTATCCCACTCCCCACACTGTAATGATCCGCTCCGGTTCTCTGGGATTTTCTTCTATTTTGCCTCTCAGCATTTTGATGTGGACTGTCAGCGTCTGGTTTTCACTGAAGCTGTCCATTCCCCATATCTCTCCGAAAATATACTCTTTTCTCAGTGTTTTTCCGGGATTTCTTAAAAACAACAGCAGAAGCTGGTATTCTTTTACATTCAGTTCCAGCTCTCTGCCCTTCAGATACACTTTTCGGGATGCCTGGTCGACAGTGACAGCGCCCGATGAGAGGATCTGAGATTCCTTCTGCACTCCGTAAGCTCTCTGCAAAAGAGCTCTGACCTTTGCCGTCAGTATCTGGGCGTCTATGGGCTTTTCCATATAGTCATCCGCTCCCAGCTCATACCCTGTCAGCTTATCTTCCCGTCCTGACCGGGCGCTCATAATGAGCACAGGCATATTCCACCTTTTACGCACAGCCCTGCAGACTGCAAACCCGTCCATCTCAGGGAGCATGATATCCAGGAGAAGAATGCCCGCAGTCTCTTCCTCCAGAAATTTTACGGCTTCTCTTCCCGATATTATGTGATGGACTGAATATCCTTCTCTCTCCAGGAAATCTTTTATCAGACCTGCCAGTTCCCTGTTATCTTCCACAAGTAAAACATCTGTCATCTCTTACCATCCTAATTTGATCAGCCAGTCATTCAGCTTTCTTTCTCTCTCCCTGTCCTCACCGGCTCCTGCCCGCTTGCCCAGAGAGATGTCTTCCCGTATATCGCCGTCCTCTATATAGAGGACCCTCTCACACTTTGACGCCACCTTCATATCATGAGTCACCAGCAGTATACTTGTTCCCTCCCCATTGATTCTGTTCAATTCTTCCATAACTTCTATGGAATTCTGCTTATTCAGGGCGCCCGTAGGCTCATCCGCAAAGATGATCTTCGGGCTGTTGATCATGCTGCGGCAGATACAGGCTCTCTGCAGCTGTCCGCCGGATACCTCATTCACATCATTATCCGCAATTTCACTGATACCCAGCTTCTGCATCAGCAATCCCGCCCTGTCATTTATCATTTTCCGTCCGGCTCTGCTCTTTCCTGCCTTAGACTGGTAAGCCGGCAATATTATATTATCATAAACAGAAAGGTTTTTCAGCATATACATCTGCTGAAAGACAAATCCCATACCTTCCAGGCGCAGATCGCTCATCTCATTGGAGCTTAAAGCTGTCAGGTCCTTTCCCAAAAAATCAACCTTTCCTGCCGTAGCGCCATCCATACCGCTGACTGTATAAAGCAGTGTAGTCTTTCCTGATCCGGATGGCCCCATAACGCCCACCATCTCTCCCTCATTTATTGTCAGGTTTATATTTCTCAGTACATTGTTCTGCCGTTTGTTTACAACATATGTCTTGCATAAATTAGATACTTTTAAAGCCTCCATATTATTATCCTCCTACTCCAGGTTGCTCAGTTCCCGTATATTTATTTTTTTCACATTTATAGTTCCTATCCCCGCTGCAATGATGATGCCTGCCATCAGTATCCCAGGGTATATACCATATACCTGCCAGGGAATTACCTGTATTTTCAGCTCTGCTCCCATAATGGCAAAGATAGGCCTGAGTACAAAATGATTTGCCAGAAGAGAAAGAGGAACTGCCGCTGCCATAGATATGACTGCCGCCCATATCATCCGAAGTATCTGCCACAGACGGATGTATCCGTTCCTGTAGCCAATGCTCTTCATCATTGCAATCTCGCCTTTTTCCCTGACAATAAACAGCCTTTCCATCAGGAATGTTATCAGCATGATTATGGCACAGAGCAGTGCAGTCATGGGAATCATCATCTCCTGCAGAGACTGCTGGATGCCTCCCACATTTCTGTCAATCACCTCCTGGGCATCTGACCAGCCATAATCGGGGAACAATTTATTTAACTCTTCAGCCATCTCACTCTGGGAACTATCCGTGTCCATATCCACTATAATACTCCAGTAATCAAACATTATCTCATTGCTGCAGTCCATTACAGGATTCATCCTTGCACTGCGTCCCAGCTGTGTGTAGTCAGAATATATACCTGTAATAATAAATTTCTCTTCTTTTCCATTTATGGCTGCCTCTATGCTGTCTCCAATTTCCCATCCATTCTCTTTCATGATATCCTTTGAAAAAGCAATCTCATTTTCCAGCACAGGTGCACTGCCCTCCTGATAAGTCATAAAACCGGTGTTGGGGCCCAGAGCCTGCACTGTCGCGATCTTGCTTTTTCCAGTCTTTCCGGCCTGTTCATACTGAAGAAAATAAATGGGAATACCCGTCAGTTCAGCATCATACCCTGCATCCTTAAGCTCACTCCTTACACGCTCCATCCCTTCTATAAGGTCCTTACTGCTCTTAAAGGAGCCTTCCCCCTGCTTTTCTATATCCTTGACATACACTGCGCTGTCCGGGTCCAGACAGAATTTGCTTGCCATCTCGCTGCTCTTCATGGTATTGATAGTGTTGAGCGGGATCGTGATGAGCACAAAGCTGATTCCGAATGTGATTATCATTACAAGATACCTTCTGACATGACTGAGCATATCATTTATTCCAAGAAATACAGCCACTGGCATCCTGCTTCGGCGGTGCAGACGTATTCCTCCTCTTCCTGAATACCGCTCTCCGGTCTGACCGCCCCGTATAGCCGCTATCGCTGAGACTTTATTCAGCCTGTTTGTGCAGCAGTAACAAAACAGCATCACCAGGAGTATGATAAGCAGCGTACAGATAATATTTACCCACAGATTCGCACCTGCATCTTCCATGATCATATTTTTACTGACCCCTTTTACCATCATGCTGCTGGCCGGCACACTGGCTGCCAGCCCTATTATGGAGCCTGAGGCTACAAGAACAAGATATTTAATAAGGTATAGCTTCTTAATTGCAAAACCCTTCATTCCCACAGCCTTCATAATGCCAATTTCCCTGTAGTCCTCCTCAATGGTAAAGACAAGAGTGAACCTGAGTACAAGCATTGCGATCAGTATCAGGCAGATTCCTATCAGGATCAGCAGCGATGCCATGACCATATCAAAGGAATATGCCATAGCATAAGTGGAACGGGTCACCGAGTTCATTACAGATAAAAATCCCTGATCATTCAGTTCTCTGACAAAATCTGCCGCCCCGTCTGTATCCACATAATACATCCCCAGCAAGTCAGCCTCCGGGTTTAATTTATACATCGAGAAATCTGATTCACTTACAATCAGCCTCGTCATTCCTGCCATATCATTTCCAAAGCCTGCATCCTTTGTGGAAAGCCCGACTGTAAATTCTTTATCCACACTGCCCTCAGCGATGCGGATCTTATCACCGGGCTCTAAACCATTTCTTTCCATGACCCCGGAGGTCATTGCGATCTCACCCTTATTAAGGGAGAAACTTTTGCCGTTCTCATCAAACACCTTGCAGTGATCTGCATCTGACGTGCCCAGATATATACTTGCACCATTGGAATTAAAGCTGGTTTCTATACCGCCACGCTCCAGTGTGATGCTTTTTTCTGCCAGAATGACAAGTATCCCGCTCTCATATGACCGCACAAGCGGCCCTTCATTTTCAATCCAGTCATTTATTTCCTGCTCCTCATCTGTGCCCGCGGTAAACAAGCTCACTTCAGGAACCGCTGCACGGTCCATATAGTAATCCACTGCAGAACTAACAACCAGGATATTATTGACGCTGCTGGACAAGAATACGGATGCCAGAGTGATAAATATAAATAATATAATATTAACGCTCTTTCTCCGTTTCATATCTTTTTTCAATATCCGCTGTAACATATCATTATCCTTACCCTTCCATATTTTATACCGGGATTATAACAGCTCAATTATGAAAAAATCCTTAAATGGAACAAAGTTTCCAGCTCCGGAAACTTTCCTGCGCAAAAAAATATGGCAGTCTGAACCATTCTCTGTCATATAGACAGAGGCCTGTTCAGACTGCCGTGCTTTTTATCACAGTTCATTAAGCCTTTATGGCCCACCTCATCTTTGTAGACCGCGCCCTGCTGTTCATGCTGCACTCTTCTGCGGAGGGCCTGATCACATCTGTTGCTATCTCGCTGTATATTCCTTCATTCTGAAAATATTTAAAGGATTTTTTAACAAGCCGGTCCTCCCCTGAATGAAATGTCAGGATCGCCACACGGCCGCCTTTTGCCAGGGCATCCGGCAGCTTTTCCAGAAATTCATACAATACATCAAATTCACTGTTAATATCAATCCTGAGAGCCTGGAATGTTCTCTGACATGACTTTTTGACCGTCTCTTTTCTTATGTCTGCCGGAATAAACTTGAGAGAGTCTTCTATCACCTCTCTCAGCCTTTGGGTGGTGGCAATATCCCTTCCTTTTTTAATTTCGCTGACCACTGCCTTCGCTATCTTATCTGCATACGGCTCATCTGCATTCTCCATCAGCATTCCCTGCAGCTCTTCCTGGCTTATGGTTTTCAGACGCTGCGCCGCTGTAATCCCCTTTTCCGGATTCATCCGAAGATCCAATGGCCCCTCTGTTTTATAAGAAAATCCCCTGTCCGGGTTATCTATCTGCATGGAGGAAACACCCAGATCTGCCAAAATGAAATCAAAAGGCCCGCCCTCTGCAGCCACCTTATCTATATCTGCAAAATTCATCTGCTTAATAGTAAGGATATCCGGACCGTATCCCAGACGCTCAAGCCTTTCCTTTGTCCTGGCAGACTCTATGGGGTCTACATCGAGAGCGTATATATGCCCCTTCTGTTCCAGGCACCCCAGCATCTGCTGTGTATGGCCCCCATATCCCAATGTGGCATCCAGACCTGTCTGGCCCGGCTTTATCTGAAGAAATTCCAGGATCTCTTTCACGCAGATTGATATATGCATCCCGGCTGGCGTACTGCCTTTTTGTATGACTCGCGCTACCGTATCAGCGTATTTTTCCGGCTGATGCTCCTTGTATTTTTCTTTATAATTCTTTGGATGCGTCCCCTTGTATCTGACGCGCCGTTTATGCTGCTGTTCTTGATTATCCATTTATTACCTCACTTTTACCTCAGAACGAGTAGTTTTTATGGGAAGTGTCTTTCAAACAAACACCTTTTAGCCAGTACTGGGCTGTTTATTTCAGGCCAAAACTGAACCGTTACAAAATATTATAATAGAAGCAGCCTTATACTGCAAGCAGAGATGCCTATTTTCTCATATCCTGATCATTGTACAGATGTTCTTAGTTACTGTTCACACCTCGCGGGATGGTGACGTGTGAACAGTAACGTTCTTTATCATAGTCTTAAGATCGTCTCAATATCGGAATTTTGTTGTAAGAAATTTTTAAATTACAATGTAATTGTTCCGATTATGTGATATACTATCTTTGTATTTTGATGTCCTCATAACAGGAGGTAAAAAGATGGAATATTTAACAGTTACACAAGCTGCGGAAAAATGGGGTATTTCTACCCGGCGTGTTCGCCTGCTTTGCGCCAATGGAGAAATTGACGGTGTTATCCGTAAGGGTAAATTGTATATGATTCCCGCAGGTACCGACAAGCCATTAGATAAACGCAAATTGCCTAACAAAAGAAAGCGTGGCGAATTTGCTGATATACTGACAGCAATAGATAGTAAAAAAGTAAAACTCGATAGTATGCGGCCGCTTACCGCAGGAGAAACACAGCGTTTGCGTGATGAATTTATGATAGATTTCACTTATAACTCAAACGCTATCGAAGGCAACACACTAACGCTCAGAGAAACCGCTATGGTGCTTGAGGGAATGACGATTGACCGCAAACCTTTAAAAGACCACCTTGAGGCTGTCGGTCATCGTGACGCATTCCTTTATATCGTGGAGATTGCACAGAACAAGGTGCGTTTGCGTGATACGGAAATTAAGGCTATTCATTCGCTTGTGCTAATTAACAGACCTGAAGATAAAGGCATTTACCGGCGTATTCCTGTTACTATTGCAGGCGCATATACCGAACCTGCACAGCCGTATCTCATTGAACCAAAGCTGGCGGAATTGCTTTCCGAAAATGAAGAACGAAAAAAGACAATGCACCCCACTGAACGCATTGCCCGTTTTCATCTTGAATTTGAAGGAATCCACCCTTTTATCGATGGTAACGGCAGAACAGGACGTCTGCTCTTAAATCTTGAACTTATCCGCAGCGGATACCCTGCAATCAATGTTAAGTTTGCAGACCGCAGACGGTATTATGAGGCTTTTGACACATTTTATCGTGACGGCAAAGCCAATGATATGGTTTTACTTGTCGCAGAATATGTAAGTCAACGCCTTGACCAGTATTTAGAGATTGTAAAATTAAAATCATGAAAGGGAACTGCGGGACGGACCGCCTATACTTACAAGTATTTTTAGAATACCCGGAATCCGGAAAATTCCGCATACCTCTCAGCCCCATCACTTTCCGGTACACCGTTTTTTATAGAATATAGGCCTATCTTTGCCCCCATCCAGGTATCTCTGCCTGTCTGGTATTCCTCACCGATGGCATAAAACTTTCCGTCTTCTCCTTCATAATAAAAACTGCAGACTGCGTTAAATCTGACGGCCAGGCGCAGACGTATCTGATGACGTCCGCCGGCCGGTATTTTTACTACCGCCTTTTCCCACTGCTCTTCCTTTAGCACAACTCCTCTTCCCCAGATGATCCTGCACTCTTTTGGTCCTCCTGACAGTTCCAGAAAGCCGTATTGATTCCCCACTGCCATCAGCCCGGCCCTCACTCCATCATGCACAAGGCCCACAGTCACCTCCGCTGTAAAATTAGGGCCCGGAAATTTACATGCCAGAAGGTTCCTCTGATCAAAAAGGCAGCCGCTCGTCTCCGGCAAGAGAGCGCGCAGACGCAGATGTCCTGGATTCTGGCTGGTATCATACCAGTCTTTTTTGTGGTTTGCATTCCACTGCCAGATAAGCCCCGGCCCTTCTCCTGTAAAATCATCATCTGTCTGGGGTATCTCCGCAGGGTAATTTCCACTGACATATGGTTTTGTAAATGTCTGCACCGGCTCGCCGATACCATCTCCATTTACATCCTCTCCAAACACAGCCCAGCCATCTTCCAGCCATTTCACAGGCTCCAGACAGATGACCCGGCCATACGATCCCATATCACGGAAGTGCAGGAACCATTCCCTCCCCGAGTCATCAGCCACTATATTTCCCTGTCTCGGTCCATTAATAGTGCCGCCCTCCAGCTCATGCAGGATGATCCTGTCCTCATATGGCCCTTCTATACATTTTGACCGCAGCATAACCTGATAGCCATGTTCAATCCCGCCTGCCGGAGCGATGATATAATACCATCCGTTCCTTTTAAACAGCTTAGGGCCTTCCAACGTATCATGGCGCCCTCTGGCATCAAAAATGTCCGTCTTCTCCTCATCCTTCAGTGACATTCCGTCCTCACTCATTCTCCGGAGAGTCAGCACACTGTTAAACCCGGCCCTGCTGGCGGCATATCCGTGTACAAGATAACAGGCACCATCGTCATCCCAGAATACGGTACAGTCAATCCAACCTCTGGAACTGCAGATTTTCTTTAAAGGGCTCCATGTACTCTCAGGCGCCTCAGAAGTACTGACAAACAGCCCTTCATCCGGCGTAAACACATACATATAAAGACGTCCGTCATGCTCCAGCAGACTCGGGGCCCAGATTCCCCTGCTGTGCTGCGGCACATCATATCCATCCAGAGGAAGATTTTCTGATATGTAGCTGCATATCCTCCAATTGATCAAATCAAACGACCTGAGCACAGGAATCACAGGAGTCAGATTAAAGCTTGATGCGATCAAATAATAGACTCCCTTATAACGGACAACGTCCGGATCTGAATAATCCGCGAAAATAACCGGATTTTTATACATGCCATTTCCCAGGTCAGGAAACCACCTGCCCGTTTCTTCAGCATACTCAAACATAATTGCTTCCTCTCCTATCCACTGTTTTAACCTTTCAGCTCCCTGATGATCTCCCGCTTATATTCCAAAAATTCTTCTGTCAGATTAAAATCTTCCCGTCTGGGCTTTGGTTCATTTATGATGATTTCCTTTGTGATAGTCCCAGGCTGTCCGCCCATCAGGAAAACTCTGTCTGAGAGAAGGATGGCTTCATCTATGTCATGGGTTATAAATATTGTGGAGAGCTGTATCTGTTCCATGATATCCAGATACCATCTGTGCATGGAGCCTTTTGTTATTGTATCAAGTGCGGAAAATGGTTCATCCAGGAGAGCGACCCCTTTTGAAAAAAGGTAAGTGCGCAGCAGCGCAGCTCTCTGGCGCATGCCTCCTGAGAGCTGGGCCGGATATTTTTTCTGTGTTCCTTCCAGCCCGAATTCTTCAAAATACGCACCGGCCTTCTCTCTGGCTTCCTTTTTTTTCACGCCTTTTACCAGAAGAGGGAGGGCCACATTATCAACTATTGTCCTGTAAGGCAGCAGCAGGTCTTTTTGCAGCATATAGCTGACATAGCCCGGCTTTCCTGTGATCTCCTCCCCTTCCATGACTACCTGGCCTTCATCCGGCATGGTAAGGCCCGCTATAATATGGAACAGTGTTGTCTTCCCAACGCCGCTGACGCCCAAAAGGCTTACTATTTCCTTTTCTCTTAATGTGATATTCACATCCTTTAAAACCTGCTTGTCCTCAAAGGCCTTGGCCACATGGGTTACTCTTAATTTTTCCATACTTTCTGCATCCTTGTCTCTATGCCGTCAGACTCTTCTCATTCCGGCAGATAATCATTAGAGAAGCCTGTGTTCTCCTGGATGGGAGCAGTTACAAGCTCATTTTCATTTAACCAGTTATAGAAAGCATTCCATCTCCCGGCATCAATATATCCCCACTTTTCGGCTTCTGCCTGGTACTTGTCTGCCAGATATTCCTGGCTTGCCTCCACCATGGCTTTATCCAGCTCAGGAGCTGCTTTGCAGAGGATTTCCGCTGCACCCTGGGGGTCTGCTATGGCATCCTCATATCCCTTTGACAATGCGCTCATGAATGCTTTGGCAGTTTCCGGATCTTCACTCAGAAAATCGTTATTTGCAATAATTACAGGAGTATAGTAGTCAAACACCGGATTCAGATCTGAGAAAGCAAAATAGTCAGTCTCCAGGTCATTTACCTCTGTGGCAATGCCTCCCCATGCATAATAGACCCAGATGGAATCCACCTGCCTGGATTTAAGGGCGCTCACCTCATCTGTGACTGTACTTGGGATCATATCCACTTTGCTGAAATCCCCGCCGTCGCCTTCTACCACATTCTTTATCATTGCCTGTTCTACCGGAAGATCCCAGGTGGCATAAGTATGCTCCTCCATTCCTTTAGGCCTGTCCATCCCTTCCCCTTTTCTGGAAATGATGCCCGATGTATTATGCTGTATCACGGCCGCCACTGCAGTCACCGGCAGCGCGCTGTCCCCTGAGAGAGCCGGAGCCATGCTGTCCTGGAAATCTACCCCGAACTGGGCCTGTCCTGAAGCCACCATAAGCGTAGCCCCGTCTTCCGGCGGCTGCACGATCTCCACCTCCAGGCCTGCTTCTTCAAAATACCCCTTTTCCTGGGCGATGTATAATCCCGTATGGTTCGTATTTGGAGTCCAGTCCAGAACAAATGTTATTTTTGATGCAGCTTCTGTTTTAAATCCCGTGCTGCCTGTCAGGACTGCTGCAGCCGCCAGGGCCGCTGTCAGTAATATTTTTTTCTTTTTCATGTGTTTCCTCCTCTTTAATCTTGGTCAATTTATTTTTTCTCCCAGGGCATACATTTCTTTCTCAGCAATGTAACACAGCCCATAAGCAGGAGACTGATAGCGGATATCAAAAAGATCACCGCAAACATTTTGTCAAACGCATAAGCGCTCCTTACTCTTGTCATATAAACCCCAAGCCCTTTATAGCCTCCCAGCCACTCTGCGATCACTGCGCCTACTACAGAGTAAGATACAGAAATACGCAGGCTGCTAAAGAAGCTGTTCAAAGCCTGGGGAAATTTTACATATCTGAAAATCTGCCACCTGCCTGCTCCCATAGCCTTCAGCAGACGCAGGGCATCCTCATCCGCTGAGCGGAATCCTTCCAGGAGCCCCACCGCGATCGGGAAAAACGTGACGATCACTATCAGGGTGACCTTCGGAGCTATATCATATCCCATCCACAGTACAAGAAGCGGGGCTATGGCAATCGTTGGAATCGTCTGTGTGATGACAATGACAGGATAGAATGCCCTGTAGCAGCCCTCAAAGCTGTCCATGAGCAATGCTGCCAGAAACCCGACAAGAATACCTAACCCCAGTCCCAGAAATGCTTCTGCCAGGGATGTCCACAGATGAGACATGAGCAGCGGAAAATCACCGATAAACGCCCTGGCTACTCCCACCGGGGACGGAAGCATAAATTCCGGCACCAGGCCTGTCATACTGACCGTCTGCCAGATAACAAGCACTGCAGCTATGGCTGAAAACGGAAGCAGCCTGGAAGCGAATCCATTCTTCTTATTCGCCCTGCTGCTGATGATGTTTTGTGACTTTTTTCTCAATTGTCAGAACATCTCCTTCCGGCTTATAGGTAACCTTGATATAAGCTGACACAGAGGGAGCTCCGGCCCTTATTGCTATATGCTGGCATTCCTTTACAATATCCATGAGCTCGTCATAGTCCCCCTCAATAGCTGTCTCAAAAGGTCCCACATAATAATTCAGGCCTGTGCTTTTAATATAATCGATCACCTCATCAACTATACGGATCAATTCCTCATCATTTTCTGCCTTTGGCAATGTCTGGATCGCTACACTTGCGTTCATATTCATTCTCCTTTTTTTTGAAATTATTTTATTTATAAACATTAAAAAGGACCTCCTGCCTTGGAAGAAGTCCTTTTTAATGAATGAAACACAATATAATGTATCAACACTCTATTCTCCCTACGTTGGCATTATCCAAATCAGGTCATGGGTCTAAACATTCTGGTAGTTTACTCTCAGCCAGGCTCTCCCGGCTCCCCGTGTTTTCTATTTAAATTTTCAGCTTCCGGGATTCCCAGAAGGCATCCTATCTGCCGCTTAAAAATTCTTCAATCTTCTCCAGCGCATACTCTTCATCGCCGCCGTTCGCAGTGACAGTGATATTCTCACCCTCTATGAGACCCAGGGTCATCATTCCCATAATACTCTTGGCATTAACCTTTTTTTCTCCAGATTCTACATAAATGTCACTCTCAAACTGGCTTGCCACCTGTACAAGTAAAGCTACAGGCCTCGCCTCAAGACCGCTTGCAATCTGAATGGTAATTGGTTTCTTTTTCATAAATAATGCTCCTCCTTACTTTCCTCTAAGCTCATCTGCTAAGTTGCTTAACTTTCTCAATCTATGATTCACACCTGATTTTCCTACCTGTGGTGTCAGCATCATACCTAGCTCTTTTAAGGTGGCTTCGGGCTGCTCCAGCCGCAGCCTTGCAACATCCTCAAGGCCTTCGGACAAAGAATCAAACCCAATCGTAGACTGTATATATTGAATATCCTCGATCTGCTTAACCGCCGCATTTACCGTCTTATTGATATTGGCCGTCTCACAGTTCACCTGGCGGTTCACGCTGTTGCGCATTTCCTTCAGGATACGGACATTCTCCAGATTCATCAGAGCCACATGTGCTTCCATCACATTCAGGATTTCCACGATCTGGGCTCCCTCTTTGATATATACAACATAGTACTTCTTTCTCTGCACTATCTTTGCATCAATATCAAAGGTATTAATGATTGCCTGCAGCTGTTCTGCTTTATATACTGACATACAGACGATCTCAAAATGATAGAACTTTTCAGGTGCGCTGATTGATCCGGCTGCCAGAAACGCTCCTCTTATAAATGCCCTTCTGCAGCAGGCATTCTGCACTACCACGTTACTTACGGCAGAAAAGTCCTCACCGATCTCCATATCTTTCCCTATCAGCTTCGCTGCCTGCAGTACACGCATAGTATCCTCATGGCTTTTAATAAGGACCATGTATGTACGGCTTTTCTTCTGGCTGACATGCTGCTTAATCGAGACCTCAGTACATATATTAAATGTTTTTTTCAATAATGTAAAGTACTTTCTTGAAACTGCCACATTTTCTGTCTGGATTTTCAGGCAGTATCTGTCTTTCGCAGAAATAGTGATCCCTCCGCACATGCTTATGATAGCTGCTATCTCGGCTATCTGGCAGTGCCTTGCTGTGGACAGCTGCCTGGACAGTTCTTCTTTTACCTCGCTTGAAAAGGACATATGCCACCTCTCATCTGCTTATATCTCTGTGCTCAATCTTGACCCCGTATTCCTTCTGTCCATTCAGACATTCATAGAGCTTGTTCGCCAGAGTCACTGAACGGTGCTTACCGCCTGTACAGCCTATACTAATCACCAGCTGGTTCTTTCCCTCCAGCACATAGTTGGGTATCAAAAACTCTACCATATCAGTCAGCTTACTTAAGAATGTCTTTGTAAGGTCAAAACCCATCACATAGTCCTGAACTTCCCTGTCATTTCCCGTTTTACTGCGCAGAGCATCGATATAAAACGGGTTGGGCAGGAATCTCACATCAAATACTAAATCAGAATCACTTGGAATCCCATACTTAAATCCGAAAGAAAGGACAGTAATCACAAGATTCTTAAACTCTTCATTTTTTACAAATATCTTATCCAGCTCCACATTCAGTTCTCTTGTGAGCAGCTGGCTTGTATCAATAATATAATCTGCATGCTTTTTCAGAAAGGCAAGCTTCTTCCTTTCCTGGGCGATTCCCTGGTCCACCCTGCCCGCCTTGGCCAGCGGGTGGCTCCTCCTTGTCTCCTTGTACCTCTTAACCAGCACCTCATCTGAGGCATCCAGAAACAGGATCTCATGCTTGATCCCTGTCAAAGTCATCTTCTCCAGGATTTTTTCCATCTCGCTTAAAGCAACGCCGCTTCTGATATCTACACCCATGGCAGCTTTTTCAATCTCGTTCCCCGGAGTGCATGCCAGATGGGCAAATTTCTCCAGAAGAGGAATCGGAAGATTGTCTACGCAAAAATAGCCCATATCTTCCAGCATCTTCAGCGTTGTACTTTTCCCTGCTCCTGACATACCTGTCACAATGACAAATCTCATTTGAATTCTCCCAACATCTTCACTTCCGGCTCAAGCGTAATCCCCGAGTGCTCCCTGACTCTGCGGACCACCTCCGCCATAAGCTCTCTGACATCTGAAGCCGCAGCATCTCCTCTGTTTATCACAAAACCGCAGTGCTTTTCAGACACCTGCGCATCTCCCACTGAAAATCCGGCAAGTCCAGCTTCCATAATAAGCTTTCCGGCAAAATTTCCTTCGGGCCTCTTAAAAGTACTGCCCGCACTGGCAAATTCCAGGGGCTGTTTTGAAACTCTTTTTTCCTTCAGTTCATCCATCCTCTGACGGATCTTCAATTTATCTCCGGGCGCCAGGGCTATCACAGCCTCCAGTGCAATATAATTTTTCTTTGCCACAGCGCTGGTCCTGTATCCTAAGTCCAGCTCATCCCTGCCGAGAACAATAACTTCTCCCTCCTGGCTCAGGACTGTGACTTCCTCCAGGACATCTTTCATCTCACCGCCATAGGCTCCTGCATTCATCACGACTGCCCCTCCCAGAGTACCCGGGATGCCCGCCGCAAATTCAAAACCTGTAAGCCCGTATTCCAAAGCTTTCGCTGCTATCCTGGACAAAAGGGCTCCCGATCTGGCCCTGATCATATTTTCCTCCAATGTGATATCGCTGAAATTCTTCAGCAGCTGGATGACCGTTCCCCGGTATCCTTTATCTCCAACCAGAAGATTACTTCCATTTCCAAGGATGTAGTATTCCTCACCGCCTGCCCTGCAGGCACTGATCACCTGCATAAGCTCCTCTCTGCTGTGTGGTATGATATAATAATCAGCAGGTCCGCCGATCCTGAACGTTGTATGTTTTTTCATCGGTTCATCGATATATGCGTTGTCACTTCCTACTATACTGCAGAACTGATTCCATAAATCCTGATTCACTGACTTTCCCCAATCTAAATTATTTTAAAGACTGCTAAAAACACAGCCCTTCTTTTTCTTAAAGATATGCCTTATTAATAATACAATAGAAGTCTTTTTTATTCAAGCATCTTTTTTGCCAGTGGCAATACTGCCGTAACAGTTCAGACGGCTGCTGAATGGCAGACGGCTGAACTGTTACATATTGCCTGTTCACCGTTGCTGTTTATGGCTCTGCTTTAAAGCAATGCCGGGAATATTCACTAATTTATGGCATAAGTATGCTGGTATCAGCGTACTTGCAAATACAAGAGGCACAATCACAAAATACCAGCCCAGCTTATCAGGTATAAACGCCACCTTCTGGTTGAACTGCTTATAGATGATCTGGTCAGCTATCCATGACAGCAGATATATGCTCAGTGAGCAGGCGCTGACAACAAAAAATATCTTCTTTACCAGCCAGTTATGTATCTCTATCCGATAGAGCATCAAAAATACCAGGACAGCTATCCCCACTGTGGGAAGCGCTCCATATCCCGAGGGAAAATTCCAGTTGAATTTATTCTTATCAGTTACTGTCATAAAGCTGACAGCTGCCTGTCCAAAAGAGAGGGCCGCAATTCCCAGGGCACACTTCCACTTGGCCGGCTTTAACCTGAATTCAGCCAGATAGCAGCCGATAAAGTAATATGTAAATGGATAGAGTCTCGGCCACCATGCAGGAAGATATGAATGCTCATAATTAATGATCCCCGGAAGCGCTGTGATGAACAGCATAGAAAGTAAAAGTATCTGCTTATGCTTTTTAGGTACTTCCGGCCCTCCGTAAGCCTTATTCAGAAACGGTATCAGCAGGAAAAGCCCTGTATACATAGAGACATACCAGGAATACGGCGCTGCCGAGAAATCCAGGATAGAATAGATCCATCCCGCAAAATCCAGTTCCTTGTCCTGGCAGACTGTTTTAAACAGATTACACAGGATGCAAGCCATCAGATATTCTCCCAGGATTCTGAATATCTTCATATAATATGCCTTATCCGGTTTTTTCCTGTTCATCAGGAAACCCGACAATATTAAAAACAGAGGCACACATGAGTAGAACAGCCACCTCATGGCTGTCATCAGAAACATGTTTACGCCTTCCAGCTCCTGGCTGTAATACCCATTATTATAGAAAAAATGCACAGATACAACAAAAAAAACTGCCGCGCTTCTGACAATGTCAAGGCCCGCGCTCCTGCCTGCATCTTTGCTTTTCACTCTGCCTTTTGTTCCGTTCTTTTGTTCACTCATGATCATCTGCTCCCCTTATCCAGTATACCGCTCTCTCTGACAGCCTGTACGGCCTTTTCCATCTCCTCAGCAGGCAGCACAAGCGCAAACCTGACATATCCCTCGCCCAGGCTTCCAAAGCTGCTTCCCGGCACGCAGATGACTCCTGAACGCTCCATCAGTTCCAGAGTAAATTTTTCGGAATTCTCATAACCTTCCGGCAGCGGCGCCCACACAAACATTGTACCCTGGCTGTCCGGAACTTCCCAGCCAATATCCCTCAGGCCCCGGCAGAGTGCATGGTTCCTTTTCTCATACTCCTCCCGCTGCATCCTGACAGCATCCTTCGGCCCTCTGAGGGCTGCAATGGCGGCATACTGCACTGGCAGAAAGACCCCGTAGTCAAACTGGGTGCGCAGATCCCTGAATGTCCTGACGATCTCCTTATTGCCCACCACGAAAGAGATCCTGGCGCCTGTCAGATTATACGATTTAGAGAGTGAGTAGAATTCTACCCCCACCTCCTTGGCCCCTTCATGTGCCAAAAAAGAGCCGCCGGTTCTGCCGCCGTACACAATATCAGAATATGCGTTATCATGCAGGATCACAATCTCATATTCCCTGGCAAATGATATCAGCTCTTTATAGAAGCTGTCCGGCGCTGTCACACACACAGGATTCAGCGGATAGGAGACTATCATAAACTTAGCAGCCCTGGCCGTCTCCTCAGGTATTTCTGACAGCCTGGGCAGATAACCATTCTCCCTGTAAAGGGGATACGGCACCGTTTTGGCCCCGCACAGCAGAGGACCGGCAGAAAATATGGGATATCCCGGATCCGGTACAAGGACAATATCTCCCGGATCACACAGCGCCCAGGCAAAATGGGCCATTCCCTCCTGGGAGCCGTTGACAGACATGATTTCTTCTCTGTCCAGGCTCACGCCAAAGCGCTCCATATAAAAATCTGATACTGCATCCAGAAGCTCCCTTTTATCTTTCAGGGCGTATTTATAATTTTCAGGGTCTGAGGACGCCTTTGTAAGGGCCTCCATCACATGGGGCGCAGGTTTAAAATCAGGCGTCCCCACAGAAAGATTGTATATTTTCATTCCTTTATTCAGGAGTTCCTCTTTCCTTTCATTCAATACCGCAAAAATGCCGGCCTGAAACATTTGTGTTTTCTCTGAAAACTTAATCTGCATTGTTCTTTCCTTTCCAGACAGGTCCTGCCTGATTCGTTACTGTTCACTCCGACCAGTAACCCTGATTCTGCCTTTTACAGCCGAGGGGATGCTGCCTTCCCGGCAGCACCCCCTTATATTCCCATGCCCGGACAGTCCGGCAGTCAGCCGGCACTGCCGTCGGGGCAGCAGGTTCATCTCTTTTCTAATCAGCCGTTTCTGCGTGCAAGCTGTTTCTACGGGCAAGCTTTCTTTCCAGTATTCCACTGGCCATATAAAGAGCTACGCACAGGAACGTGAGGATACTTCCCTCCCACAGCCCTGGAGCTGTATATTCCATAGAAATCGTGTGGACTCCGGCATCCAGATCTACACCCATGAGAGCTTCACCTACACGGTAAGCCTCCGTTCTATGTCCGTCAACAAGTATCTTCCAGCCTGTGTCATATGGGATCGTAAGCATAAGCGTCCCCGCCTTCTTCACATCCACAGTGCCTTTTACGCTGCCGTCAGATATCTGCGTATCCTCCAGCTGGCTCTCTGCAAGAGCGCTGCGCACATTTTCATAGGCGTCATTGTCACAGTAATAGAGCCTTGCTTCTACAGGCCCCTTCTGGCTTTCCTTCAGCGTACAGGTGATGGTTGCCATCTCCTCAGTGTCATAACATCCCAGATCATAGAGATGATCATTATATGTCTCATATTTTTTATCATATTCCGGAGTGACTACCTGCAGCTTCTCTATCTTGGTGCCCAGATCAATATAGACCTGTTTTCCCGCCGGAAGAGTCACATTATAGCTTTTGCCGTCCTCCATCTTGATAGTACTTATCTCTGTGTAGATAGGGCCGTTCCCTGTAGCCAGAAAAACAAACTGGTTCTGTACATTCAGGGGCTCCTCCTGATCTATATCCCAATTCCTGATATTGGAGTTGACCATAAAGCCTATAGATAAAGCATTTGTATTTTCATACAGGGCCAGCGGATCTTCAAAATCGATCTGAGGCATCTGGTAGAGTGTCTGTCCGTTTGTCTTAGACACCACGTATTTCACTCCAAAGACATCATTCATCAGCTTAGTAAAGCCGTTATATCCGTTTTTATTCGTCCTTGCCTCAATGCCCAGGGCATCGCAGAAGTTTGTAGTGGCTTCCGGCATCGTAGAGGAAAACAGAACCACCCCATTTGCCCCAAGGAACATATTCTCATTGCGCATCCTTGTGCTGTCAATCTCACTCCTGAAGAAGGTATCATCACCTTTCCTGGCCATGAGCTTTTCATATGCCTTCTGCTCATTCAGGTAGGTGCTTCTGCCCACAGTTCCATTGCAGCAGACACCGTAGATCCCATAAGCAGCCATCTCTGCCACAGTCACGCCCAGTATGACATTGCGGAATAATTTTTTCTTATTCCTCACCAGTCTGTATACAAGCAGAAGGACCATGTAGACCACTATCAGTATGCCTGTAATGATGTAGGCATATGTCTTCTGTTCCCCGTAACCAGTCAGGCCGCAGAATGCCGTAAAGCCTAATGGGACCAGGCAGGAAAACACGATTTTCACCGGATGCAGCTCCCTGACATCTGAGAGAGTGTCAAACCCGATCGAAAGCAGCATGATGATATACAGGAAAGCAAACCTGTTGGGCAGCCCGTTCTGGGTATGGAAACCATGCCAGATAAAGTTGAGCACATTTAAATCAAAGCTCAGATATAAAAATGCACAGAGCAGGCCCTTTGCTATCCTCTCACGCTTAGTCCTCTTATTATCCAGCAGATAGAGAACCATGAAGATCAGCGTCAGCGTTCCGCAGAAAGCATTCAGCCCCTCCTGTGTATCCGCGATATTGATAGGCTCCACAAACGCAAACTGTCCTGTCATCTGAGAGAGGCCGCCTGCATAAAACTTTATTGTGGACGGAAAATTATTCCCCACCACGGATTCTGTAGTCCCAAGTCCCAGATAAGCAGGCAGCAGCACGATCGCAGCCATGCCTCCTGCAAGAAGAGCGTACCAGCCGAAGGTCAGACAGGATCTGAATATCCTTTTCACTCCCGCTTCTTTTGCGCTTACCCACTGTACAAGGAAGTAGAGGCAGGAGAACAGGCACAGCATGAACCCAATATAATAATTGCAGAACAGCCCGTAGAAAAGGGCAAGGCAAAACAGTCTCCCGCTCTTTCCTTTCACAATGCGCTCTATTCCCATCATAATGAGGGGAACCATTGCAATACTGTCCAGCCACATCAGATTAAAATAATATCCGATCATGAAGCTTGACAGTGCAAACATAGTACCGAACATTACCGGCAGATAATTTTTCCCTCTGTTCCTCACAGACAGATACCAGGAGAAAATACCGCCGCAGGCTCCGATCTTCAGCACGATAAAAAGAGCCATCACATCCATCATATTTTCCTTAGGGAAAAGCGTAATCAGGAAATTGAAGGGACTTGCCAGGTAATAGGCATATGTCGCCCAGAAATTATATCCAAGGCCGCCTCCAAAAGAATACAGCAACGACTCACTGTTGGCCAGCTTGTCGTGGAAGTCTGTAAAAAACGGCAGGTACTGGTGCAGGGAGTCTATGATCAGGACTCCATGATCCCCCAGCGGGAACACCCTGTTGACCATGAATGCGATAACCATAACGACTGCAGGTATGGAAAATCCCCAAATACAGCAGCGCTTTGTCACACGCCTTCTTCTGCTCTCCTGGGCCGATATCTCCGTCACCAGATCTTTTTCTTTGAATATGTACATTTTGCTGAAAATATAGTTGAGCACGAGAACAACCACCTGGATCACCAGCTTGGCCACCATGTCATGAATGCCCCATACACAGCTGAGCAATATGACACCGAATACTTCGATGAACATGGTGCTGAGCCTCATACCGATAAACTGCGCACATTCCTTCGCCAGTTCCTTAAAACCATGTGTCCTGCTCTCAAATACAAAAAGCTTGTTCACCACATAGGCAAAAATGATGGACAGTCCGATAGCCATGAAATTTGCAATCGTAATGTCAATTCCCGCGACATAACGCAGGCTCGCGTATGCCCCCAGGTTTACAAGAGTCGTGCATCCTCCGAAAAAGATATATCTGAACGCCCTTGTCTGATACAGTTTCTTTATAAATTCAATCATACTCCTCATCCTAATCTTCAATTAATCCACAATAGTATACCTTTCTTTTTTGCATAAATCAATCAGTTATTCCTTAACTCTTTCTGAAGCCAGAAAGAGTACAATATCTTCTCCTTTACCTTCTTCCCTGTCATCCGCTCCAGCGCCGCCGCATAATAATCCAGCTGGACTTTGTACTTTTCACAGAGGTTCTGCTCCCCCCCATACGGCACATAATCTGTCTTATAATCCACAAGCACGATTTTTTCTTCCTCATAGAAAAAGGCATCTATGATTCCCTGTACCAGAATCTGCTCTTCGCTGTCCCATTCAGGATTTGCCTGGTGTGCATCTATTCCCAGGATAAACTGCTGTTCTCTGAAAAGTTTCCCTTCTCTGGAAGCCGATGCCATCCTTTTGCCCAGGGAACAACCCATAAACCTGTCCAGCCTCCGGGCGTCCACAGCCCCCGCCTCATCAGCCGTCAGCCTGCCGCTGCGTATCATTTCCTGTATCTGTTCCTCTGCGCCCTCTATCTCAAAGTCCAGATTTTCCAGGATCTTGTGATAGACAGTTCCTCTGGCAGCGCCGCTGACCTCCTCCTGTGCCTGCATAAACTTTGGTATGAGCGGCGCTGCCTGTGGTTCCTCATAATGCCGCACTGAGGATATCTCATCTGCCGCATCCGCTGCCTGGCTCTGCTTTTTCAGTTCAGAGACTGTGATCTTTGTGTGGATTCCCGCATTCTTCTCATATGGATATACTGCCTCCAGCCTGCCTGCTATCCTGTCCCGTGCTTCTGCGTCATACACCTCCCGGACATTCCAGTCAAGCAGCTCCTCCTTTGAGAAGACGCTCTCCAACTGCTGCCTGGCTTCCGCCATCACAAGTTCCCCCGGCAGTACCGCCCTGACCTGCAGATCCAGCGGTTTTTCACTGCTGATATCCCTGTGCGCCATGATCCCATACTGCTCCAGAAGTCTCACAGACCTTCCGTGTCTTAAAAAGGCGGGCATGACCCAGTCCAGATAACTTGATGCCCCTGCCAGCGCGGAAAATGACAGCCTCTCTTCTCTTCTTAAACCCTGCTGGCTCCATTTCTTCAGCCTGTCTTCCAGTTTTTCCGCCGCCCCGGTCAGGATGAGCTTCTCTTTAGCCCTTGTCAGAGCCACATATAATACTCTCAGCTCCTCCCCCAGATTCTCATTGGCAGTCTGCCGCTGTATCACTTTTTTCAGCAGGGTGGGAACACGAAGCCTGTGGTCCGGATCTGTATAATCACAGCCCGCCCCCAGATCAGGGTGCAGCACGAGTTTGCTCCTTGTATCCTGCTGGTTGAATTTCTTTCCCATACCTGCCGCAAACACCACGGGATACTCCAGGCCTTTGCTCTTATGGATACTCACGATCCGGACAGTGTCATCTGCCTCTCCTTCACTGCTGGCCTCTCCATAATCCACATCATACTTCTTCAGGTTCTCTATGTAGCGTATAAAATTAAACAGTCCCCTGTAGCTGGTAGATTCAAATGCCATCGCTTTCTCCACCAGCATATTCAGATTAGCGCTTCTCTGGTCCCCGCCCGGCATGGCAGAGACAAATCTCCCGTACCCTGTCTTCTCCAGCACATCCCACAAAAGCTCATGCATAGGTGTATACGGTACTTCTTCCCTGAAGCTCTCCAGCATTTCTAAAAAAGCTGCCAGCTTACTTCCCGTCTCATCCTGCTTTTTGCTGTATGACATACACGCCTCATAAAAGGAAAGCTCCCTAAACTCACTCTTTATCACAGCCAGTTCCCTGGCGCTCATATTCCCCACAGGTGAGGACAGTACGGCCGCCATGGGTATGTCCTGGCGCGGATTGTCAATGATCTTCAGCATAGCAAGTACTGTCTGCACCTCAACGGCTGAAAAGTAGCCTGTCCTGGAGCCTGTATAAGCGGGGATTCCCATGCTCATCAGTATCTGCGCAAAAGAATCTCCCCAGCCGGATATGGTCCTCAGCAGAATAACTATATCCCTGAAGCACGCTTTGCGGTATTTTCCTGTCTTCTTATCCAGTACCTCTTCTTTTCCGACTATCTCAAGGATGCGTCTGCCTATCATCCTGGCTTCCATCTCTCTGGCCGTCTCGCCTGATTCCTCCACGACCTCCTGCTCCTGTGTAAGATCCAGCAGAAGCAGCTCGATCCTGCCGCTCTCCTCTGCATCCGGGAAAGATGCGCCCGCGTAGAGCGCTGCATCATCATTATAATCCACATTGCCCAGAGCCTTATCCATGATCTGGTAAAATACATAATTGATCCCGTCCAGCACCTGGCTGCGGCTTCTGAAATTTTTATGCAGGTCTATCCTCTGAAATGGCCCGTCCTCCAGTGTATAAGTATCATACTTCTCCATAAACAGCTCCGGCCTTGCCAGCCTGAACCGGTAGATACTCTGCTTCACGTCCCCTACCATGAAAATATTATTTTTCCCCTGATACTTTTTAGACACACTTGTCAGTATCAGCTCCTGGACAAGATTGCTGTCCTGGTATTCATCTATGAGGATCTCCTCATAGCGTTCAGCCAGTTCTCTGGCCGCGTCTCTCTGTACGATCTCCCCGTCTTTCTCTTCTACCAGTATCTGCAGGGCAAAATGTTCCATATCCCCGAAGTCTACCAGATTCTTATCACGCTTTTTCTCTGCATACCGTTTTGAAAACTCTCCCGCAAGACGCAGAAGCTCCCGTACCGCCGGGGCAGATGACTGCATATCTGTGAGCAGCTGGTCAGGAGAATCATAAAAATACTGTTCCATTATGGCCGAAACCGTCTTCTTGACCTGCTCACGCATATTTTTCACCTGCTCTTTTGCCTCATCTGAGACATTCACATCCCTCTTGGCAGAAAGGCGCGCGAATTTTCCTGCATTTTTAAATGCCGACGCATATTCCAGATACGACCTGCACTCCAGCAGCCCTTCTATCATCTTCTTATCAGACAGCAGCGCCTCCTCATACATGTATGGCCCATCTTCCTGCAGGCACAGCCTGAGAGCTTCCTCAGTCTGTTCCCTGGCATCCTCCAGAAGGCTGTTCACATTCTTCACCAGCAGCTTCATCCACTCTGCCCTGTCAAGCTCCTCCAGACTGCGGATCTCATATGCCTTTTCACATTCCCCGTACCATTTAAGGGGCCAGGGATAGCTCATGGAAAACTCATGGAGCTTCAGTATCAGGTCTTCCAGCTCTCTGTCGTTCTTGCCCGTGGCATAGCATTCCACGCAATGGGCAAACTCCCCGTCCTGGCTGCTGTAAGCCTCCTCAAGCAGCTCCTGGGCCACATCTTTTTTCAGAAGCTTTAATTCCCCCTCCTCACCGACTCTGTAGCCCGGGTCCACGTCTATCACATGGAAATAGCTCTTCAGCACATACTGGCAGAAGCTGTCAATCGTGGTGATCTGGGCGTTATTCAGCAAGGTAAGCTGTCTCTGCAGATACTCATCCTCAGGGTCCTCTTCCAGGCGCTTGTCCAGTGCGTCACGTATCCTCTCCTTCATCTCACCCGCCGCCGCCTTTGTAAAGGTGACGATCAGCAGCTTATCAATGTCCACGGGACGGCGTTCATCCGTCACCATGGACAGGATACGCTCCACCAGGACTGCTGTCTTTCCTGAACCGGCTGCTGCTGAGACAAGGATATTCCTGTTCCTAAGCTCTATAACTTTTTTCTGCTCTTCTGTCCATGTCATCCCCATTTCAGACTTCCTCCCCGATTCTCTTCCATATCTCTTCCGGCTTATATTCCTTCAGCCTGCGCACTCTTGTACCCGGGATCTTCTTGTCAAATCCGCATACCTCCTGATAAGGGCAGTAATCACAGCCTGTCTTGTCACGCCGCTCATAGGGGGCCGCCTCGATTTCTCCCTCCAGTATCCTTCTGCCCAGATCCCGCATCTTTTCATTGACAAATCCTGACAGCTTTTTGAACTGTCCGGCATCCGCAGCGCTGGAATATCTGGACAGGCTTCCATCCTTATTATAAGATACAGGGATCACTTTTGAATCTTTGCCCATTCCCTGATCCATACTCTCCACCACCTCCGGGTCCTGGTTCACCAGACCGGAAAGCCTTAGTTTCTTAAGTATCTTCTCATTAATTATCTCAGGAGTCTCCCCTCCCTCCCGGTCCAGCATAGGGTCATTCATCCTGTAATAGAAAATGCCCGCCGGGATGATCTCCTTACCGGGATGCACGCGTTCTTCCAGTTCCACAGCCGCATTCAGATACACGACCAGCTGAAGCTGCAGTCCATAGTAGAGCGCCACCATATCAAAATCTGTATTTCCTGATTTATAATCTATTACCTTTACATAGATACGGTCTTCCTCCACACATGTGTCGACTCTGTCTATCCTGCCGCGCAGGCGCATCTTTTCATCATCTGTCAGAGCTATATTGACAGCCTCCAGGTCATCCACCACTGCAAACGACACCTCGTAATTGGCAGGTATAAAACGTCCCGCCCTGATCTGTTCCTGAAGTGCCCAGATGGTCCGCCTCATAATGCGCTTCATCCGCCCGATCATGTATTCATTTCTGGCGCTGCTGTGCAGAACCTTGCTGCCGTATTCCTCAGTGACCTCATCTGCACATTCTTCCAGAAGGCTGTCACGGAAATCATCCGGCATATCAAACCAGGTGTACTCACTTCTCTCCAGTTTTCTAGAAAAGACCTCTATGATTTTATGGAACACATTTCCCATATCCACAGGCTCAAATGAATATTCCTCCCGCTCCGAAAGTCCCAGCCCATACTTCAGGAAATGGGAATATGCGCATGCCGCAAACTGCTCCAGTCTGGTGACGCTGTTCTCCAGAACACTCCCGTAGAGCGCCCTTGCCACAGCTTTCCCAAGTCCTTCCTCAGATCTTGTATAAAATGCGGCCTCCACCAGCTTCTCCACCTCAGCCCTGTAATCCTCCCTGCTGAAATACCAGCTGTACAGTTCTTCAAAAGCAGGTTCCCGCTTGAACTGTTCCAGATGCTTCAGACCGTCCGCCAAATACTGCATGCCATTTTCAGGTGATTCCAGTCTGCCTATAAATCCGTCATATTCGTCCTCGTCATGCACCACAAGTGACGGAAACATCCTTCTGACCATTGATATCAGGTAGGAGGGGCGCATGGCCTGCCCATCCATCTTACTCTTTCCGTAGGACAGATAGAGACGCCTGGACGGCTTTGTCAGATTTAAATACAGGTAGAAACGCTGGATATATCCGTCTTCTCTTGCAGTGGGGGCCAGCTCTACTTTACACTCAGCCAGACTCTCCCTGTCCACATCAGAGAGGATACCGCTCCTCCCCCCTGCCTTTGGCACCCATCCATCATTCAGCCCCAGAAATATCAGCGCTTTAATGTCCGTCAGCCTTGTTCTCTCAATATCTCCTACCATGACACGGTCCGCTGTGGGAGGAATGATTCCGATCTTTGCCTCCTCAAATCCTGCTTCCAGTATCTGTGTATATTCGCGGATGTTCATCTCCTCACTGCCCAGCAGTTCCACCATTTTATCCAGCAGCTCCATTGTGATGCCATAGATCTGGCTGTATTCTTTAGCCTTATCCATCTCACCCCTTGCTGTGAATCCCTCCTCAAGTGCCAGGAGCTTCTCCTGAATACCGTAGGAAGTGATCAGATGATACAGGGCCTTTGTCAGCTCTTCTGCTGAGGACCTCCTTTTTATGCTCTCGGCAAAGGGCTCAAGATGCTCCATGATCCTTATCCTGAGATTTTCATATTCTGCAAGTTCTTCCTCTTTTATATGCTTTCCTGTCTTCACGAAGGGGTTTTTCCACTGCTTTGCCCCCTTTATCCCCGCTGCCAGCACATAATTCTCCAGCTTATCCACATCTTCAGATGTAATATCACACATACCTGTGCGGAGACAGCGGAACATGCTCTCATAGGAAAAGTTTCTGGATGTGATCTCCAGAGCGGCCCTGATAAACTCTATAAACGGGTTAAGCAGAACAGTTTTCGTATTATCAATAAAGCAGGGAATCTGATACTGTTCAAATATTTTTTCCAGATAACTGCTGTAGGACTCCATATCCCCCACAATGACAGCCATATCCTGGTACCGCCATCCCTTTTTCCTCACCAGGTCCTTTATGGTCCGGGCAGCAAAATGTGACTCTTCTGCCGCATTTGCCGCTGTGTGTATGGAAACAGAAAGTTCTTCCCCTTCTGCCGGGATATAAGATCTTTTATTATACCTGAAAAGATTCTGCTCCAGAAACGCCAGCTGGGGAGCTTCTGCAAATCTGGGCATTGTCTCCGTCCCTGAACCCAAAAGCACAGGGGTCTCAATCTCTGCCCCTGCCTCCTTCGCAAGCCCTATGAGGGCATGCACTGTCTTCTTGCTCAGATAGAAAAGCCTGTGGATCTTTCCCACACTCTGGTAGTTTTCCCGTGCATCCATGGCAATGCTCACCATCACCTTCTCAGACAGCCCAAGGAGCTTTTTCATCACCTTATTCTGTATCGGCGTAAAGCCGGTAAATCCATCAAAGGCAAATATGCCTTCCTTTACAAGTGAGGAATGATCCAGCACCTCATAAAGAACCTCCAGAACCTCCTCGGCTGTAATGTACTGCTGCCTGAGCCTGCTTCTGAATCCCTCATAGAGCACACGGATATCTCTCAGCTTGTAATAGAGCTGAGGCCTTTCCTCTGCAAAACGAAGCATTTCCTCAAGCTGCTCTTCCTCCACATCATACTGGGTAAATTCCGATATCACAGACTTCACTTCAGTGATATAACCCAGCTTATCCAGCTTCCCTTTCAAAGTGACCAGCTCACTTTGTTTTTCCATTGCCACTCTGCGCAGGAGCAGGTTTTTTCCTGTATCATCCAGTACAGTCCTCCTGTCCGCCCCTACTTCCTCAAAGACACGGTATGCCAGCCTCTTAAAGCTGAGCACGTCAATATTCATGATCCCATGCTTTGGATGCAGACCCACGATCTCCTTCTGAGTCTGCATGGTAAACTGTTCAGGAACCACCACCAAAAAATTCTTCTCCGGATGAGCGAGGGATTCCTCAATAATTTTCTCATATAAATAACGGGATTTACCGCTTCCCGAATTTCCCAGTATCAGCTGTAATGACATATTTTTTCTCCATAGTTCCCTGGAAAGCCGCATCAACAGTTTCAATATAACACTAAAAGGACAGGCGTAAGCCTGTCCTAAATACACCTGTCCTTATTTTAGCCGTTTTTCTTTTTCAGTGCAAGCTATTTTGGCGCCCCCCTGCAGCGGGGTATTTGACTGTTACTGTGCATCGCGGAGCGTGTTACTGGTCACGGTGTGACCAGTAACTTGACTTTCACCGGATGACGTATCACTGTCTTCATCCTCTCAGGCGCTGTCCTCCTGAAATCGCTTAAATATATCTCATGGTGCTGTCTTACTTCTGTGATGTCAGTCTCATACCCTGCTTCCCTGATATAGGCCTCCAGCTTCTCTATAGAAGCCGCCTCCTCGTCAAATGGACCTGTGTGCATGACCTGGCAGCATAATCCCTCTTCATAAACTGCCAGCCTTGTATTTGTAAAGTCTGTATCCGGCTTTTTCTTAAGAAGCCTCTCCTTTGCTTTTTCAAAGACCTGGGGTGTTACAAAATCCGGCTGGCGTATCATGGATATCCATTTGAAATTATTCTTATCCCTTATAATTCCGCCCTCCATGGAGGTGTCTTCCAGCTGCCACATTCCCTCCAGAGGAAACACTGTATATTCAAAATATCCCTCCGGCCTTTCCTCACCCTTCCTGTTCATTTTTATACCCCATGACAGGCCGTACAAAATCTCTATGGCATCCTTGTATTCCTGACATGTATTGGGGTCCCCCTTTCCTGTGACCTGGATAAATGTCATCCCGGGAACCTGGATGAGAGACGGGGTGCTTTTTGGAAAATACAATTCTTTATATGCTTTCTTATAATCTAATTTGTCCATAATCCCTCCTGGAACATGTCTGAAAAATGCTTTCTGTGAGATGTTCGGCACAATAGCTGTATCTCACTCTGTGACCGAAATATACATGTGTATCACTGCATGTTCTGGATCACTGTTCTGGTATTCCTCAAAATCACATATAAATGAACGGTTCAGATCCATTGCCCAGAGACTGCTCCAAAATGCCCCCGCCGCCTGTTCCATATTTCCTTCTACCACAAATTTTGCATATTTGCCTGCCGGTATTTTCTTTATGGCAGTTCCTTCCGGTACTTTTATTCCCGCCTCCACCTCACAGGCCACAGTAATATTGTAATCACCGTGCTCATCACTGGCATAATCCGAATAGATTCCAAGGGTCTTCTCATTCACCTTTCCATCTATCCCCATATACACTCCCTCATTAAAAAATTTTCCCCAGAGGCCTCCGATAATCATCCCCATATCCGGTGCATTATTATTTGTTCTGGCTGTCAGCCCTGCTGCCGTCTTCTCTTCCAGTGTTACGATCTCGTATTCCATTCTGTTTGTTTCCATTTTGTGCTTCCTCTCATTCTCAATATTGTGCAGAGCGCTTACATATCTCGGATCTTATAAATTCTATCACTCCACATCTGCAATAAGAATAGCACAGAAAACACGACATCTATATGTCATGTTGAAATACAGTCAGGTATTAAACTGGATCAGACTGCTTAGAAAACCCGGCCATATTTCTGTGCCAGCCGTCCAAACCTGTCCGCCAGCTCATCTCTTAGCTCTTCCGGCTTTATCAGTTCTGCCTTCTCGCCAAAGCTGATGATCCATCCGAAAAGATTCTCTTTATCTGCAAACCAGAAATGGAACAATAACATTCCGTCCTCCTGCTCCATAAAGCTTTCAGCCCCGAATTCCTCTATGAGCCGCCATTTCATGTCCGGTGATATGAGGGCTTCCACCTCATACCGGAGAGTAAAGATATTCTTTTGTTCCGGATCATATGGCGGCAATTCCCGCTTTTCAAAACTTTCGGTGCAGCGGGAAAGCTCCAGCATCCTGTTCAGCTTGAACATTCTCCAGCCCTCACGCTCCAGGCAATATCCCTTCACATACCAGGAAGACCATTGGAATATAAGCAGATATGGCTCAATGGTGCGCAGGCTCTCTCCGCCCGGAGCATAATACTGAAAGCTTATCAGCCTCCTGTTCTCAATGGCGTCCTGGATCAGTTCGATTTTAGGGGCCAGTGAAGACTTATACCACGAGGATAAATCTATCATGATATGGCTGTTGGAGGACAGCACATTTGACTGGCCCGCAGAAATTTTTTCTATGAGCTGCTGGTATTTATTTGTACCCGATACGCTGTCCAGGCTGCGCAGTCCTGCCAGGATAGACTGCATATCTGATGAAGTCAGAACAGTACGGTCCAGCTTGTAGCCTTCCATGATTGCTATTCCCCCGTTTGTCCCCTGCGTGGTTACCAACGGGATCCCCGCTTTGCAGATATCCTCTATATCCCTGTTAATTGTCCTTCTGGACACCTCGAATTTTTCAGCCAGATAAGGAGCCGTCACTTTTTCCTGCTGAAGAAGGATGGACAGTATGCCGATCAGACGGTCGATTTTCATGACTAATACCTCACTATTCCATGTATCCGCCCTTCATAGGCGATACAGCACGTTCTGAGAAAATTTTCAGTACCCCCTTCTGATATTTTCC
The DNA here is from genome assembly GCF_024622195.1 of Murimonas intestini. Classification (NCBI taxonomy): domain Bacteria; kingdom Bacillati; phylum Bacillota; class Clostridia; order Lachnospirales; family Lachnospiraceae; genus Murimonas; species Murimonas intestini. The sequence continues at coordinate 179,417 of NZ_JANKBI010000010.1, forward strand.
CGGTTTGGGTTCCCAGGCCGCTTTGCGCTCAGCAAGTATCTTCTCTATCTCCTGCTCACTTTTGCGTTCTCCCGCGATTCCCACGATCCGCAGCACCCTGTCAGGAATGCTGACTTCGATCAGGTCTCCCTCCTCCACAAGGGCGATCGGTCCTCCCTGAGCCGCTTCCGGAGAAATATGTCCTATTGCCGGACCTTTCGATGCCCCTGAAAATCTTCCGTCCGTGAGCAGCGCTATGGAAGCACCCAGCTTTTCATCTGATGCAATGGCCTCTGTTGTATAGAACATCTCCGGCATGCCGCTCCCCTTGGGACCCTCATATCGTATGATCACTGCATCGCCTGGTTCTATCTCATGCGTGAGCACTGCATGGATGGCATCCTCCTCACAGTCAAAGGGACGGGCTCTTAGCACTGCCTTAAACATTTCCTTTGGGACGACAGTGTGCTTGACAACTGCCCCGTCCGGCGCCAGATTTCCTCTTAATATGGCTATGCTCCCGTCAGTGCCGAAGGGCCTATCAAAGGGCCTGATGATATCCTCTCTTTTCAGTCCTAGCGGTTCTAAGTACTTGCTGCATTTCTCATAGAAACCATTATTCTTTAATTCATCTAGGTTCTCACCTAATGTCCTGCCTGTAACTGTCATCACATCCAGGTGGAGCATATCCCTGATCTCCTCCATAACAGCCGGTACTCCTCCTGCATAATAGAAATACTGTGCAGGCCATTTTCCCGCCGGCCTTATATTCAGCAGATAATGGGCTCCCCGGTGCAGCCTGTCAAATGTATCTCCGTCAATCTCTATACCGAATTCATGTGCAATAGCCGGCAGATGCAGGAGAGAATTCGTAGAACCTGATATTGCTGCATGGACCATAATAGCATTTTCAAATGAATCCATAGTAACTATCTTATCAGGAGTAAGGTTTTCCTTAGCCAGCCATACAGCCTGCTGTCCTGCCTCCCTGGCTGCCTGGCGCAGCTCCCGGCCCGTCGCCGGCATCAGAGCGCTCCCCGGCAGCATCAGCCCCAGCGCCTCTGCCATGATCTGCATAGTTGAAGCTGTACCCATAAAGGAACAGGCTCCGCAGGACGGACATGCATTGTGCTTATAGAATTCCATCTTTTCTTTAGTGATCTCCCCCCGTTCGCACATTGCATGATACATCCCGATCTGTTCCAGAGTCAGCAGATCAGGTCCTGCATCCATGACTCCCCCTGTCACTATAATAGAAGGGATATTGATACGTCCCACAGCCATGAGATTCGCCGGCATACTCTTATCACAACTGGCTATAAATATGCCTCCGTCAAACGGTGTGGCGTTTGCGTGGATCTCCATCATGTTGGTCATCATATCTCTTGACGCAAGAGAATAATTGATGCCGTCATGACCCTGTGCCTCTCCGTCACAGATGTCCGTACAGAAATACCTGGCGCCAAATCCCCCTGATTCCTTTACACCCTCTCTTGCCTCTTCCACCAGCTCAAGCAGATGTCCGCTGCCCGGATGGCTGTCGCCGAATGAACTTTCTATTATGATCTGGGGCTTTGAGAGATCCTCCAGCTTCCATCCTGTGCCAAGCCTCAGCGGATCAATCTCCGGGGCTAACTTTCTCAATTCCTGGCTTCTCATCATTTTTAACATTCCTTTCTTCTCTGACCGTGGCCTATTTTTAGTAAGACGTATGATGTCTTATGTATTTAATCATACTATATGCCGACCTGACAGTCAATTGTACATTACCTCAAATTCACCTGCTGATGAGTCTCTGGATCTCCTCTTTATTCAGCTTGAGATGGTCTTCCAAAGCAGCCTTCGCCCCTGCCCCGTCTCCATCTTCAACTGCCCTGATTATTTTGTTGTGTGTCTCTATAGTCTCTTCTCTCAGCACAGAGTCCGTCACCTTTACAAACAGGTTAACTGCCGACTGTATGACCGGAATCAATTTGGGTACCACCTGGTTCTTGCTCATTTTCGCCAGCGCTTCATGAAAATTTATATCCTCTGCTGAATGGTCCTCTCCGCTTCTGATCTTTTCCTCCACGGCATATCCGGCATTTTTAAGAGAGGCGATCTCATCCTTTGTCCCCCGCTCTGCTGCCAGCTCCGCTATCTCCGGTTCTATCATCATTCTGACCTCGCAGAGGTCTAAAGCCAGCTTCTGCTTGTCTTCAATCATCCACAGGCCCAGCGGGTCATCCGCCAGGCCTGTCCTCTCACAGACAAATGTCCCGTTTCCTCTTTTTATCTCCAGCACGTTCTGGGACACAAGGATTTTTACTGCCTCCCTGATCGTCCCGCGGCCTACCTGCAGCTGTTCTGCCATTTCAAATTCATTTGGCAGCTTATCACCCGCTTTCAGGTTTCCTTTTGCTATTAATTCCTTTATCTGTTCTGATACCAGTTCCGGGAGGCGTTTCTGGTTCGGATGCACGGATTTGAGCATATCACACATTCTCCTTAATCATACGTATGATGTTTCTTTCAACACTATATCATCCGTAAATGGGGATGTCAATTGCATCCGCCTCCCCTATTTGGGGATTTCTGATATGTAGTCTTCAATTTCCTTAAGCACTTCCTCCCCCAGCCCCAGCCTTGTCCCGATCCCCAGGAAAAACGGAAGCTTCGACATCTCAGGAAGTGTCATATTCTGAATACCCGCACCATCTGTGTGCACCAGCATTGGAGCCTTTTCATACAGGAATTTTTTGATATCAGGATTCTTTACCAGTTCCTTTACGCTGTCCGTCAGATGGTAATATGGGCGGTAGTTTTTCCTGAGCCTGCCTTCAAAGACCCATTCTCCCGCCGCTGCCCTGAATGCACGGCCTGTGTCTGTGCGTAAGACGGCAGCCTCATGGCGCACTGATATCCCGTCCTCACACGGCGGCAGTATAATCTCAGCATCAGCGTCAAAGGGAATTCTGCAGCTGAGCCAAAATTCATCGTTGTCCATGATCTTCCAGCTGATCTCATACCTGCCTGCAGCGCTCTTAAGCCCTGTCTTCATCCATCTGATGTCAGGATGTATCCGTGGATTGATGACCACACTTTTATAGCCGGCGCTCCCCTCTCTGTTCCTGATTCCTGCCATATATCCATACATCCACTCCATCACAGATCCGTTGGCATAATGGTTCAGTGAATTCATGCCGCTGTCGCTCATGCTTCCGTCAGGATTTAAAGCATCCCAGCGCTCCCACATGGTAGTAGCTCCCAATGTCACAGGGTACAGCCACCCCGGATAATCCTGATTTAAAAAGATCCTGTATGCCATATCATCACAGCCGCACTCTGAGAGAGCCTTCAAGATAAACGGAGTCCCCACAAAGCCAGTCTTCAAACTGTATCCATCCTTTCTGAGACGTTCCAGCAGCTGTTCCTTTACCATATCTCTCTGTCTGCCGTACTTCACAAGCCCAAAGGCAATGGCTATGATACATGCCGTCTGAGTGTCGATAGAGAGCCTTCCGTTTCCGGTAAAATATTCTTTTTGGATCTCTTCCCTGATACTGTCAGCCTTCTGCCTGTACTTTATATGGTCCTCTGCCCTGTCCAGAACCTTCGCAGTCCTGGCAAGTACATCCACTGAATAATAAAAATACGCACTGGATACATAAAACACATCTGTGCCGCCTGTAGGCATATGATAATATCCTCCGTCCAGCGCCAGCCAGTCACCATAATGAAACCCGTTCTTCCAAAGATGCGGCTCTGTGCCGTTCTCTTCATTTTGCCTGTCAATATATGAGATCCAGGCTTTCATGCTCTCATACTGCTCTTCTAAGATCCCGGCGTCCCCATAACACTCATACAGTGTCCACGGGATAAGCACGGCTGCATCTCCCCAGGCCGCCGATGTCCTTTCATTCCTGCCAACGGACGGCACGATCTGCGGCACAAGGCCGCCTGTACATTTCTGTTCTTCCGCAATATCATTGAGATATTTTCTGAAAAATTCATAGCATTCCATATTCAGGCTGGCTGTCCCGGCAAATATCTGTGCATCGCCCGTCCACCCCATTTTCTCGTCCCTCTGGGGACAGTCTGTGGGAATATCCAGAAAATTTCCTTTCTGGCTCCACAGGATATTAGAGATCAGCCTGTCTACCAGCTTATTTCCCGTCTCCATCCAGCCTGTCTCTTCCATATCAGAATAGACAACTTCACCGCAAAAATCTGAAAGCTCCGGCTCTGTGAAGCCTGTAAGCCTCACATATCTGAAGCCGAAGAAACACAGCCTTGCATGGACCTGCTTTGGGGTCCCATCTGAAATGTATTCAAATCTGGCTTTTGCAGTCCTGTAGTTTTTATTGTAAAAGCACCCGTCCTGAAGGACTTCCCCATGCTCCAGAATGACTTTTCTGCCCCTTTCTTCCCTGCATTTAAAGGAGACCCATCCAACCATATTCTGTCCCATATCCAGGACACACTCATTCCGGGATGTTTTTATAATGGATACTGGATGCAGTATCTCTTTTACTTTAATAGGGATTCCCAGCCTTTCCCTCACCAGTTTTTTATCAAGCTTCCCTGCTTTGACAGGATATCTTTCACTGTTATCCATGACAGCGTCTTGTATTTCCCCATCATAGATATCTGTAAAAACCACTCTGCTTTTCCTGACCTGCCACTCCATATCAGAGCACATTACAAGCTCACCGTCTGCATACAGATCTGCCAGCAGTCCAAATTCCTTTCCTTTTCTGTAGTCAGCGTTCTGCCTGTACCCGTATAATCCCTTATACCACCCGTCACCGGCCGCTACTTCCAGAATATTTTCCCCTTCCTGCAGTATCCCGCTTATATCATAAGTCTGGTACTGAATATAGCTCTCATAGCATGTGAGGCCCGGGGCAAGTACTTCATCGCCTACCCTCACCCCATTTAAATATGCCTCATAAACTCCCAGACATGTCATGTACAGGCGGGCATCTGCGCATGGACGGTCCAGAGTAAATTTCCTGATAAAGACAGGCTGTATGGAGCTGTCAAAGGAAGGGGCTATCCAGTTTCCTGAAAATCCTCCCTCCATCAGCCCTGTCTCAAACCATGCGGGCAGGCTTCTTGCAGAATTACCGTTTTCATCCCAGACTGTTACATTCCAGTAATACCGTGTCCTGGGTCTTAACATGAACTGCAGCCTTGTGCCCAGCCCTGATACTTCCTTCTGCCTTCCTGTATCAAATACTATTCTTTCAAATGCTTCATCCTCTGCCACCATAATTCTTGCGCTGTCCTGTCTGCATCCTGTGTCACACTCTGTGATGTATGATGCAGTCAGTGTTTTATACAGATATCCCAGCGGATTTGTAATATGATTTATCTTCAGGCTGTGTACTTCCATCATCATACTGTCCCTATCCTTTCACGCTTCCGGCAGTCAGTGAAGATACAAAGTACTTCTGCAGGAATAAAAATACAAGGTAAAGCGGAATCACTATCATACAGATAGCTGCGCACATGAGCGGCCAGTCAGTTCCAAATTCCCCTTTAAAATTCATAAGTCCTACTGTCAGGGGCAGTCCCTTTACAGTAGTAAGTGTTGCCGTCTTTGCCCACATCAGTTCCCCCCACACAAATGTAAAGTTCATGACGATACATGTGGACAGAGCGCCCTTCATCAGCGGAAGGACGATCTTAAACAGATTGCGGATCTCCCCTGAGCCGTCGATCCTGGCAGCCTCCAGCAGCTCCTTTGGTATCGTGTCAAAGAAATTCTTCAGGATCACCGTCGTCCCCGGTACGGACCATCCCACATAAGCCAGGATGATCGGAAGATACCTGGCTCCCAGCAGGCCCAGCTTTGACATCATCATATAGAGCGGGATAATAATTGTCTCGGTGGGGAGCAGCTGGATGGCAAAGCAGAGCATAATGATTGCCCCTGTATGCGGGATGCGGAGTCTTGCCAGTGAATACGCTGCCATAACTGAGATTACTTCTATACTTACAAGTGAAACTACAGCTATCACTACACTGTTGATAAAATATTCTCCGATGTGTCCCTTCGTAAAAGCCTTTGCAAAATTGTCAAGCCCGATCGTATGGGGCAGCGCCCATATATTTGCAAAAAATTCATCAAGTGTCTTAAAAGATGTCTGCAGTGAGAACAGGACCGGATAGATCCAGATCAGGATGAGAGATATTAATATCACCCTGCATGCGATCGGGAAGACCTTTACTTTTTTCTTCTGTACACTGTATACTGCCGCTGTATTAGTACTCATACTTGTCTCCTCCTACTCCTTTTCTCAGTACTGCCAGGATAATGATGACGATTATGGCATAGATTACGCTGTTTGCCGCCGCCAGTCCATATTTATTGAACATAAATGCCTGCTCAATGATCTTCAGCGGAGCTGTTTTAGAGATATCCCCCGGACCTCCTCCAGTCATGGAAAATACAATATCATATGTTTTGAATGCACTCATAACGCACATGGAAAGGGCCAGCTGGATCGTCGGCTTTACCAGCGGCAGGATGATATGGCGAACTTCCTGGCCATATGTGGCTCCATCCAGCTTAGAAGACTCAAACAGGTCAGCCGGAAGCCCTATGATTCCCGTGTATACCAGCATCATGACTGTTCCGCTGCTCCTCCACCCCTGCACAAGGCCTATGACCACAAGTACCATTCCCTTTTTGGCAAGCCATGCATTCTGCAGATTCTTAAGACCGATCAAACCAAGTATATTATTCAGAAGCCCCTCATCAGTAGCCAGAACAAGAGTGAAAAGAAGCCCTACGACTGACAGCGGGAGCATTACAGGGCTGTAGAATACAAACCTGTAGATTGCTCCCTCCAGCTTAGTCACTTTATAGATGAGCAGAGAGAGCCCCACTCCCAGCACCATTGCCGTGGCTGTTGCCACCAGTGCGATGATCAGGGAGTATCCGATCGCTTTCATGCTGGCTCTGTCTGCAAAGATCTTCGTAAAATTTGCTATCCCATTGAAGCTCATTGCAGACACGCCATCCCAGTTGCAGAAGCTGAGCACCACATTCCAGATAACTGGTATGATTGTTGCAAATGTCACTATCACAATTGCGGGCAGGCCAAACAGCCCCCCGATCAGCTGGAGCTTCCTGGTACTGCTGATTTTTTTCTTTTTATTTACATTTACTGTCATTGCTTTCGCTGTCAAATCCATCTCCTCCTCTAAAAAAGCCGAAAAAAATACTGCCTCAAAACAAATCACAATTATTTTGAGGCAGTAAGTGCCTTTAGTACTGTAACTTATTTGCTGACTGCTGCTTCTCTCATCTCTTCCAGTTCGTCTAATGACGCCTCTCCATTGTAGATATAATTTGCAGGCATCTGGTTCTGCAGGTAATCAGATAATTCCGCACCTACGTTGATTATCTCTGTGGGATAGATCTGGTCTGAGCATCTTGAGATAGATTCCATAAATGCCTCATCCACATTAGCTCCTGATGCGATCTTAGCGCACGGTACCTGTCCGCCTTCTGCACGGAGTGTCATGATCTCTTCTCCTGTGAGATATTTCATTGCTTCGATAGCCCCCTCTGTGTTCTTTGCACATGTAGGGATGAAATATCCGTCACAGCCTCCCAGGAGCGGATTTGTGGGATTATTTCCCATAGCCGGGAAATCACATACTTTATATTCCTTCAGGCCTGAGTTGTCGATCGTTGTCTTAACAGCTGTTGTCGGCTCAAAGATAAAACCTATCTTGTGTGCTGAGATCGCTCCATAGAGCTGGTCCTGAGTCACTGCCAGAGCGCCTTCGCCCGGATAGAACAGTCCCTCTTCAAACACATCCTTTACCATGTCAAATGCCTTGACAATATGCTCATCCTTAAAGGATACTTCACCTGCATTCCATTTATCCAGCTCTTCATCAGTATCCCAGACCTGCATCACAGCGTTTCTTGTCAGCCAGCATGCATATGTATCAGGAATCCCGGCTCCGGACATATCTGTGTTTTCCTGGATCTTCCTGCAGAGCTCACAGAATTCTTCCCAGGTCATCTGGTCTTTTATTTCTTCATCCTTGATTCCCGCGGCCCTTGTCACTTCCAGGTCTACCAGCATAGCCGGGTATACAGTTTTGTATGCAACATTATAGAGCTTTTCATCATAAGTTCCGATATCCAGAACACCTTCGTTAAATGTGGCTTTCCACTCATCATCCATATATGGTGTCAGATCTGTGGCAAGTCCAACCTCTGTAAAGCTGTTCATCTGGTTGGGCCAGTACTGTACAAGGTCAATCTGCTCATCTGCCGCTGCTGCTGTCTTAACTGTCTGCTCTACAGATGCGGAATCCCACGTTTTAGTTATAATATTGTACTTGTCACCCAGTTTTTCAATCAGCCTCTGCTCCACTTCATTATTAACATCGCCCGGATTAGTTATCATAATAACAAGATCCTGCTTTTCACCAGAGGATGCAGCTACCTTTACTGTATCTGTCTTCTCCAGCTTTCCCTGGGCTGCTTCAGTGTTTGCCTCTGTCTTCTCTTCTGTCTTTCCTGCTTCTGTTTCCGTTTTGCCGGCACATCCCATCATAGAAAGTGCAAGCGTTCCCGCCATAACAGCTGCCAGTAATTTCTTTTTCATCTCTTAGTCCTCCTGTTTCTGTGATTAATTGTAAGATGTCTTTATTATACCAGCCACATTTATTAACCCTTATGATAAAATTCTACAAAAACATGCAACAATTAATTACTTCGGTTCCTGCCCATTCCTGTAAACCCCGGCGTTCTTTCCCGTATGCTTTCTGAATGTCCTGGAGAAGTATGCATAGCTGCTAAATCCCACTTTCTCTGCGATCTCACTGATGGGTATATCGGAATATTTCAGCATAGAAACTGCTTTCTGGATCCTCAGCTCAATGAGATAATCCGTAAAGCTCTTACCTACCTCCCTTTTAAATTTAGATGAAATATAGTTAGGTGTCCTGTTAAAAGCCTCCCCTACAGACTCTACACTTATCTGCTCACTAAAATGCGCATCCATATAATCACAAATGTTCTTAATCATAGCAGAAAAGCCTTCCCTTGGTATCCTCTCCGGCTTTCTGACTGCAAATTGAATAAGATAGTCCTCTAATTCTTTAAGAGATGTTCCAAAATGCAGGGCATTTTCAATCACATTTTTCTCAAAATCCGGGTCATTATCCAGCTCTGTCCGGCGCACGATCTGCAGGTAGAGCCTTTTTAAAAAGGCAGTCATCTCCATATGGGGATATTTGTGTTCTATTCCTGTCTCCTTTAATCTGGCCATAATACTGCGCAGCCCGTCCTCATCCGATCTGAGAATACTCTTTGTGATCCCCTCAATAAGCTCCTTCTGAAAGGCTTCCGGAAAACTCTCTCTTTCCCCCTCCATATTCTGCATAAACAGCACGCAGTCTCCGCTCTCGCCATAATACGTCTGCTCCAGCGCCACAATGGCACGTTCATATGCAGCCTTCAGCTCATTCATTCCCCTGGAGTCCGAGATTCCTGCTGTCACAGCCAGATTCTGTCCGGCCAGCTCCCCGTTAAGCTTTCCTATTATATTTTTGAGCCTGTACTGGCAGCTAAGACTCATGAGCTGTGAACGCTCCCCTCTGAGGACCAGCAGAAAGCGCTGGGGGCCCATCACAAAGAAAGCCCCTTCCTCCTTCAGCGCCGCTCTTATCTGTTCGCTGACATCTGCCTGCAGCGGCTTTTTCGGCAATTTTCCATCTGCCTGCTCTGCCCGCAGTACAGCTAAAAAGATACAATTATCAGGAAGTGACAGCCTGTATCTGGATTCCAGGAATTGTTTCACTTTTTCTGTTTTTTCCAGCTCACCTCCATTTTCCAGAGAATGCAGGAAGCTCCGCTCAAACATATCATAATAGGACTCCTTCTCTGTCTTTTCCGCAAGAAGCTCTCTTGCGTTTTTCATCACAACCTCCACCAGCTTTTCCGGTTTCACAGGCTTTAGTATGTAATCATTTGCCCCCAGGCGGATAGCCTGCTGGGCATAGGAAAAATCTGAATAAGCACTCAGTAGGATATATCTGCAGTTATCCGTCCGTTTCCTGACCTCCTCCAGCAGCTTCAGCCCATCTATGTTGGGCATCCTGATATCAGCAATTATAATATCAGGTTCAAAATCATCTAAAGCTTTCAGGCATTCCGAGCCGTCGGCAAATTCCTGTATCTCACTTATTCCATACCTCTCCCACTCAATCCCAAAATGGATCCCCTCCCGTATCTGTCTGTTATCGTCTACGACCACCATTTTCATTGTTTTTTGCCTCCCACTTTACTGTAACCGTCACAATGGTTCCCCAGCCACGTCTGCTGTAAATCTTCAGTCCGTATCCATCCTGGCATCTCAGCCGTATCCTCTCATCAATATTTCTGAGTGCAAAGGCTTCCCTGCCGTCCTTCTCCTTTATAGTTCTCATAACCTGTTCTGCATCGCATCCTGCCCCATTATCCAGCACGCTGATGATCAGCATATCTCCCCTTCTCCTCATACGCAGCTTGACCCTGCCGTCCCCTGAGACATCCTTCAGCCCATGCTGCACCGTATTTTCCAGCAGCGGCTGGATGATCAGCTTGGGAATCAGACAGTCATGCAGTTCTTCCGGTATATCCCTAATAAATTCTATCCTGTCCCCAACCTGAAATTCAAGAAGAAAGAGATAGTTGTCAATAAATTCCATCTCATCCCTTACAGTGATCATCCCCTCACCAAACCTTAAGATGTGGCGGTATACATCAGCCAGCGCTTCCAGCTGCTCACTCACCTCATAATCTTTATTCCTGATAGCCAGCCAGTGAATAGAATCCAGGGAATTATAAAGAAAATGCGGGTTCATCTTAGTCAGAAGCATTTCCCTCTCAGCGTCCTGAGTCTTAATCGTCTGCACATACACCTGATTGATCAAATGGTCAATGTGAACCACCATATCTTCAAAGCCCTTTTCCACATTTCCTATCTCGTCCTGGGCTACCTCATAGTCCTTTTTCTCCAGCACGCCGCTCTTTACAGCATCAATCCTCTTTGACAGATGATGCAGCGGCTTTATGATAGTCCTGTTCTGTATCATCCCATATACGATCCCAAAAACAACGCACAGCAGGACAGCTATCACAATAAAAAGGATCTGCGTACTGTACAGTGATATCTTCTTTTCCATCTGAAACAGATACCAGCCGCTGGATCCGCACTTTGTATACAGCACAATATATACTCCGCTCCCCGTCTTTACCGGAAAGTATCCTGCCTCTGCCCTGTTCTGCTCATTTTCAAATTCCTGCCAGCACAGCCTCTCCGCCTCTTCATTTTTTGTATTAGACACCAGCGTATTCCCATCCCTGTCAAATACAAATACATTTTCCATCATGTCATCATCCTGGTAAGGAACAAACTGCCTGATAAAATCCAGCGCGCTCAAATGTATGCTCAGCACTCCCTCATTCTGCAGAGTGAGCTCCTTCATGATGGTGGTATAATATGATATCTGATTCATATTAGTAATATTGATCCCTCTCTTAAAGGTGACAGGATGTTCAGCCGCCCACAGATACGGCGTCCTGTTATCTTCTATCCGGGCTGTATATCTGGCATCCTCCCTTTCATCCATATACAGCCGCCCTCTCTGGAACAATACTTCACCGCCTTTGCTGAGCGCGATGGCGCTGCAGTAATCAATCCGCTCACTCGCGTCCAGCATCCTCTTTGCAGCATTCTTATAATCCATCACCGAGGCATCCCCCGCCACAATAGCCTTAACAGCCCCATCTCCTGCAAGAGTGGCAGCCTCCTGTATAATATTCTCATACAGGCTCTCAATATCTTTTCCTGACTTAGTCAGCTGGTTGATCTGCACCTCATACTGGTTCTGTTCACTCAGCCGCAGCACCCTGGTGGTGGTAATGATTCCCAGCAGAATAATAGGTATAATGACGCACAATGCAAGCGAAACGATCATCTTCTGCCGGATCGATAAATTCCTGCTGAATCTCTCCCAACTCAGCATAAAAGGCTTTCTTCTCAAAAAATCCCCTCCCGTAGTGGTTGTAATTATAACTGACTATGACATTTTATCATGTATTGCGGTAAGGCTCCATGTGGGATATTGTTGTTTAATGGAGTAACAGGACGCTTTGTGTGAAAGGTAGTGAGCCGTCAGGAAGGGGAGCGGTGGGGTTCGTTGTTCTGTCCGAACCGCTGCGGAGTGAAAATCTAAGGCTCCGTGCCCCGCTCGAACCGCAAAAAGCGGCCGGAATGGTCCTATGTCAAGATTTAGTACACGTTAAAATGAGGTTTTCCTCATCTCAACTTGCAAACTGCAAATCGTCTTGT
>NZ_JANKBI010000011.1:0-190235 GCF_024622195.1 Murimonas intestini
GATAAGAATTGTCATATCTTAATTCTTACCAAAAAGGAGTCATTTTTTTCAAAAGACACAAGTTTATTTACACTACCAGTATAAGCATTCAAAATGATGACCCATCTTGTACTTCGGTATATTTATTTTATCAGATTTTTAAGAGCCTCTATAATTTGCTCATAAGTAATGTGGGCAGCATATGCAAACTTTTTCTGATACTTTACCCACATATCTTGTAAATCTTCGCTGGTCGATATAACTTTGACAATCATATCCGTATCTTTAATATCTTCAGTACTTCCTCTATGTTCAGCCGTTGCCGCCAGTGCTTCCCGAAACAGTTTTTTATCATAATTTTGCGTTGTGCTGAGGATATAAATATCGTAATAATCTCTCGGTCTTGTATTGAATATGCCGCGACTCAAAATCGTTTCAACTTTCTCCGCCATCACTGTTTCAATGTTATAGCCCCATAGTTTGATGCACACCTCATCATCGAAAATGCCGCTGAATTTATACTGCACTGCAGACGGCGTAATAACATCCCCGGTCGACACATCAATAGAGAGCGGTGTTACTATCGTATCATATACAGCGTTTAATCTTACACAGAATCCACCGTATTTGTCATCCTTGCGAATCGGCAAAATAGACACAGTTTCAAAAACCACATCATCCTCAAGATTGATGCTGCATATATTCTTCACTGCTTCCGCAACTTTTTCCTCGGTCAATGGCAAATTTTTCAAGGTTGTATCCAAGTCCATTGTTGACCGGGTATCCAAGCCTACAATAGCAGCAATCAGCATTCCGCCTTTTATCACAAATTTCTCGCTGTACTCCGATTCAGACATTCTTACCAGAAAACGTTCGAACATATAATTTTGAAGAACTACCTGAGCAGCAATATTGTTACTCTTGGCATATTTTTTTATCTTTGCCTTAAGGCTCATTGCTTTTGAACTCATAACAGTACCTCCAAATATTTTTTCAATTCCCTTGCAACTTTAAATTGTTTAGCATATACAGATAAGCGATTTAAGTCCTTTTTATCATATACAGCATAATTCTTGATAGCGCTAATGACTGTTTCCTCATCGCAACGATTACGGCATCTGAGAAAATCACAAATCGTTCTTTCCACATTATAACATCTGACGATGTTTCCAAAAGTCGTGTTCTTGTGGGTAATTCCAATATCATGCAGTTCCGGCTTCACATAAAAGCAAATGCATTCACCTTTTAATGAATTGGGCAAAGAAGTATTGCTTGGGATAGTCACTGTGTGCGTAAAAGGTGTTCGTTCTGACAATCCATTTAAAAACAGAGCCGTATCATGGGAAAACACGATTCTGTCAGAGCGAAGCATCATCGTATACATATCATCATGTACTGCATCCGGCAAAGTATAAACGCCATGTCTGCACCGTTCCAAAAGGCCCTCTTTCACATAATTCGTCAGCAGCTGTTTTGAATATCCTAATGAAAGCACCTGAGATGTGGTTATCATATTGTTATTTTTTTTAATTTCATCATAGATCGTCTGATTGATATTCATTTTACGCCTCCCATCATTGACTTTCAACAAAGATTGTATCTCTTTTCAATTCAAAAGTCAACATTTAGAGATTGACTTTTGAATTGATATAATTTATTTTTTCAATTTAAAAGAAAAAAAGGCATAGCCAATTGTTACAGCTATGCCTTTTCCTGATATTTCCTGAACAGCTCCATGTCCTTCTCAGTCAGCTTTATGTTCGCTGTGTAGTTCCTGCCCTCCTCTGTAGTGACAGAGACTTCTATCACTGTTCCGGGCCTGACGGCGTCTTTTGAAACTGCTTTGATGAACTTAGGGAGCTTGGGATGGTTTTTCGTAAATTGTGACCAGGCATTGTGAAACTTCAGCATTCTCCTTGGGTCAAATCCCATCCTGCATCACCTCATCTCGTGTTTATGTTTATTTCCAGTCATAATTTCTCAGATGGCCTTCCAGCCTCATATGATCGAAATTATTCTGGCGCAGCGCCTCGTAGAGTACGATAGCCACAGAATTTCCCAGATTCAGAGATCTTATATCACCGATCATGGGTATCCTAACGGCTGTCTCCTGGTTCTCCACAAGTATCTCCTCGGGTATCCCCGCGCTTTCTTTTCCGAACATGATATAACAGTCCGGCTCATAATGGACCTCCGTGTATACCTGCTTTGCCTTGGTGGTGGCCATATAGATCCTGGCTCCCGGATTTCTTTCCAGGAAATCCTCATAGTTGATATATGTAGTCACGTCCAGATCCTTCCAGTAATCCATACCGGCCCGCTTCAGGGATTTTTCATCCAGACGGAAGCCCAGCGGTTCGATCAGATGTAGCCTCGTGCCCGTGGCTACGCAGGTTCGGCCGATATTTCCTGTATTGGCCGGTATTTCCGGTTCAAAAAGCACGATATTCAACTCAGCCATCCTGTCTGCCCCCATCTCTCAGCCGCTTTATAAAGTTCTCCAGCCTGCCAAGGGCCACCTTCAAATCTTCCAGGGAGTATGCATAGGAGATACGCAGATAGCCGTCCCCACAGTCACCGAATGCAGAACCCGGGACTACTGCCACATGCTCCTCATCAAGCAGCCTGGAAGCAAATTCTTCTGAGCTCATGCCAAATTCTTTAATGCATGGAAATACGTAGAAAGCGCCATAGGGCTCGAAGCATTTCAGCCCCATCTCATGAAAGGCATGCATCAGATAACGTCTTCTGCCATTGTAGGCTTTCCGCATCTCTTCTATATCCTCATCGCCGTTTTTGAGGGCCTCAATAGCCGCATACTGGCTTGTGGTGGGCGCACACATGATAGCAAACTGGTGCAGCTTCACCATCTGGCTGATGATCTCCTCCGGACCGCAGGCATAGCCCAGCCTCCATCCTGTCATGGCATATGCCTTTGAAAAGCCGTTAATGAGGACTGTCCTCTCCTTCATTCCAGGAAGGCTGGCGATGGATGTATGTCCCGTCTCATAGGTCAGCTCTGAGTATATCTCATCAGAGAGCACATAAATATCCTTCTCAATGACAACCTGGGCAATCTCTTCAAGCTCTTCTTTTGTCATGATGGCTCCTGTGGGATTATTCGGGAAAGGCAGCACAAGTATTTTTGTCTTCTCTGTAATGGCATCCAGAAGCTGCTGCTTCGTCAGCCTGAACTGGTTCTCTTCCCTGAGTTCTATGATCACAGGAACTCCGTCCGCCATAACAGCGCAGGGAAGGTAAGAAACAAAGCTGGGCTGCGGTATCAATACCTCCTCGCCCGGATTGAGCATAGCCCTCATACACAGGTCTATGGCCTCGCTGCCTCCCACTGTGATAAGCACCTGGCTTGCCGCATTGTAAGACACCCTGCACTTGCGCTCCAGATAACGGCTTATCTCTTCTCTCAATTCCATCAGGCCTGAATTGGATGTATAAAAGGTACGCCCCTTTTCCAGGGAATAGATGCCCTCATCCCTGATGTGCCACGGTGTGTCAAAGTCCGGCTCGCCCACACCAAGGGACACTACCTCCTCCATCTGATTCGCGATGTCAAAAAATTTACGTATCCCTGACGGCTGGATTACTTTTACTTTTTCTGCTATCGGATCTCTCACGGTGTCACCAACATCCTTTCATCTTTAGCCTTTTTTGCGAAAATTGTTCCATGATCCTTATATTTCTTCAGCACAAAATGAGTCGCTGTACTGAGAACAGACGGAAGTGTAGACAGCTTGTCTGATACAAATCCCGCTATCTCCTTCAGGGTTTTGCCCTCCAGTATCACCAGCAGGTCATATGCCCCTGAGATCAGGTACACAGACTGTACCTCCGGATAATTGTAGATGCGCTCTGCAATGCTGTCAAAGCCCTGTCCCCTCTGGGGAGTCACACGGACCTCGATCAGGGCTGTTGTCTTTTCCTTTGATGTCTTGTCCCAGTCTATCAATGTATGATAGCCGCAGATGATCTTCTCCTGTTCCATCTTACTGATCTCATTTGCTATAGATATCTCATCTGATCCCAGGATGATAGCCAGTTCCTTTAAATCGATCCGGCTGTTCTTTTCTAAAAATGTCAAAATCTCTTCTCTCATCTTCTAACCTCCATATTTCCCGCTTTATCATTGCCGCGGGGTCTTTGACTCTTCTTCATCCGTCTGCCCCAGGGCATATATCTCATCTGCCCTTGGCCGCTCCAGAAAACGCCTTTCCCCGCCGTTTAATACGACCCTGTCATTGCCCGGCGTAGCCTTTCCTATGACAACGGAGGGGATTCCCAGCTTTTCCAGCTCCCTGACAAGGGAATAACCGTCCGGAGTGCCGATCAGCAGGGAGCCTCCTGAGATCAGCCCGTATGGGTTAAGCCCGTACATCTCACAGATCTCTATCGTCTCCTGCCGGATGGGTATTTTCCTGAGGTCCGCTTCCAGGCCCGTGCCTGCACACTCTGCCATTTCCCAGAGGGCGCCGAATATCCCTCCTTCAGTCACATCGTGCATGGCATCCGCCCCGAAGCGGCTGGCCGCCCCGGCCTCCTTCACCACCGAAAGGTATTTATCAAAGTCTCTTGCTTCTTCAAGCATTGCCTCCGGAAAACGTTCCGAAAGCTCTTTCCACTTTTCTTTTACAATTATAGATGTGCCTTCCAAGCCTATCCATTTAGTCACCATCAGATCATCCCCCGGCTTCAGCCCTGAGGAGGTAAGGTAGCCGTCCTTTTTAGCCTTCCCTATCCCTGTCACGGTGATAACAGGCATATTAACAGCCGGTGTGGATTCTGTGTGGCCTCCTAATACCTGTATGTGCAGGTAAGCGCAGGTCTGCTCGACCTGCGCCATGATTTCCTTAAGCTCTTCTTCTTCACAGGAAACCGGCAGCAAAATGCTCAGCATCACAGCGACAGGCTCAGCCCCGGCCGAAGCCAGGTCATTCACCGCCGCATGGATACCCAGTTTCCCACAATCCACCGCTGAGGCTGTGACAGGGTCCGTGGTGCACACGAACACTTCGTCAGGCCCCAGCTCCAGAACGCCGCAGTCTTCCCCTACCCGGGGACCTGTGAGCACTTCCGGCCTGGTGGTCTTTAATTGTCTCAAAACGGACCGTTTTAATACGGTTTCCGGAATCTTACCTGCTTTCATACATGTTTCCTCGCTTTAACCATGTTGTCAATACTGTATGGGCTGTCCATTTTCATCATAGCCCTGGGGTGCATCAGACGGAACCTGTTCTTCAGCCGGCGGATTCTCCACCGGGGCTTCTGTGGCATCTGTCTGAGGTGCATCTGTCTGAGGCGCTTCTGTCTGTGGAGCATCTGTCTGAGGCGCTTCCGTGGCCTCTGTGGGAGCTTCAGTCTCAGGCGGTGCCTCTGTCTCACTCTGTCCTGTGCCGCCCGCTCCATTTGCTATGATGCTGTTGACCATATCCAGGTCATTAGCCGCTATTGCCTCATAGATAGCCGCTGATACAGATGGGTCATCTGTGGCTGTGCCTATCTCATAAGAGGTGGGCGTAGCCTGATAAAAGCTGGAATTCACCTGTGTAGTCTCTGTTTCTCCGTTATAATATACATTTTTCCAGAGCACTGCTGTCAAGCCTTCCATGGCTGACTGTATCTGCGCCACATATCCTACATTCTGGTCAGGCTTTGCGTAGAGCTTCACGCCCTCCGGCGTAGTGCGGCTTGTAACTTCACTGACATACTCTACCACTCTGTCAGCAGGTCTTGTCTCATGCCCGTAGATCGTAAATGTCAGCTCGCCTCCATAGGCGTATCCTTCTATATAAATAGGTGCGTCTGTATTATTCTGGAATACCAGGTCCATCAGCCCTTCAGCGATAGCTGCGTCCTTGGACGGATCCACATAGGAAACTGTCATCGTGTGGTTGGAACGCGCCAGCACATCCAGCTCTGATTTCAGAACTGCATTATAAAGTGTAGTAGACACCTGGCAGATACCGCCGCCGTAGGAATCCACCACCTTGCCGCTCTCATAGGAGGGAGCCAGCTCATAGCCGTTTTCCGCTGTAAACGGCACTACTGCATCTGTCACAGAAAAGCTGTCGCCAGGATAGAGAAGATGGCCGTTCAGCCTCTGTGCCCCTACTTCCACATTTACATTCCTGCCGTAAGTAGATCCATAATATGTGGTAGCTGTCCCCAGTACATCCTGCACCTTGCTCAGCTCTTCTTCCGTTCCCTTAGGCTTCACTTCCTCAGCTGCCAGCTGTATGGACGCCGGACTTCCATTGAAAGCTGTGTCCATGTAGTCTGTGATAGCCTTTACTGACTTGTCCACATCCACCTTGACGCCTGTCACGCCCGGCACTATCTCAAAATATCCGTTTTCCCTGGTAAGACTGCCGTCCTGCGCCTCACAGTTGAGCTGTACGCACTCTGTATTCACAAAGGAGGCCAGCTTGCTGCTGTCAGTCGTATACGTCAGATTAAATGTCTTTGTCTCATTTTCCAGATCTTTATTATCTTTATAGCGCTTGATCAGGTTTCCTGACTTGCCCAGGCCTGCGGCCTCATTCACCACGCTCTTATTTTCCCATGTAAGTCCCAGTTCAGCAGCTGTCGTGTCCAGCTGCTTATCGGCTACTCTTAAAGTAACCTTTGTATTTCCCATCTCGGCCACCTTGGCCTCAACTGCCTGGGATGCCTCTTCTACAGTCATTCCTGAGACGTCTACCCCTCCAATGTAGACCCCCTTATTGATCGTTCCTGCGGAATCTGACGCATCCGCCTGAACAGAAAACAATCCGCCTGACAGAACTGCCAGACTCAGTGCCGCTGCCGTTAACAACATTCTCCTTAATTTCATATAAACACTCCTTATCATTATCTAACCCTGTTTGTTGTGAATAGTACTGCGTGTTACATCACAAGTTCCAATACTACAGGCAATATCATCGCCACGACCAGCACGATAATAATTACTGCTGCAATTTTGCGCCTTGTTTTACTGCTGTTAAAATTAATCATATTTGATTCACCTCTTGATCCTGCCATGCTGCAGTATAATTTTATCTATCAACCTGGATGCCTCACTTTTTGTCAGCGTGTCCATAGGCACGTCTAGGTCTATTCTATGATATTTTATCAAATCTATCAAGTATCCTTTTTGGATTTTTGTGGCAGGACACTCTTTTTTCACCCTGCACACCATTGGACAGGCCTCAAACACCTCCGGCGCCTGCTCATAATAGCGCTGTGCCAGCTTTCTGTACACCTCGCTTGCCGCCAGGGCATCATCCAGGGCCCTGTGCTGGTTCTCAGTCTCAATGGAAAGATATCTGCACAGATATTCCAGCTTCCTGCTTGGGAGCTGGGGAAGGCATTTTCTGGCTATCTTCAGGGTATCAATGCCATGGCGTTCAAATTTCAGGCTGTTGTTCACCGCTGCCTGCTTTAAGAAGCTGTAGTCAAAGAGGATATTGTGCCCCAGCAGAACATCATCACCGCAGAAGTCCAGAAGCTCTCCCATGGCCTCCCTGATCTGTTTTCCCCCTGACGCCATCTCATCATCAATACCTGTCAGATTCGTTATAAAGTACGGAATGGGAATCCCCACATTAATAAATGTCCCGTAAGTCTCTGTGACCCTCCCCTCCACGATCCTTGCTGCGCCTATTTCCAGTATTTTGTCACCGGATGGGTTCAGCCCTGTAGTCTCCAGGTCAATAGCTATATACGTATTATTCTTCATTTCTTTTTCGCTTTCTTTTGTTTTTCCTTATATTCCACGCAGTAATACTGAAGGAAACAATCCTCGCACCTGGGGCTCCTTGCAAAGCAGATCTGCCGTCCAAAGGTTATGATCTGGATATTATACAGGATCCAGTGGTCCTTTGGCAGCACCTTCATAAGCTCCATCTCTATCTTTTCAGGATCACTTTCCTTTGTCAGCCCCAGTCTTCTGGATATCCTTTTTACATGGGTGTCCACAACTATACTGGGTTCATGGTAAATGTTTCCCCTTATCACGTTTGCCGTTTTCCGTCCCACTCCCGCAAGTGAGGTGAGATCCTCCAGGGATTCGGGCACCTCTCCGTTATATTCTTCCACCAGCCTTCTGGCACAGGCAATGATATTCTTTGCCTTATTGTGGTAGAAGCCCGTAGGCTTGATATCCTGTTCCAGCTCTTTTAAATCAGCCTGAGCAAATTTTTCCAGGCTGTCGTACTTCCGGAACAGATCCTTTGTCACGATATTGACTCTGGCATCTGTGCACTGGGCGCTGAGCATTGTGGCGATCAGAAGCTGCCACGGGGTCTCATGGTTCAGATAGCATTTATATTCTCTTGTATACTGCCCGTCCAGCAGATCCAGGATTTCTTTGGTGCGTTTTGTCATCTTTATCTCCTCTCATACATAGATGGCTCTGGCATCATCATTCAGCGGATCTCTCTGCTGATAATCAAACAATACCCTATATCTGCCTTTTTGTCCATCCCCCAATACGTCATGAGTAAAGTATTCCAGATGGGTCATTGTCATCATCTGCCTGGCTCTGTATCCTTCATACCCCTTCAGATGCACAGGCTCTTTCTCCTCAGACTTGTAAAATTCATACTTTTCGTCCTTATGAACGGCTTCATCCCCAGCCCACTCCGGCCTGCTCCTGCTGTTTTCCCTGAGATACCAGTCAAGGGTCAAAAGCTCCTCATAAAGTTCTGTCCTGTCATCCCCGCCCAAAGCAGGAACTTCTGTGCCTGAAGGCCTCCAGGGCTCATTTCCTGACGATCTCTCCGCCACAGGGCTGTGCATCATAATGAACTCTCTCAATATCTTAAACCTGGCCATCCTGGAATGGCTCATTTTGCTGTAGCCTCTCTCCCTGTAAAATCCGGCCAGCGCTTCATACATCCCAAAGGGATGTTCAA
The DNA here is from genome assembly GCF_024622195.1 of Murimonas intestini. NCBI lineage: Bacteria > Bacillati > Bacillota > Clostridia > Lachnospirales > Lachnospiraceae > Murimonas > Murimonas intestini. The sequence continues at coordinate 8,889 of NZ_JANKBI010000011.1, forward strand.
ACTCTCTCTCCAGCCTCCGGACCGTCCTCTCAAACTGATGGCTGTTATAATATACCTCCACCATCTCCTCCACTGATTTTAAAAGAAGCAGACCATCGTATGGCAGCCAGGCTGAGCAAAGCACCTCATACTGGGGGCGGCTGTGGTAGAGGATACCATATTCTCTGGCCTTTTCATGCATCAGAGAGCCCTTCAGCACCTTCAAAAAACCCAGCTGGAACTGGTCCGGTGCAAGTGCATATACATCATTGAAGGAGCGTATAAAGCTGTCCATGTCCTCAAACGGGAGTCCCGCTATCAGATCAAGATGCTGATGGATATTGCGGGCTGAACGGATACTTAAGACATTTCTCTTCACTGCCTCAAAATCCATGACCCTGCGGATCTCTCTGACTGTATCTGTGTTCGTAGACTGCACCCCTATCTCCAGCTGCACAAGGCCCGGCCGCATAGTCTTTAAAAGAGCCATTTCCTCGTCATTCAATATGTCCGCCGCTATCTCAAAGTGGAAATTTGTAATGCCGTTGTCATGATCCCTTATATATTTCCAGACAGACAGGGCATGGCTGTGGCTGCAGTTAAATGTCCTGTCCACGAATTTCACCTGGGGGACTTTATGGTCCAGGAAAAACTGAAGCTCCTGCTCTACCAGATGAAGGCTCCTGAAACGCACCCTCTTATCTATAGATGAGAGGCAGTAGCTGCATGAGAACGGGCACCCTCTGCTGCTCTCATAATACACGATCCTATGCCTGAGGTCAGACATGTCACTGTACATAAACGGTATCTCATCCATGGGCGTAAAATCCCTGGGCGGGGTGGTCAGGATACTGCCGTCCTCCCGCCTGAAGCACAGCCCCGCAATGCGCGAAGCAGAACTGTCCGGCAGGCAGTATCCGCATCCCCTGTCCATCCCGCCCCTGTCCTGGATCTGCCTTCCGCTCCCGCAAATATCCCCGCATTCCAGGTAAGCCTTTAAAAGTTCCAGAAATGTCTGTTCCCCCTCACCAGCCATAACACCTTTAATATAAGGGTTCTTCTTAAGGAATGCACTGCTCTCAAAAGAGACTTCCGGCCCTCCCACCCAGATTTCCAGCGCGGGCATGATCTTCTTCAGCTCCTCCGCCACCTGCCTTATGTATTCCAGGTTCCAGATATAACAGGAAAACGCCGCCACATCAGGCTGCTCCTGATAGACCGCCTCAAGGATCTCATCCGGCCTGTGGTTTATGGTATATTCTAAAAGCTTCACATGCCCGGCATACTCTCCTGCATAGGCCCTCAGGCTGTAGAGCGCCAGATTTGAATGTATATATTTTGCATTTATTGCTGTCAATAAGAATTTCATTTTTCCTCCGTAATATAAAAGGCGGGAGTCCTCCTCCCACCTTCAGCCGCCGCTTTTTGAAGCGGCCCCGTTTTCTTTTTTCATGCCTTATAAATACTGAAGCAGCTCCTTCTTGTTGTTGGAATACTTCATTGCGTCATCCCTTGTGATCTTTCCCTCTCTCACAAGACGTGTAAGATCCATGTTCAGCGAGTGCATTCCAAGTGAAGCACCCGACTGCATAACAGTATTCATCTGGTGGCACTTATTCTCCCTAATCAGGTTTAATGCGGCGTCCGTACCGATGAGTATCTCAGTGGCAGGATAGCGCCCAAGACCTGAAGGCTCAGGAATGAGTGTCTGGGTGATGACTCCCTGGAGCACGCCTGATAACTGGGTCCTGATCTGATTCTGGGCCCCGGGAGGACAGGCATCAATGATCCTGTCAATAGTCAGCGCCGCCCCTGTGGTATGAAGGGTGGATAATACGAGATGTCCTGTCTCGGCGGCGGTCACGGCAGCAGAGATCGTCTCATAGTCACGCATCTCACCTACCAGGATCACATCAGGATCCTCACGGAGGGCGGAGCGCAGGGCAGAGGCGAAATCACATACATCCTCCCCCACCTCCCTCTGGTGGATGACAGAATGCTTCTGCTGGTATACATATTCAATAGGGTCTTCAATAGTCAGGATATGTTCCGCCCTTGTACTGTTGATATAGTCTATCATAGACGCCAGGGTGGTGGATTTACCGCTGCCTGTAGGGCCTGTGACAAGAATAAGCCCCCTCGGCTCATCAGCCAGCCTGCGCAGCACCGGGGGCAGCCCCAGTTCTTCCAGTACCGGGATCCTGTTGTTCAAAAGCCTGATAGTGGCTGCCAGCTTGCGCTGGTAACGGTAGACATTCACACGCTGCCTGTTCCCGTCAGGTGTCTGTATGGCAAAGTCCAGATCCCTGCCGCTCTCCAGCTCCCCTTTCTGAACTGAAGAAAGCATATTCATGATCAATTCCCTGCTCTCCGCAGCCGACATATATATGCCGCTGTCCATAAGACGTCCGTTGATCCTGAATGTCAGATCCATTCCTTCTGACACATGGATATCAGAGCATCCTTTTTCTCTGGCCATCAAAATCATCTGTTCTGCGTTCATATATTTGCTCCGCCCTTCCTATGAATAATAAGCTATTTTGACAAGCTCATCCATGGTTGTGATGCCTGCCCTGACCAGTTCCTGTCCTGCCTGCTTCAGGCTCTTCATATCCTGGGTGCGCACTGCATATTCAGTGATCTCCGCCATAGAAGCCCTGTTCGTTATCATCTGGCGTATCTCATCATCTATGTTCACTATTTCATGAATGGCAACACGCCCATTATATCCCGTAAAATTGCATCTGTTGCAGCCAACCGCCTTTTTCACTGTCATGATCTCTTCGCCCAGGATCTTGCGCTCATCAGGAGTTGTCTCTGCCTCCCTGCAGCAGTGAGGACATACCTTCCTCATAAGCCTCTGGGCCACCACGCCTACAAGGGAGTTGGCTATCATGTATGGCTCCATTCCCATATCGATCAGACGCACGATGGAAGATATGGCATTGTTTGTATGGAGGGTGGACAACACAAGATGTCCTGTAATGGCGGCTCTGATGGAAATAGAAGCCGTTTCCGCGTCACGCGTCTCACCTACCATGATAATGTCAGGGTCCTGGCGCAGAAGAGCCCTCAGTCCTGTTTCAAATGTCAGTCCTGCCATATTGTTGACCTGCATCTGGTTGATCTTTGCCACATTCTTCTCCACAGGGTCCTCAATGGTGGAGATATTCACCTGGCCCTTCGCCAGCTCCTCCAGCACCATATAGAGGGTTGTACTCTTGCCGGAACCCGTAGGACCAGTCAGATAGATGATCCCGTTAGGGGATTTAAGCATCTTCCTGAACTTCATGTAATCCGTTTCATTCATTCCAAAGGCATCCGCATGGTCAATGGCTCCATTGCTGGCCAAAAGACGCAGCACTGCTTTCTCTCCAAATACAGTAGGGATGACAGAAACACGGATATTGATCATCTCACTCTCTATCTTAGTCCGGAAATGACCGTCCTGAGGTATCCTTCTCTCCGCTATATCCAGATCTGCCAGGATCTTCATCCTGGCTATGAGGGATGCGTGGACAGACCTCTGAAGAGTGACATATTCAACGATCGTCCCGTCGATCCTCATACGCACAAGAGTCTTTGTCTCAAAAGGCTCTATATGGATATCACTGGCATGGGTGCTGTAGGCCCTCTGTATAAGGCTGCTGAGCAGCTTGATAATAGGAGCGTCACCTTCGCCCTCTTCCAGCTCAATCTCCTCTACTTCTTCCTTCATGCTGGTATTGGCATTCCTGGTGGCAGCCCTGGCCTCCACTTCCGCGTAATAATATTCTATTGCCCGCGCCACAGGCGCCTTTTCTGCCAGAAGGATCTCAAGGTCCTTCCCCACCAGCTGGCGGATATCCTCCAGCCCATAGAAATTCATAGGTTCATCTGTAACAACAGTCAGATAATGCTCGGATTTCCTGATGGCAAGGATATTATATTTCTCTGCCAGCGCCCTGGGAATCATCTCCACAGCTTCCAGCTCAGCCTGCACGCCTGACAGGTCTGTCAGCCTCAGGGTCAGCCTTTCCGCCAGAGCCTGAAGCTTCTGCCGCTCTGTGATAAATCCCATCTCGATCAGAAGGTCACCAAGACGCTTTCCCTTCTGGGCCTTCAAAGCCTCCTGAAGCTGCTCCTCTGTTATGTACCCATATTCTTTTAAAACCTCACCAATGGGGATATTCTTTATATTCACGCCTATTCCTCCATCTGCCGTCCTGCGCAGTTATCTATTTCTCGCACATGTAGATCTCCAGCCCCAGCCGGAGCACAGTGCTGGTAGAAGTGACAATTCCCTTCTTGTCTGTGATCTCATTAGTCTCATAATTCAGGTCTGTGATCCTGATTCCCGGATAATCATCTGAAAATACATCAATGAGCTGACGGATATGTACTGCATCTCCTTCTGTGGTAAGTGAAACTGCCGCCACAGAGATCATACTCTGCCCGTCTGCTGCTCCTGTGCCCACTGCTGCCGCTCCGCTGTCTGTTCCGGCGGCGGCATCTCCGTTCTGGGCTGCCGCTGCTGCCTCCTGCTTCTGCTGTTCCGCTAAAGCTGCTGCCTCAGAAGCATAATACGGCGCCAGCGACTGGGGTTCCGCCTTAAATGTAATGCTCATGTTCTTAGCTTCAAGACTGCATGAAAGCATCACACCTGTTACCAGTTTGTCAATCTCCTGGCTGCTCATCATATCGCTGAAGTTTAGGGCTTCCTCTTTCCAGGCCTTATCCGCCTCTTCATATTGTGCCTGATAAACAGGAAGAGAGGCGATCTTCTCTTCCATAACCTGTTTGCTCTGCTGGGCAACCTCTATCTCCGTATCCAGACTGGAACCCGTATCCAGCAGCGGAAGTATGCCAAAAACAGTAAACAGCACGCCTATGACAACTACCGCAAGAAATGCCAGCAGCTTCTTATCTCTCTGCGTTACCTCAAATGTCATACTCAATCCACCTGCTTTCCTGCCGTCTCTGCCAGATAGCAGACCACGTTGATATTGTAAACTTTTGCCTCTTCCATATAAGCATATCCTGTATATTCCACCCGGTCAAACAGATTGGCAGCTTCCAGCCTGTCTATGAACGCATTGATCTCCGTTACATTAGCAGCCGTTGCCAGCAGGCTGAGCGTACCCGTCTCCGCCAGATAACTCTGCACCTCAATCTCCACCGTTCTGCCTCCGCAGGCTATAACCGCATCCGTCACCCGGCTGTTCACCTTGGGATAGGAACTTAATGCTGCCTCCACCGTCTGCGCCGAGGCTGTCTTCCTCTTCAGGACTGCCAGTTCCGCTGACAGTCTGTCGGCTTCCATGGACATCTCTATATTATTCATATCCATCAGGTAGGCATCCAGCTCATCCAGCCCGGCCTGCTTGAAATAATTCCTCACAAATAATCCGCCGCAGACTGCCACGCAGATCCCCAGCACCACAAGCCCCGGAACAGCATAGTGTACAGCCTCACCCAGCGCTTTCTGCCTGGCCGGATTCTTCTTATATGCCTGCCAGAAATTAATTCCTTTGGAACGCGCAGCAAATGCCCCCAGCTCAGGAAGGTAATCTCTGGCCTCCTCACCATCCGGAAGGTTCAGCTTTGCATTCAGTGACAGGTCAAATTCCTTCAGTCCCAGACTCTCCACAGCTGATATACAGTCCTCCCTCTGCTTCAGGCCGCCGATACAGAATTCTTTGACAGGCACAGAATCCTTCTGTGTGGAATTAAACTGTATGATAGTGCTGACATTTCTGGCGATCTCCCTGGCGAACTCAGGAGTCCCCTCCTCATTGAAGAGCCGGACTCTTGTAGAATACCTGTAAGCTCCTTCTATCAGCAGAATACTTGTCAGATTGTTTCCGTCCAGGATCTGTATGATACACGTCTTTCCCGACAATTCAGGCAGATATGCAAATACACTCAGCATACTCGTCCTGACCATCTGGATTCCCTCTATAGAGATGCCCAGCCTTTGGAAGAGCTGCACATACTCATCGAGAAAGTTTCTCTCAACCATAGCGCCTATGATATGCATAGCGCCCTTCTTCTCCTGCTTCCGCAGATACATATAGTCGCATAGCGGCGCTTCCTTTCGTTCCGCGTCCGCCATTTCCCTTGGAAGCATATCTAATAGCTTCCTGCTGCTCATATTAGGCAGATCCAGCTCTTTCACTGTAAACTGAGAGCTTCCGATGACCAGCATGATATTCTTTTTAGAAAGCTTATTCTCCGCCCAGAATTCCTTCAGTTCAGCCTCCAGTCCCTGAGCATTGGTGATCACGCCATTTATAAGGCAGCCTTCCGGAAGCTGCAGCTCGCAGATCCTTCCCACCGCTAAACTGCTCCTGCCTCCTGTGCCTTCCAGCACACGGACTGTATTATTCGATAAATAAACTGATGTAACCATTAAAAAGTCCTCCTAATTGTATGCTGAAGTCTCGATTGCACTGTATGAGTCATAGATTGGAAGCATAACAGCAATCATGATAAATCCCACAATAACTGCCATAACCACGATAAGTACAGGTTCCAGCATAGTCACCATCTTGCTGATGGCGATCTCTGATTCATAATCAAGAGTATCTGAGATCGAATCCAGCATAGAATCTAGGCTTCCTGTCTCCTCACCGATCATGATCGTGGAAGAGAGCTTATTTACAAATCCATCTACTGTCTTCAATGCCGCCGATAGATTCCCTCCGGCCCGGACCTGGGCGATCACCTCATCAAACTGCTGGTCCATATAAGAATTGCCCACCGTCTTTCTGCCCACCTGCAGGGCCAGCACTATGGGAAGACCCGCTGAATACAGAGAGCTCAGGGTCCTTGCAAACCTGGCCGTATAGATTACCTTATACAGCTTTCCAAAAACAGGAAGCCGAAGCTTCATTTTATCTTTCCATATATGTACCTTGGGAATACTGAATATCCCTTTGATGACCAGCACCACAACAGCCACACCGGCCAGGATAAAATACCAGTAATACTGAAAAGCATCGCTCACTCCAAGAACCACCCTGGTGGGAAGCGGCAGCTCCTCCATCTGGCTGAACAGGTCAGAAAACTGCGGAATAACAAACGAAACAATAAATATAACAACCAATACGATCAGCACAAGCAGGATACATGGGTAGATCATGGCATTCTTCAGCTTTCCATTCAGCTTATAATCCTTCTCATAGTGGACAGCCATACGCATAGCCGTCTTATCCATGCTGCCGCTCTCCTGGGCGGCCTTTATCATATTTATGAGCAGGTCAGGGAAAGCCCCGTTCTGCTGCTCCATGGCGTCTGACAGTGATATACCCTGACGTATAAGACGGAGCACATCTTCATATATCATCTTCTCATAGAGCCTCAGACTCTCTTCCTGGCTTATGATGGACAATGCACGCACCAGCGATACACCGGCCCCCAGCAAAGTTCCCAGCTGCCTGCAGAATTCAGACAGGGCCTTAGTCTTTAACTTCTTCTTAGACCTCTGCCCGTCCGCCAGCACTGCCTTTTCCAGGTACAAGCCTTCCAGCTTCAGCTTATTATAGAGTTCGTCCTCATTGGGCGCTTCCAGAAGGCCTTTTCGCTTCTTTCCGTCGATGTCCCTTGCTTTATATTTGTAACTGGGCACTTTCATTCCCCTTTCATGATTCCTTTTAATTTAATATAAAAAACCGGCATACCAGTTTATGATCGGTGTCCCGATAAATACTGCAGCCGCCATCCCCGCACAGAGAAACGGCCCAAAAGCAAAATGTTCTTTTCTGCCCTTTTTCTTAGTAATAAGCAGCCATCCGCCATAAGCTCCTCCTCCCAGCACCGCCAGAAAGAACGACAGAAGAGTAAGCTGCCAGCCCAGAAACAGGCCGCAGGCTGCCATTAATTTAATGTCTCCGCCGCCGAAGGCGCCTGGGATTAAAAATGTGATCAGGAGCATTGGAAGGCTTACGCACAGAAAACCTATCAGCCGGGAAAGCAGGCTTATCTGTGGAAACAAAAAAATGGCGGCGATACCGCTAATTAGCGCCGCAATCACAAACCCATTTGGTATCTCCATTGTATCATAATCTACAAAAGCTGTAACAGTCAATATACATAAAAAGGCAAATATTAAAACGGACTGCAGCGACCACCCATACTGCCATACCGCCAGTATGGCAAACACTCCGCCGAGCAGTTCTACCATGGGGTAGCGCAGGGATATGGGCGATTTGCAGAAACGGCATTTTCCTCTTAAAAAGACCCAGTTCAATATAGGGAACATATCTATCGCCTTCAGCTGCTTACCGCATTTGGGACATATGCTGCGGCCTGTGATGAAAGACAGGTGGCGGGGGGTGCGGTAGATTACTACGTTTAGAAAGGAAAAAATGGCAGCACCGGTAAAAAAAACTAGTATATATAACATAATTACAATTAGTTCAATCATAACAACTCCTATAACTAATAAATTCAAATAAAATATGGCTATATAAGGCAATTAATAACTATTGATAAAAAATTACTTTACTCCCTTTTGTATCCATATTAAATCAATATAAAACTATCCCTATCACAGACCTTTGCCCGTGTAGGGATTACTTAATGCATTATTACATGCTTAAATTCATATACATTCCAAATATCCTCATCCCCCACCAGCCTATAATCCACAGCAAAACCATCCTGGATATATAAGAGATGCAGGGCTGAAAAACTTTCTAAATCCCAATCTACAAGATAAATGTCCCCATTACACCCGGTAACTTTTTTTAATTCATCTACTACTCCATCTTCAAAACCATTAGATGATTCCGGATCATAAAATGATTGATTTAGTCCATAGTACTCTAATGCCGTCATCTTTACAGCAAGATGAACTAATTTTGCTTCTTTAAGAACCCTTCTGGCTGACTCTCTCTGGCTAAACCAAATTGCTCCTATTGAAATTAAGAATAAAAATAATATTAGTGATAGTATAATTGTTACTAAATAATTTCGTTTATGTAGCAGGGGGCGTTCCTTCTCTATATGTATATTTTCTTGCAAATAGAACCCCCCCCCATTTAATTACAAAACTACGTGTATACTATATCTCTGCTACATTTCTATCATTACCGTCTCAAACCTAGTAATTACGGCGCAGGCGTAGTCTTATCCGATACAGTCCATTGTGGATTTCCCTTATCATCAAGAGATAAGACTGCCATTTTATCACCCTCAGTGTAAGTTAAAGCATTAACTTTAAATTTGTTTCCTTCAGTTGTATAAAATCCAATGCTTGTTACACTACCTGCTGGTAACTGTGCCAAAGTTTCGACTGCCGTTGTTGTTACATTTGCAACGTCTGGTTGGGTCTTTCCGTACTCTTCTGACGCTAAAGTCTGTGCTGCCAGATAAGCTGTTCTAGCATTCAATACGATCTGTTTCTCCTTAGCCTTATCAATCCATCCCAACAGCGCAGGTACAAGAATAGCAGCTAAAATAGCTAAAATAACAAGCACCACAATCAACTCTACCAGAGTAAAACCTTTTTTATTTTCTCTGGCTTTTTTTGCTTTTGCAAAAATACTTTCCTTCATTTTTCGTCCCTTTCTTTCCAATAGATTTTTGTAACCTATCTGATTACTGATTACATTATACATTCAAATTCGCGTTATTTCAATAACTTTCGATCCTGGGAATTTTTTCTTAAGATTTTCTTACATTAATAATTTACTGTATAGAATTATCCCCTTAAGATTTTATGGATCATATCTGATCCATGTGGCCTTCCCATCTTTTTGATACTCTTTGCTGGAAGGTGCTGCATCCAATACAGAGACATCAAAATTTCCTTTGTCTGTAATAGAAGCCCCATCCTTTTTCCCATAACCATTCTCGTGATAATAATAATTGCCATTATAAAACAGCAGATTTACATTTAAATTTGACGATGGTGCTGCAGCGCCCAATAATACTGTTCCATCTGCCATATATGGCCTCCACTCTAAATTATTATCGCTTGGCGCATCAATAAGCTGAGCCTCCCATTCTGTCAGGCCCGGAAACTCTCCGCCATTTTCTTCCTTAAACACCTTCTGAAGCTCCTGCGTGCCTTTTAAATCATAATTCAGGTTTTTGTCAACTCTTGCATCATCAACCCAGTCATAATACCCCTTGGCATCTGCAGAGTAGCTGCTTCCTATAACGTACCGGACATCTGCATCAATATTGTATGTGACCACGATCCCATCCGCTGTCCTATACCTCAGATAGTTAATAATATGGTTATTATTTATACTGATATTCTGAATAGTACCTGTCACATCAGCAAGTTTTAAAATCTCTGCCTTTGTTTCAGATGCCCTCACATCAAAAACTGTAACCTCCCCTTTCTTTCCATAGATTTCGGTAGCTGTAGCCTGGGATGCATGCACTACCTCCCTGCATTCCAGGATAACCCCCTTTTCCTTTGCCTTGTCAATCCAGCCCAGCAGAGCCGGTACCAGAATAGCCGCGAGGATGGCCAGGATGACAAGTACTACAATAAGTTCTACTAATGTAAAACCACTTTTATCCGATATCCCTCCTGTTGTATTTGCTTTTACATCCTGATTATATCTTTCCGTCATCATCATTATCCTTATTTTATCGCATTATCATCCAAATTATAACATTGGATTATTCTGCTGAATTCAAAATCCTGATTGCTTTTTTCTACTGTGAGTATCATAGTCACTTCAATTAAATTACCATTCAAATGTGCAAACTTCAGACTCGATATTTTTGTACCCAGATATGTACCTTCTTCATATCTCCACTTAACTGGCTCTTCTACATCCCCTGTGGCCGTTTCTACCTGCTGATAAGACAGAACCAGTCTGCCATCCTCTGCGGACATTATCACAGGATAAGCATTTTTATCCACAAATGATACTGTACTATCCGTTACGATCATAATTTCGCCGCTTCCCTGAAAGCTGGCATCTGCTGCGGAACTCAACTCGCTAGTGATTGTTTCCAGAAGCATATCAGCCACTGTCTGAGCATGGGCCAAACTATTGGCCCTTACAAAGACATGTATGGAAGAAGATAATACCACCACTGCAGAAGCCATGAAAATCCCCACGAGTGCAAAACCAACTATTAATTCTACCAAAGTCATTCCCTTTTTGTTTTTCATGCTTCACCTTCTTTCAATGTTCCTTCAAACAATCAGGATACCTTAATGAATTTCTCGCTGAGTTTCATTTCATTCAATTCCTGCTTTGATGTCGTCTTACCTTCTAATGCATCTGTCAGCTGCTGAATACTAAATTTGTAAAACTGGGATGTTTCCTGTGTAGTATTTGTTTTCACACCCAAAATCATCTCTGTTGCCGTAGATACATACAGATGACCATTAATATAAATCATATTCGCCCTCCACGGCTCCGGAGCGTTGCTTGCAATCAGGTAGTATCCTGACTGGCTCCTTTCGCTTGTATTATTGGCATGCCATGTTATTCCCTCCGGCATACTTATTGATTCACCATAAAGAGCTTCCAATGCTTTCTGGGCTGTATTTAATTCTGTAATCAGCGCCGGGGGATATTTTCCATCATTTTTAGACTTGATGTAAGTGTTATAGTTATTGCCGCTGTATGAATTATATCCATTCCCAAATATGGATTCATATTCTGTCCTGTTACTGAAAATATCATCCATTATGTTCTTAGCCCTTTTGTATCCAAGTCCTCCTTCTCTGGCAACAAAATATGCCAGTTGCCGGATACCTGTATCATATGTCCCAAGCTTGGCAGGCATAACAATCGACCCACCTGGTGTGGAGCCTGCCGGCACCAGATCAATATATTTAGGATTTTCAGCCGATGCCCCCCCATCAGTATAGAATATTTCCATTGCTTTCTCTGTATTCTGCCTGATGTCCACTGCTGTGTCAATCAGACGTGTAGCAAATGTAACTGCCGTAAAAAACATGGCAACTGCCAGTAGAAGGATAACAAAGGCTACCATCACTGAAACGATCGTAGAGCCGTCTTTATTTCTCAGTCTCTTCATATTATCTATTCCCTCCACATCCTCTGCCATTTCCACGATACAGGTGCTGTTTCTCCTTCATTTTTATCCACAGACTCCTCATATTGGCATTTTAGTGCATATTGGGATTTCACCTTCTGTGTCTGACCTTTATAGCTGCAAGTCACTACTACTACCAGTATGCTGTTGCTATATCTGAGTTCTTCGTCATCGATGGCAACTGTACCATCTGACTCCCAGTACATATCTACAGCTATATCCCCATAGGCGCTGTCAGACGGCAGGTTTTCTACAGTAAATGAGCGGGTCACTGCCTTTTTTGAATTATGTCCTGCTTCTGCCTCATTATAATAGAGCCATTGCTTAGAACTAATCGCTTCCCTCAGGTAAGTGCGTATACCTTCATTCTCTACCTTGAATGTAGGATCATCGTAATCCTCTGTAAGCTTTTCTTCCAGAGCTTCGCTGAATGTGATTGCTGTAAGCCTGCACTGTTCCCTGGTGGCCGCTTTCTGAGCATTTCCCATAACTACAGATGCAGAGAGAAGCACTGCCAATGATAGAGCCATGAGAACAGCCATGATACATAGTACCACTATCATCGCTGCTCCCTTGTTTCTATCTTTTCTGCAACAGTTTTTTAAAGAGTATACATTCATGTTGTCCCCTCCGTTCCGGATAAACCGCCGTCTCCCGTCTCATCCACAGGGGCTGGCTGCTGCTCGCTCTCCGTCTGTACAGAGACAGCTTCTGTCCCATCCGTAACTGGTGTATTGGTTTCTGACGGAGGCTCTGTGCCAGACTCCGTCTGTGCTTCTGTAGCTGCTTCTGTTGTTGGTCCGATGTTTTCGTTCCCAGGTTCTGTGCTTGGCTGTGATTCTTCCGTCTGACTATTTTCTTCTGTCTGTCCTCCTGTTTCTGTTTGATCACTTGTCTCTGTCTGATTTTGCTCTGTTTCAGCCGAAGTTTCTTCTGTCTGTTCAGTCTCTGTCTCTGTTTCTGAAGATGGTTCCTCTGTGGATTCCTGCAAATTCTCATCATAAGCGGCATTCATAAAGAAGTAATTCTCACCTGTCTGCTTGACAATGAATTTATCGTCTGAATCTACATTTCTGAATACTGTTGTATTAGTCTTTATCTCATTCTGGTCCGTCTGGACCCTTACCCACTCTTCCCAAAGTGAAGACGTATAGAATTCATCCGTTTCCGCCGTTCCCTGAACTGCGGCGTAACTAGTCCTGAGCATTTTTACGTCATGCAGCTCCTCCATATCCGGAAGAAGAATCCGGTAGCTGATATATTCCATAGTCCCTGTATCTGCTCTCTTGTGAACAACAGCTTGTATCCTCGCCGGAACATTTATACTATAGGCAGTACCGGGCTCTGTTTCTCCGTTATAATCAGCTGAGAAATCCTTCAGTTCAAATGAATAGATGTTTACATTCTGTTCATCTGTTACCTCTGGCTGCATCTCATATGTCTTGTCTACGATAACATAATTACCATTTTCATCCATCTCTGTTTCCTTAATTGTCACATGGAACGTAGTTTCATTAATATATTCCAGCTTAACAGGGTATTTCATGCTTTCATCCGCACCCAGGAATTTCATCCATATATTGTAATTCTTTGTCAGACCATCCTGTGCCCATTCTATAAATGGTCTGCTGACTATCACCTCTTTCTCTATTTCTCCCGCTGAACTATTCTGCTTTTCCAACAAGGTATCGCTCACAGTCCCCTGACTCAACTGTGGTTCATCCAGCCTGACTCTTGGCAATCTTACCCACTGGTAATCCGACCACTTAGAGCTGATTGCACTGTCGGAGGTTCTTCTGAACTGCAGGAACAGATACTGACCTGCATATGCTCTGGAAAGTCCGGTAATCGTATATTGAGCACTACTTCCATTATTAGCCATGGACAAAATATCCAGTCCGCTGTCAGAAATAATATCTGTGAGACGTATGCCTAACGGCTCACCTGTCTCTTCATTCATCCCCGGGCTGTCATAAACAGCAGCTTTCATTACAAACTTGATTCCATTATCCGTATTTGGAACAGATACAGTCAGACCTGCACTTTCAAAAACTACCGCTGCGATTCCATCTTCCATTGTCCCATCTTCCCTAGTATAACCGGGTGTCAGTACTGCTACATCTGCGGGCTTTTCCAAACGGGTCGGCACTGTAAAATCTCTCATGACTCCTGTAGATGAATCCTGATAAAGCAGGGAATCCGGCTTAGCATTTGCAATTATATAAAAGGATAATTTTATACCCCCTTCATAACCATCAAGATCAATAAGCGCTTCTGTAGGAATGCTACCTGTATCTACATCAGCCGTAACTTCTGCCAATAGCTGAATATCTGTCCCATCTGTTGCGTATACGGAATAACCTTTCAGATCAGCGAGCTGCCCTTCATCATTTATACCATTCCACGTTATCCTGTAAATAAGCTCGTTCTTTCCTGTTTCTTCATCCAGCTGCGGCGAGCCCGGACGGTCCACTGTATCCAACGGAAGACGCACATCGTAGGAAACCTCTGCACTATTATACAGCTTGCTGACATAATCTCCTGACAAAATCCCTTTTCTTGTCACAACAAGACGCAGTCTCTTGTATTTCCATGTACTGCCGTCTACTTCAACCTGCTTATCAGCTACTTCATTCTGACTGTAAACCAGTACTTCTGTATCATCTAAAGCATACCCATATAACTTCACAGCATATGGGCCTGCTGCCTCAGTACCATTATCCCAGCTGAAAGTATACCAGCCCTTTTCATATCCATATGTGTCAGCTATTATTGGACTGTCTACCCTCCCGGGATTTTCAACAAACGTTTTGGTTTTAACCTGGTTAGCAAATGTTGGCGATTCAAGCAGAAGGCTGTAAATTATATTATATGTACCGTCTACATTCTGCTCCACATCATAGCCTGCCTTTAACCTGTCTGCTTCAGACTCGCCTGCGAAAGCTTCAGGCACCGCCTGAATGAGGCCCTCTATAGAATCAGCTTCGATATTCCTTGCAAGGTAATACGCATATTTTACCAAATCATTTTGGCTGCTCCATGGATAAGTTCTTACTTTTATATTTTTCATATCAGTCGGCAGCAAGGGAAGATTTTTCAGAGTCACTGCTTTACCTGTCATCCCTGACGAAACATACGTTTCTGCCGCTGAACGAGATACCCATATTCCCAGGATTTCATCATAAACAAGATATTCAGCCCGGTAAGTCAGCTGCTTACTATTGATACACCCCATTGTCATATAATACTCCAGCGTATCCTCTGCCACTCCCTTAAAACCTGAGAAAGTAACATAAGCATCATTTTCTTTCAGTTTATCTTTCCACAAAATCTGGGTCTGTCCCGTAGAAGTTCTCGACAGACTTTTCCCATTGCTTGATTTCGCCTGAGCAGAGATTGTATTTACATCACTGTTCAAGGAAGAAGAGACTGGCAGCACACCTTCAAATACACCTGTCAGGCTGCTGAAAGTTATTTCATTTGAGTTTTCATATTTAATAAACGGACTTTTTACCTTAATAAAATACTCCTGATCTGTACCGTATTCTTCTGCATTTTCCAGTACACATGTATACGTAACCTCATTTTTTTCCTCTGCCGTCAACTGAAATGATACTTCCGGTGTTGGCAAAACAGCCGTTAGTTCGTATCTCTGATTTGCAAAAATCTCCTCAGAATCATAACCTGGCTGCGGTGACATACTCTTCGACTTAACAGAAAGTCCTAGGTATTTCCCTATCCACTCTTCCCGAATACTCAAAAAAGCTGTCGTCTGCCCCGTTACATAAATGACTGTTTCCGCACTTGGAGTGTCAGCGTCTATGCTATCATAGATTCTGGCGTATATCTCTGTGCTGTAAGCATCAGGATCCCCCTTCCAGGTAATTTTATAGGCCCCGCCTATATTTTCCCCGTTTATCTCAGATGGATTATCCAATGGCGAATTTCCAAAAACCTTCTGATAATACTGTTCCATTATTAGTGTATCCAGGCCATTGTAAACCTCCTGAGACAGATCCGCATTTGATTTATACGGATCTCTATTTGGATTAAGCGGCATATTCCGTATTATCACCGACCTGTCTTCTGAAAAAGCGGTATAGTCATTTTCACCCTTTTCCTGAACTTTAAGTTCCTCTCCTTCTCCTTTTGCCTGACTGTATACTGCCCGAGCCTCTCCAGATACAGCCGATAGTATTTGAGTGCCTCCGCTGCTGCCCAGCATTTCTATTTCATTAATAGATACCTTATTATAATCTTTTCCATCTGATACTACGGATAGAAGCTCCAATACCACCGTTGCTGTTTTTGCCGAATTCTCAAGACTATGTGCAACCATAACACTTTCCTCATTAGGATTCACTGTCACTTCTGCTTTATCTACAATTACTCTTTCCTCTCCGGTAATTTCTTCCCTATATTTCAGAGAATAGTTATATGTAACTGGCTTACCTTGTGTATTTCCCTCAATTCCCCAATAAATATTAATATCTGACAGCTGTATAGGCGCCTCAAATACTAATTCTATAGACGCATCCTTTTGACTTCCTCCCCCACTTGTACCTGTCCATTTATTCTCCAATGTACCATCATAAAGGGCTGATGTATCCCCATCATTTGAGAAACCATTTACAGCGACACTTGCTATTCTCAGTTTCTCCTCTGGTTCTTCCATGACTCCGTCTTCACCAAAATAATAATTATTACCACTTTTATTGGATAATGTATTAGCTGCCGCGATCGGATATACTGAACCTGAGGCAATACCAAAGCAATAATTAACATCCGGACTGGTATCATTGTTCACATCACTAACTATTCCTGAGAATCTGGGGCTGACAGAATGCCCATAATTTCTACATCTTAAGATTGTAAATTTTCCTGACTGCTTGAAATCAACAATACCGGCACTTGTTGAATTAGAGGATTTCGCTTTGATCTTACCTGTATTAACACTGTCTACCACATTAACAGAAAGATTTGACGATCCCCTGCTGTCCCCGATTATACCTGCCACAAATCCAGTTGCAGAAACAGCCCCATGATTTACTGTATTTCTAATGACAGCCGATTCACCGGCATCCATAGCAAAGAACCTACCCAGTATACCTCCGGCTATACCTCCTAATGTACTGATATCCCCGGTATTCGTACAGTCTCTGACGGTTCCACCTTTATACTTCCACTGGCCAATAATACCGCCCGCCCTTGCATATCCGGAGACAGCACCTTTATTCTCACAATCATAAATTTCCCAGGTACTTGATATCTTGACTTCCTGACGTCCTATAATACCTGCAACTGAATGACAGTTATTCTCATCATAGCCCTTCGGTGTTTTTGTAACTGCTGCTTCATTCACAAGCCCAAATATATCCTCACCTGACTCATTATAGCCAATACATCCGCCCATAGCATGGTCACCGGCAGAATTTCCGGTTGCATTAATTGTCCAGGCAGTACCTACACTGCTGTTATTTACTTTTCCTGTTCCGTAATTTATACCTACAAGACCGCCAATATTTCCGCTAAACGCCTCAACTTTACTTTTTTCTGTCCCGCTTAGACGGCATTCCGTAACTGTCCCATAATTGCTGCCTGATATTCCTCCAATATAACCTACTTTTGACTTTATTTCACCATATTTGACTTCTACCTTTGAGATAGTAGCATTCTGATAATTAATTCCAGCTGTACCTCCAACATTCGATATACTGCTTAACTCTCCACCAGCCTCAATATCCAAAATCGCTCCTGCTTTTGAGACATCTGTGTATAGATCACAATCATGGATTGAAGCAGCTACTCCCCCTGAAGTGCCATTAATCCCTGCTATTCCTCCCATTCCATATTTTTGAGAACTATTTCCAGTAATCGAACCGCTGAAGATCATGCCATATATCTCGCCTTCATTTATGCCTGCAATCCCTCCCATATTCGCCTGCACATTATCCTGTATTTTGTCACCAGACTGAATACTGACGATTATCTGGCACATTTGTCCATAAGTGTAATATTCTTCATTACCAATTGTACCTTTGTTGATTCCTGCAACACCACCTGCGCTTGTTCCATCGGTATATGCATAAATATTAACGTCACTGGCTGACCCAAAACTCATTTCAAGAGTGCCATTATTGATACCCGCATATCCTCCGATCGCACCCATTCCTCCTCTGTTATATATATTTAATTTTCTGACGGCACTTCCTTCTACCCGTCCATTATTAACTGCTGTCATGCCTCCAATATTTGCACTTCCCGAGATTACTACCTTATCTGAGCTTTCAGAAATTATATTGCAATTTTGCAGGGTACCATTGTTGACAGCCGTAATACCTCCTATATCTCCCGTTCCTGCTGTAAGAGTTCCATAATTGGCACTTTTCCATATCAGACCGCCTTCTGAATTTGTTGACATTATGCCGCCGACATTACCTGATTTTACCGCATTGACTGAACCATGATTAAAACATAGGAACATCTCATACCCCCCGCCGGTTGAAGTCCCAATTATGCCTCCTGCATCGCCATTTTGCGCAATTACCTTCGCAAAGTTTTCCAGACTTTCAAGCTTTTCTGTTCCCTCCTGAAGGCCAACCAGTCCTCCTACATTAGCCTCACCTGATACTAGTTCTCCTTCATTTTTTAGTCCGTCTGAAAGGCTTCCCGCATTTCTTCCAACAAAACCGCCAACATTTGTGCCTCTTCCTTCAACAGTTCCGCTTGACTTCACATTTTCAATGGCTCCGCCCTTCATATTGCTTCCCACAAGACCACCGACGTTGCTTCCCATTCCTCTGACACTTCCCGTCAGTATGCAGTTTTTTCCGCCTTCACTTTTAAGTTTCCCATAATTCTCTGAAACAAGGCCTCCCACATTATCCTTTCCGGTTATGATACCTGATACACTGCATCCTGATATTTCTCCTGTCTCTCCATTTACTCCGACAATTCCTCCCACATAGCTTCTGGTATTCTCGCCAAAGTTCCCGGCGTCACAGTTTTTAACTTTACCATAGTTAACTTCTACAAGACCGCCCAAATAAGTTCCTTTGCCTGTAACTTCACCGGAATCCTTATTTGAACACGCAGTCAAAGTGACATTATTTTCTGCAACCCCTATGATTCCGCCTGCAAAGGAATACGTCTTGTCATCTCCAAACTTTAATTCGTCTCCCTTGTCATCAATCAGCCCCGACGCAAGAACTCTTGTCTTATTCGTTATATTGTTAATATACAGTTCTGTATTCTTAGAACTGTATGCCACAATTCCAGCTGTATATACTGTACCTGTAATCTGGTTCAGTTCACTCTTGCCGCTTGTTATAGACTCACTGCTGCTGCCGCCGATAATATACATTTTATTGCCTGATGTACCAAAGCTATTCACTTCCTCTAAAGCTTTGCCGGTTCCTTCTTTTAGATTGACTGACTCCGCTGCTTTTTCCAGGCCTTCTCTCAGGCTCTCCATATCACTGTCCAGAGTCGTCGCCGGAAGAAGGGCATTTATGCCGATAAAGCCTCCTGTGAACGCACCTGTTGCATTGATGGATCCCAGGAAATTATCTGTATCACATTTCAAAGTAAGATCTGATTGGGACGGCACCAGATTAGCTCCGGCGATTCCTCCCACGTACCAGCCTCCCTTTACAAGATTGGGACTGGCAATCCTGTCCTTTTCAAAAAAATGCTCAGATGCATTCAGTCCGGCATAACCACTGACAAAACAATCACCGGAAATATACCCGCCTGTCACCTTATAGTCTGTAATCTCCGCCTTGACATCATTGTAACCTACAATACCGCCAACATAATTCTTACCGGCCGCTACCACAGTTATCCCCTGCATGCTCTTGCTCTTGATAGTCCCATTATTATATCCTGCAATACCACCAACATAACTTCCTGTACCGCCCCAGACCACAGCTGTTTGGAGAAGAGTCTCACCATTTACAGCAGATGTATCCACATCTGTCCTGCAGTCTTCCACAGTACCGCTGTTATAGCCTACGATTCCGCCAGCATATTGCTCTGTAGCTGAGATGATGCCTTCATTAGTCCAGCCCTTTACTGCGCCTTTTTCATTTTTGCCGGTGATTCCTCCTACATACTCTTCACCGATGACAGTAGCCTGATTCTTCATTCCATTCCCATCCAGAATTACTCTTTCGGCTTCTTTACCATCTGAGCCTGAGCTGTCCTCAGAACTTTCCATCAGCCCTACGATGCCTCCTACATATCTCTTCCCTATCACATAGCCGCCGCTTGTAGAACACTCTTCCAGAACGCCTCCCAAGCTGTAGCCCACGATGCCTCCTACATTTATTCCTTTTAGATTTTTGCTAAGTTCTTCTGTATTCTCCCCGGTGCTTAAAGGCGCACTTGTACATGCGGTAAGTTTGCTCCCCGCATTATAGCCCAGAATGCCCCCCACATTCTTATTGCCGCTTATTCCTGCTGTATTCTGCAACTGTATATAGGCACGCTCTCCGCCTGCTCCTTCAGTACCGCCCGTTACACTTTTATCTGCTGCCTCATCCTTTCCTGCAATACCACCAACATTTTCATTTCCGGCCACGCTGCCGCCTTTGACAGTGATCTTCTCCAGTGTCCCTCTATTGATTCCGCAAATCGTCCCCGTTCCAAAATCTTCCGGTTTAATCTCCTCTCCGTTTCCATCAATACTAGTCTTTTTTGCCGCCCCTTCATCCTTGCCTTCTTCTTTATCATTTTCTTTGTCAATTAGTATAGCATTATCTACAACAGCATTTTCAATTATAATATCTCTTATTGTTCCATTATTTTCACAAAATAGGCCCAGACTACTAAAAGTTTCTGCCCCCATGACAGGCAAATCTGTTTTATCCATATCGTTCTGCACAGAAATGCCAGACGCATCATCTTCTGCAGACTTGCCTTCTGTTCTGCTATCTTCCGGTACTCCGTCGTTTTCTGAATCTTTGGGCTCTTCCCCTTCCACCACTTCTTTCGCCTTGCCCAATACCAGTTCCTGTATGCTTACTTCTTTCTTGCCATATCCTTCATATGTACTGCCTTTTCCCAACATCGGAATAGCCGGGAATGCAGTCTCATTCCCTTCTGACCAGGATACGGTATCCCCTTTATCATATACATGCTTAGCAGCCAGTATACCATCTTCGCCCCCCCAGGCAAAGCTCTCTTTTTGTATATAAGTACCAACTGTATTTTCAGTCTCCCTGAATCGTATATTGAACAGATGTCTGGCATTTCGTACTGAAAATTCTTTATCTTCCATACTGCTGTCTGCGAAATAAGGACTCTCTGAATTAGACTGTTTCCATGCACTGGGTTTATAGTTAGCTCCTGATGCCTGTACCCTGGCATAAATTTTCTTACTTGTATCTAACTTCAGCCTGCTGATACTGTAAGTCCCGTCAATAACATTATAATCAGAACCTTTTGCTGTCTCCGTATCGCCTGATTCTTCCATCTTCTGAACATCTGCCGCCAAGTCCAGGCCGTCCAGCGTCAGGTAGACAACGTATTTCGAATCTACATAGGCCCTAAAGGTCAGCTCTTTTGTCTTTGCCAGGGCCTTCCCCTCATCGTCATAAAATGTCACAATTGTGGTTATTTTATTATTTGATGTCTCCTCCCCTTTTACCAACTGGTTATTGCTGTCCTTTGTATTATTTATATCAAAAGATGCTTTCAACTTTTTCTCTTCGTCAAACAGCCTGACTGTATAAATCAGGTTATTTGTTAGCACCTTATACTTATTTGTCATGTTAAACCGCAGATCTAAAGTCTCATCATTCACAAGGGTAACATCCCCTATGGCAGTCTTTTCGTATGAGGATGGTGCACGCTGAGAAAGAGCACTGCTGTAATAACCAAGACAGATATCTTTTCTGGTGCTCTCACGCCTGTCACAGATATTCATAACTCCGCCTGAAGAACTGCCCGCTTCTCCACTATATGTAAAGCTGTCCGCCCTGTCACTGTAGCACACGGCATAGACGACACCATCCATTACATCCATCTCCACACAGATAGATGCACTGAACACTGATTCATCATAAATATAATCGTCCAGCAGTTCATAAAGTGCTTTTCCAAATGGGTCAGAGGTATCCCCGCCCCTGATCATCAGATAGACCAGTCTGTCACCCGAGACATTCTTGCTCTCTGCATCCTCCGGATCCACCAAAAAAGCTGACGGGTTTACATCATGTCCCGTATCCTTGAGCAGTTCTTGCAGATCCTCCAGCTCCCCGCTGGCCTTATAATGCGTCAGCCCGGACTGAGCAGCGGCAAAAATGGTTCTGGCATATTCATTGTTCCGCTTATAATTAGCATATTTCTGATATGCCAGTATTCCAAAGATGGACGCCGACAGAACGATCGCCAGTATGGCCAGCGTGACTATCAGCTCTACCAGAGTAAAACCTTTCCTGCTGTTATTTTTCCTTAAATTTTTACTATTTATTTTCATGGGCTATACTCCACTTCTATGTATTTTCTAAAAAAAGGTACACTTATAGAATTATATTCCCATTTTACACCCCAAAGCCTACTAATTCAACTGTTTTGGCATTTCTACAAAGATACTTCATATTTTCATCACATATCTGGGAGATGTTGGGTAAATCACATGGAAACCACCACATTGCAAACGGCAGAACGAAAAAAAAGCCAGTGCAGGATACCGCCTTTGCACTGGCATATGATAATTACAATAGTATTACTCAAGAACGCTTCGGGGTTCTTGCTGTGAGACGCCTGTCATGCAGAGTATGACATAATACATCTGCACCAGCTCCTAACCTCTGCATTTTTGGTCTATCTCCGCATCCGTATCTTTTGGGTTGGCCCGGATAAGGCTGCAGACTTTCTCCACATAATCTACCTTCTGCTCCAGAAGGTCAGCGATTACCGCAGCCTCATATCCTTTGTTCATTTTAATCCTTATGCAGCGTATAGCCTCTACTGCACGGCCTCTCTCAATGCCCTGGTCTATTCCCTTCTCAATCCCCTGCTCAATTCCTTTCTCAAGACCTTCATCAAAAATAAGCTGAGCCACCTTTGTCATCATAATCGCTCCTTTCACATAATCCGCATATTCTTTGTCTATAACTTTATCCGCAAACGTAATGATTCCTGCCAATGCCTGAATCATTTGGTTTTCATCCGCAATCCCCTTTGCCAGCTCTACCGTATTTTTTACTAACTCCTGCTTAGGCTTTTTTCCCTCTACTGTCAGAGGAAGGACTATGATTTCCAGCAGTTCTTCATCATTTAATATCTCACCACTGTTAATTTTAGCCTTTAGCCTGTTATAGATATGCTCTGTATCCATATCGGTTAAAAATGCCGGTTCAATGCAAAGCTTCATACATCCAAAATCATAAATTTCCGTCCTTATACTTTGAATATCCGCTGAAAAAATAATAATTAAATGCAAAATAGGAATCTCTGTATTTTCCCTGCAAAATCTCTTCAAAATCCGTGCCACATAGTTTACATACTTTACAACATCCTCCATGGAGAATGTGCTCTCGTAGTCAATTAATGCAAGGGAATTATCTTCCAGTATAAACAGGTTGTCTAAACGCAATTCATTGGCCTCTATAGCCGGAAGATTTGTCGGCTGCGCGTCTCTGATCCTTATATGAGGCAGGCCATAGACCCCCAGGCTCTTATGTTTTAAGGCCTCCGTAAGGAATTTTAATGTAACATCCTTATTTTGATATGCAATCTCACTCATATTGCTATCCTCCTTATATTATAACGTCCGTCCTGATTTATTACAACAAAAAACTATACACCTGCGTGCATCCCATAACTTAAATCCTTTCGGATGGGCGTGCTTCGCACGATAAGGTATACACCTGCGCGCATCCCATAACTTAGATCCTTTCGGATGGGCGTGCTTCGCACGATAAGGTATTATTCCTGCATAGGTATCACCTGATTCATGTTTGTTTTTTAATGGGAAATAAAAGAAATATAATTGAAAAAAAATGAATAAAGAAAATTTACTTAGAAGGCAGAATGCCTTCCATGGATATATACAGGCTAACAGAATATAAACTGCTTGTCAAGTACTAAAATTCTGCAGAAGAATGGCCGTTACTATTCACATGACAATGTCCCGCGAGATGTTTTCGTGCCCATTTTGCACGAAAATTCCGGGGAATACAGCACGAAACGGCGTTTTTGCCGTTTCTGTGCTGCACAAAGCCACTGCGTTTTATACGTTCTGCACAGCAATCCCCTACACCGTCTGCTGAAACTGACTGTTATACAGCTGCGCATAGAAGCCTTTCCTCTCCAGCAGTTCTTCATGCCGGCCCTGCTCGATGATATGTCCGTCCTTCATAACAAGTATGATGTCGGCCTCCCTGATCGTGGAGAGCCTGTGGGCCACGATAAAGCTGGTGCGCCCCTTCATCATCTTTGCAAAGGCTTTCTGTATCCTGACCTCTGTCATGGTATCTATGGAGGATGTTGCCTCATCCAGGATCAGCATCGGCGGCAGGCAGAGCATGACTCTGGCTATACAAAGGAGCTGTTTCTGACCCTGGGAGATATTTCCCCCGGCCTCGCTCACGGGGGTGTCATACCCCTCAGGCATCCTCTCTATAAAGCTGTGGGCATGTGCGGATCTGGCAGCCTCTATGATCTCTTCCCTGGAGGCATCCGGCCTTCCATAGGCGATATTGTCAGCTATTGTGCCTGATTTGAGCCAAGTCTCCTGCAGCACCATTCCGTAATTCGTCCTCAGGCTGTCCCTTGTCATGTGCCTGATGGGAATGTCCGCCACCCTGATCTCTCCTGAATCCACATCATAGAACCTCATCAGCAGATTAATGATCGTAGTCTTTCCGCATCCTGTAGGGCCTACGATAGCTACTCTCTCTCCGGGACGTATGGAAAGATTCAGGCTGTCGATCAGAGGAGTATCCGGGCTGTAGGAAAATGCTACATTTTCAAGCTCTACCCTGCCGTCAGCCATCTGCGGTGTCAAAACTACTGCACCTGCATCCTCCGCCACCTGGGGTTCTTCATCAATAAGCTCAAATACCCTGGCTGCAGACGCAACTGCGTTCTGAAATTCTGTCACAACTCCTGATATCTCATTAAACGGCTTTGTATACTGGTTCGCGTAGCTCAGGAAACAAGTCAGCTGACCCACTGTGATCCCGCCTCTCAGCGCTATGAGTGCACCTGAGAGGGCCACACCTGTGTATACCAGTCCGTTTACAAAGCGTGTGGTGGGATTTGTCAGCGAGGAGAAAAATGTAGCCCTCAGGCTGCAGTCCCTGAGCCTTTCATTGATTTCATCAAACTGCTCCTGCGCCTCTTCCTCATGGGAAAAGGCCTTCACTGTCTTCTGGTTGCCTACCATCTCATTTACCAGAGAGGTTATCTCTCCCCTTGTCTTTGACTGTTCCTGGAACATGGAGAATGTCCTTTTGGCAATAAATCCCGCCGTAAACAGTGACACAGGAGTGATGATGACTACTACCAGTGTTATACTGAGGTTGATCGTCAGCATGAAGATCAGCGTTCCCAGTATAGTCACCACGCCTGTGAATATCTGTGAAAATCCAAGCAGCAGACCGTCTGAGAACTGGTCAACGTCTGTGACCACCCTGCTGATGATATCACCGTGCTGATGGCCGTCAATGTATTTCAGGGGCAGCTCTTCCAGGTGATTGAAGGCCTGTACACGGATATCCTTGATCACATGATAAGTGACTCTGTTATTGCACAGGTTCATGAGCCACTGGGCTGCCGCTGTTATCCCCACCACTATTGCAAACCTGATGAGTATGGGAACAAGACCGTCAAAGTCCACATTTCCTTTGCCTATGATAAGGTCAATCCCCTGGCCGGTCAGCACCGGTGCATAAAGTGTCAGCGCTACGCTCACCAGCGCGAATACAAGTGACAGGGCAATCAGATACCAGTATGGTTTTATAAGTTCAAATATCCTGAGATATGTCTCTCTATTACCTTTTTTCTTTTTCATCTCTTCACTTCCTCCTCCGAAAGCTGTGACAGGCAGATCTCCCTGTATACCTGACAGTTTTCAAGCAGTTCTTCATGGGTGCCAAGTCCTGCCTGACGTCCGTCATCCAGTACAAGGATGCGGTCAGCATTCTTAATAGAGGCCGCCCTCTGTGAAACAATAAATACTGTCATTCCCTCTGTTCTGTCCGCTATGGCCTGGCGGAGCCTTGCATCAGTTGCAAAATCCAAAGCCGACGCACTGTCGTCCAGGATGAGGATCTCCGGCTTCCCCACAAGCGCCCGGGCAATGGTAAGGCGCTGTTTCTGTCCTCCGGAAAAATTCTTTCCGCCCTGTGAGACCTTAGTATCCAGTCCCTCCTGTTTACTGTCCACAAAGTCCTTTGCCTGTGCGATGATCAGAGCCTCTTCTATCTCCTGATCCGTCGCCTCCGGCTTGCCCCATTTTATATTCTCACGGATGGTCCCGGAAAATAAGACAGCATTTTGGGGCACGATGCCTACTTTTTTGCGCAGCTGTCTGTAGGTATAATCCTTCACGTCAGTTCCGTCTACACATACCGCCCCTTTAGCGGCATCATAAAATCTGGGGATCAGGTTTATTACTGTAGACTTGCCTGAACCCGTGCCTCCTATGATACCGATAGTCTCACCCGGCATCGCTTTAAAATTAATATCTGTCAGGGATTCTTTATTACCTTTATATGCAAATGACACGTGGTCAAATGCTACTTTGGGCACCTGTTTCCCGGCTGTGCCGGTACCAGTAACGGCTCCGCTGCCTTCCTTCATATCCGCTTTCTGGGCGAATACTGCATTAATGCGGACTGCCGATGCTGAAGCCTTTGTAAATGTGATGATCAGGTTTGCCAGTGCTATCAGAGCCAGCAGTATCTGTGACATATAGTTAATGAGAGCGGCCAGCTCTCCCTGAGTGATGCCTCCCATATCCACAGTCCTGCCTCCTGCCCACAGTACCAGGATGACAGCCCCGTTGATAATAATATAAGTAAGGGGATTTAAAAGCGCCGAGATACGCCCTACCAGCATTTGTATCTTCATAAGGCCGCCGCTCTCCTGCTCAAAGTCCCTCATCTCATCCTCCTGCCTGGAAAAGGCCCTCACGACCCTCACACCGGACAGGTTTTCCCTTGTCATAAGCATGACCTTGTCAAGCCTTCCCTGTACCTTTCTGTAGATAGGTATGGACAGGAGCATGATTCCATAGATGACTACAGAAAGCACCGGAACAAGCACTAAAAAGATCAGAGCCAGCTTTACATCAATGGTAAATGCCATGATCACTGCACCCACCACAATGAAGGGGGAGCGCAGAAACAGCCTCAGCACCAGGTTCACGCCTGCCTGGGCCTGGTTGATATCACTTGTCATCCTGGTCACCAGGGTAGATGTGCCTATCTTGTCCAGCTCTGTGTAAGACAGCCCATTAATATGAGCGAACATGTCCCTTCTCAGCTCTGTGCCGAATCCTGCCGCCGCCTTCGCGGCAAAATACTGTGCCGTAAGTGAGCAGCACAGTCCCAGCAGCCCGAAGGCTACCATGATGGCACACATTTTCAGGATATATGGTATATCCTGGTTCCTGATGCCCACATCGATGATCCTGGCCACCACCAGCGGCACAAGAAGCTCAAAACAGGCCTCCAGCAGCTTAAAAAGGGGGCCTATTATACTTTCCTTCTTATAATTTTTCAGATATCTTACCAGTTTTAACATTTCTCCTCCTCATAATCAAAAGTACTGCTGTCACTCCCGCCAGAATCCCCAGGCTGATCCACTGAGATGTGGAAAGCCCCCAGAATATCCCCCTCTGCGCATCATCAAAGCGGAAAAATTCCAGTATAAAGCGCACTGTTCCATATACTCCCAGATAAAGAAAAACTGTATATATAGTCTTCCCTTTTTTCCATACAAATACAAATAAAACTGCCGCCAGAATGAGATTGCACACAGCTTCCGCCAGCTGTACGGGAAACAGCGGCACATCACACAGGCTGTAGGGTATATTGCGGTAGGTCACGGCAAAGGGTCCGTCATATGGTACGCCATAACAGCATCCGGCCAGATAACATCCGATCCTCCCAAATCCGTGAACCATGGGTATCACCGGAACCACAGTCAGCAGATACTCTTTTATCCTTATCTTATGCAGCTTTGCTCCCAGCAAAAGCCCCAGAACACCTCCTGCCAGGCCTCCGTAGAACACAAAACCGCCCTGCATAAGCTGATTTAGATATTCTAACTCTAACAGCCTTTCCCAGTCAATATATTTTATATTCAGACACAGATATAAAAGCTTGGCCCCTGCCATGCCAAAAAGAAAGCAGTAAGCATACAGCAGAAGGAAATTGTCAAAAACGAGCCGGTGTCTCCTGACCAGCACAGCGCCTGCGGCCCCGGATACAAGAACACCCAGCGCTATCATGACGCCATAGCACGGCAATGTCCTTCCCAAAAATATAAAATATCCTGTCATATATCCTCCCTTTATCATGTGACCGGCAGCACATACTCCGATATATACAAAATGCTGATTTCCCGGCATAAGACACCGAACCGGAAACCAGCATTTTATAATTCAGCCAAAATCAAGAACAAGCTTGACCTTAGCCCGCCCGCTGCCCGCAAAATAAGCTGACATGGGTTATTCTAATACTGAGCCATCCCCACCGCGCAGCCTATGCATCCCACACATGCCACATAGAATATCAGGCAGAGAATCGTCCCGACAATGGAACACACCAGGCCGCCTGTGGCAAGCCCGGCTTTCTGCGGTTCCTTTTTTCCAATTACTGCCAGGATAATACCTACTATACCGCATATACCGCCCACCAGGCTCATGTAAGGCACAAATGCAAATACGATCGACAAGATTCCAAGAACTAAAGATGCAACTGCCATAAATTCCCTCCTGTGTTCCACATTCCTCTTCGTTTATTTGATTCCGTTATACAATACTTTATTCTCAGGCGTGGGATATGTCTGTAAACTCAGATATCTCCCGGCTGATGGTACACAGATCCTCCACACTCAGATCATGGATATCCCTGTGTCCTGTGATCCTGGCAAATGTCTCCAGCTCACGTTTTGTACAGTTCAGGAAGTTTGCCACTCTCTGAGCCGCCGCATCACCTTTCAGCCTGGCCCTTAAAGTCTCATCCTGTGTTGCTATGCCCACAGGACATTTTCCGCTTCCGCAGATCCTGTACTGCTGGCAGGCCGCCGCCATCAGTCCTGCTGTCGCCACTGCAACCGCATCAGCTCCCATAGCTATGGCTTTCGCAATATCAGAGGATACACGCAGCCCTCCTGTTATCACCAGGTCGATATCTGCCCCGTGCTCATCCAGATACTTTCTGGCTCTGGACAGGGCATAGACTGCCGGCACGCTTGTGGCGTCTCGAAGCAGCTTCGGACTAGCTCCCGTAGCTCCTCCCCTGCCGTCTATTGTTATAAAATCTGGCTTTGCAAATATGCAGTATTCCAAATCCTTCTCAATTTTTCCCGCCGCTATCTTAATCCCGATAGGCCTTCCCTCTGATGCGTATCTGAGCTGTTCTACCAGGTCAC
Source organism: Murimonas intestini (assembly GCF_024622195.1). Lineage (NCBI taxonomy): Bacteria > Bacillati > Bacillota > Clostridia > Lachnospirales > Lachnospiraceae > Murimonas > Murimonas intestini. Next base: position 38,499 of record NZ_JANKBI010000011.1, read on the forward strand.
GCAGATCTTCTTTCGTATTAATATCATGGAATTTAGACGGGCTGATCACATCCTGCCCGAGAGGCTTATTCCTGATCCTGGCTATCTCCGGAGTTACCTTATCCCCGGGCAGATGGCCTCCCATCCCGGGCTTCGTTCCCTGCCCGATCTTGATTTCAACAGCATCAGCCTTCTGCAGGTTCTCCGGTGTCACACTGTAGAGATTCGGCACATATTCAAAAATATACTTATCTGCAGCCTCCATCTCCTCCGGCAGAATCCCGCCCTCACCGCTGCACATGGCTGTCCCGGCCATAGCCGTGCCCCTGGCCAGCGCTACCTTCACTTCCTTGGACAAGGCGCCAAAGGACATATGTGATATGTATACCGGAGCTTCAAGAACCATAGGCTTTAAAGCATTCTTTCCTATTACGGTCCGGATATTAACCTGGGCATGCTCATCTAACGGAGGCGGATTCAGCTGCGCACCCAATATCAGTATATCGTCCCAGCCCGGCATAGGCATCTTTGTGCCCATGGCAGCTATAATAGTTTTTCCGGTCAGAGCCATCTCATGGATATCTTCCATATAGCGGCAGGACGGATCATGCCTCACATATGCGGGATCATATGCCAGGGCATCTCTCCCTGTATCCTGCAATGTCTCCGCCTTCACTGTCTCAACTGTTTCCGGGTTCACGCCATCATGTCCCGGCTCTGCGCCCTGTACACCTTTTCCGCTGTCTTCCCCAGTCTCCCTGATTCTCTCAAACATACTTGACGGATGTCCGCAGACCGGACAGTTTGTCAGTGTCTCAAATGATTTCCCCTCTTTTTCCTCATCAAATATGAATCCGCATACACTACATTTGTATTTTGCCATACGCTTCTCCTTTCCGCATAAAAACTGTACGTTTTCTGCGTGTATAGGACTATTTTAGCTTACCAGAGGGCTATTTACAAGTACACATTATATTTATTGGAGGGTACAAAAAAAGCGGGTGATGGGAATCGAACCCACGTATCCAGCTTGGAAGGCTGGTGTTCTACCATTGAACTACACCCGCATGTATATATTTATTTGTTTGAAACAGTGCCCAGAACCGGAATCGAACCAGTGACACGAGGATTTTCAGTCCTCTGCTCTACCAACTGAGCTATCTGGGCCTGTTCGAAATACTATCATAATTTTCATTGAAACGCAAGACCTTAATTGTACTTTTTTTTATACACGCCCGCTCTCCCCTGCTTACAATTTGCTTACATTATTTTGCGGACTTTTGTGTTATAATAATTTATAATTAATCATGTTAGTACCAGATTCCAAAACATTTTTATTCTCTTACATTCATGGCCCGGCAGCAATCCACATGCTGTCAGGCCGGAAAATGGGCGGGATTTCCTCTTTTGGAGGATACTGCCGGGATTTGGCCGCCTCTTAAGAAAATATACAGTTTTTCTTAAGAATTATTCATTTTTAATTTATGCAACAGACTGCAGATATATTTACACTGTACATATAGCATAGGGCCGCTGAAATGGCCGTTACTATTAATTACATTTATTTTTTCCAATATCCGCCGGTTCGGATTTGGAGGGGGAGAGTACATCATGAATCACACATTACGGCAATATTTTGTTTTATTAAAAAATGCAGGACTTGTGAAGGATTATGAGCTTTATGGAAGAGAAGAACTTGCAGTAAAAAATATGACTTATGATTCAAAACGTCCCGTAGAGGGCGGAATCTTCATCTGCAAGGGACAGAATTTTAAGAAAGAATATCTTCAGGACGCAGTTATGCGTGGAGCTGTATGCTACGTGAGTGAAAATGACTATGAGCTGGAAGGACAAGTTCCTTACATCCTGGTCAAAGACATACGCAAGGCCATGCCCATTCTTGGAAACTTTTTTTATGGGGAACCTTCTAAAGAACTGAGCCTGATCGGCATAACAGGAACAAAGGGCAAGACAACAACAGCCCATTACATACAGGCTATTTTTAACGAATATCTGGATGACTGCGGTGAGAAAGGGATTGGCTTATTCTCATCTGTCACTACATATGACGGCGTGGAAAAAACTCCCTCCCTCATGACCACACCGGAATCCCTTGAGCTGCAGCGTCATTTCAGAAATGCTGCAGATTCAGGCCTCCGCTACGTGGCAATGGAGGTTTCCAGCCAGGCTCTTAAATACCACAGGGTGGACAATCTCACATACGATGTGGGTGTGTTCCTGAACATCTCGGAAGACCATATCAGCCCATGTGAACATGAAGATTTTGAAGACTACTTCAGCTCCAAGCTTTCCATCTTCAAGCAGACAAAAACAGCATGCGTCAATACAGACAGCGCCAATGCAGACAGGATAGTCAAAGCCGCCAGACTGGCCCATGAGACTGTCACCTTCGGCACGACAGGGAATCCTGACATATATGGCTACAATATCCAGACACACAACGGCCAAATATCCTTCCATGTAAAATGTGACCGCTTTAATAAGACCTTCCGGCTGGCCATGCACGGGCTTTTCAATATAGAGAATGCTCTGGCCGCCATAGCCACTGCCTACGTTTACAAGATCCCTGTTAAATATATGGTGGCAGGACTGGCAAATGTTAAAGTGGACGGACGCATGGAGCAGTATACATGCGAAGAGGAACGCATCACGGCCATTGTGGATTATGCGCACAACCGTCTGAGCTTTGAGAGACTCTTTGACTCTGTACTTATTGAATACCCGGGCTACAAGATAGTTTCCGTATTTGGCTGCCCGGGCGGAAAAGCCTACAACAGGAGACGGGACCTGGGACTGATAGCCGGACTTTTTTCCAAACAGGTCTATCTCGTGGCGGATGATCCGGGCACGGAAAATGCCAGGGCCATCGCTGATGAGATCGGCAAGTACATGGATATCGTGGGCTGTCCCTATGAGTTTGTGGATGACAGGGGCGAGGCCATACGCAGGGCTATCGCTGAAGCTGACGAGAACACAGTTGTATTAGTCCTTGGCAAGGGAAATGAAGGCCACCAGAAATATGGAGATCTGACATATCCGTATCCCAGCGACAGTGAATTCGTTAAACAGGGGATCGGGCAGCGCAAAAAGAATGTCCGTGTTCAGGTAGCGCTGTAAAAACATGGCTTTAAAAAGGCCGGATTTTCAGAGATATACACTTATCCTCTCTGAAAATCCGGCTTTCTTCATGCAAATATGCAATACATATCCGCTTCCTGTCCTTATTTATGGTAATAGAGCCTGCATATCTCATCACCTTTGGCGATGGATTTCAAAAGCTTCAGCTTCCCGCCGTATGCCTCTCCGATCCCGTGGTCACCGCACATGGCAATGTCGCAGAGGACGGCAATCTGCTCGTCTGTACAGCCTGCCTTCTGCCATGCCTTTACCAGCGGACAGTAATGAAAATCAATAGCCAGCACATCATCTGTGCTCTTTCTTATTTTCATCTCAAAAACCCACTGGGCCGGTTTTGTGAACAGCTGCTTTCTCAGCCCTTTAAAGCTGTCCGTACCGCCCTTTTTAACGAGATCGGCCCCCTGCCCCTGCCCGCATCTGCGGATCGCGGCACTGCCGAACTCCTCCCAGGAAAGCCCTCTTTTTCCCGCCTCATCGCAGAGCAGGTAAAGCCAGGCAGCCCTCTGCTCCAGCTGCCCCCTTACGGCCTGGATCAGGGCGTTTTTAATCTTTGGTTCATTGTGGATCCTTGACACATGTAGTTCTGACATATTTGTTTCCTCCTTTTTTATATTTCACAAAAATGCAAAGGCTGTATCAGTTCAAAAACATCCCGCGTTCTTGAAGACAGATCAGACTCCTTCATAATTAAAGTCCGGTATGAAGCTCTCTTTCGCAGCCTCCCCTTCCTGTGTAAACCCGTTTTCTATCCCGATCTCCAGGCAGAAATCTATTACCTTCTCATATTCCCTGGCTGTCAGCCTCCTGGACAGTTCAGGATATTCCTTCGCCCATTCCATGGGAGTGTACTGGTTCATGATGCTGATATAGATGGTGTCGCCGTATGTCTCATGAAGATATCTGAGCACTTCCTTTGAGTCCCTTGTATGTCCGGGAAGGATCATATGGCGCACTATAACTCCTTTTTTCATCATTCCTTCTCCGTCAAAGACCGGCGTACCCGTCTGGCGTACCATCTCTGCCAGGGCCTCCTTTGCGCAGAAGCTGTACTCCTTCACTCCCGAATATTTCCAGGCCAGGTCATCGTCCATATATTTAAAGTCAGGCAGATAAATATCCACCCAGCCCTCCAGCATACGGACAGTTTCAGCCCGTTCATAGCCGCTGGAATTATAGACAACCGGTACTGCAAGGCCATTTTCCCTGGCCAGTTTAAGAGCCTCGATCACCTGGGGCACATAATGTCCGGCAGTCACCAGGTTGATATTGGCGGCATTTTTTTCCTGCAGTTCAATAAAGATCTCCGCCAGCCTCTCTATAGTCACTTCCCTGCCTATCTGCCCCGAAGCTATAGGACGGTTCTGGCAGAAAACGCATCCCATGGAACACCCTGAGAAAAATACTGTGCCGGATCCCTGTATGCCTGATATACATGGCTCCTCCCACATGTGCAGCCCGGCTCTGGCCAGCTGTACGGCGCTGTCTTCATGGCAGGCGCCTTTTCTGCCTGCATTCCTGTCTGCATGGCACCGGCGCGGGCAGAGCGTGCAGTCATCCATAGCTTTTGATTTTGTGACCCAATCCTGCATATATAAAACCTGCCTCCCTCTGTACTGTTATTTTACAGCTGCACTGCGTTCTCACAGTCTGTGGCATTTACTGCATAGGCCAGCTGAATGATTATTTTTCATTATACTATATTTTACTGGCTCTGACTAAACTTTTTATCTTTTCTGGTTCACTACAACTGAAAATTATTTCAATCCATATTTCCAGCCCATATATCAGTTAAATTTTTATTCCATCCACTTCACTTTTTTAATCTTATGCTGTATAATAAAAGAACATACGTTTCAGCAATCTTTACAGTTTATGAATTTCGAGGTACCGCTTATGGAACAGCTCTCACTTTTTGATAACAGGGAATTATCCAATCCTCTGGCCAGCCGCCTGAGGCCTCAGACTCTTTCTGACTTTGTTGGGCAGGAGCATCTTCTGGGTCCCGGCATGCTGCTGCGGCAGCTGATTGAACAGGATAAGATCTCCTCCATGATATTCTGGGGCCCTCCCGGCGTGGGAAAGACCACCCTGGCCAGAATCATTGCCGGACACACACACGCGGGGTTTGTGGATTTCAGCGCTGTGACCAGCGGGATCAAAGAGATCAAGACAGTCATGGCCCAGGCTGAGGAAAACAGGAAGCTTGGACAGCGCACCCTGCTTTTTGTGGATGAGATACACCGCTTTAACAAAGCACAGCAGGATGCTTTTCTTCCTTATGTAGAAAAAGGCAGCATTCTTCTTATTGGCGCTACTACGGAAAATCCTTCCTTTGAGATCAACGCCGCCCTTCTGTCCAGGTGCAAGGTATTCGTCTTAAAGCCTCTGTCCACGGAAAATCTTTTAACCCTGCTTTGCCATGCCATTGATTCTCCCAAGGGGTTTGGGGGCCAGAATATCATTATTACCCGCAACCAGCTTGAAATGATAGCCTCCTTTGCCAACGGGGATGCCAGGACTGCTCTGAACACTCTTGAGATGGCAGTCTTAAACGGAGAATTCAGTGAGAATGGGACACTGGTCACTGACAAAATTCTGGAGCAGTGCCTGAGCAGGAAGACTCTTCTGTACGATAAAAATGGCGAGGAGCACTATAACCTGATTTCCGCCCTGCACAAATCTATGAGGAACAGCGACCCCGATGCCGCCGTCTACTGGCTGGCCAGAATGCTGGAGGCTGGTGAGGACCCGCTGTATATAGCCAGAAGACTTATACGTTTTGCAAGTGAAGATATTGGGATGGCTGACAGCCAGGCGCTTCAGGTTGCCGTGTCCGTCTATCAGGCCTGTCATTTTCTTGGTATGCCTGAATGCAATGTTCACCTTACCCATGCCGTCGTCTATCTCTCCACAGCTCCCAGGTCCAATGCGCTTTATAAGGCATATGAGCACGCAAAGACAGATGCTGTGGAAACCCTGGCGGAGCCTGTTCCCCTTATCCTGCGCAATGCCCCCACAGGCCTTATGAAGGAACTGCACTACGGGGAAGGCTATCAGTATGCCCATGATACGGAAGAAAAGCTCACACATATGGAATGCCTGCCCGAGTCAATGGCAGGCAGGAAATATTACCAGCCGACTGAGGAAGGCGCTGAGGCCGCTGTAAAAGACCGGCTTAAAAAGATAGAAGAATGGAAGTATCCACAAAAGAAGCTGTAAACAGCAGTGAGGAAGCTGCCGGTGAAGATGCTATGATCGGTAACGAACCGATACGTTGATTCATCTGTCAGCCTGCCGCATCTTGTCTGGCTCTTCCGGCAGATGCGGGCAGGGCCGGCAAAATGAACTGCTCAGTGAACTAATAAACTCCAATGAACTTAGTGAATTAATTTGATTGAATTAATTTTTTGTTTTTTTCAAAAAAGTGCTTGCAATTTGTTCCCTGTTATGATATATTAAACGTCGTTGAGTCACTTTTGACTCAGAAGGAAAAATATGGCTCCTTGGTCAAGCGGTTAAGACATCGCCCTTTCACGGCGGTAACACGGGTTCGATTCCCGTAGGAGTCATTTCATAGAAAACTTCAGATTTTGTCGATAAGTTTTTCTATGAAGTGAGAGATAAAGACTTGACGTCTTGTTACTCTTTTGCTATAATAAAATAGCTGTAAGGCGACATAGCCAAGTGGTAAGGCATGGGTCTGCAACACCCTGATCACCAGTTCAAATCTGGTTGTCGCCTCTTAAAATCCAGGAATGCAAATTCCTGGATTTTTTTATTTCCGCAGGCAGCGGGCCAAGCGGCCATGCATGCATGAGGACAGATTTGCAGGTAAACTGCAGAAATTTATGATTAAATTACAGCTATAACATTTACAATGGATTTCAGCATCTAAGATGCAGGAGGATTAAAAATATGACTGAGCGTGAAAAAATGTTAGCCGGTGAACTATATGATTGCGGGGATCATGAATTATTGTCTCAATGGCATAAAGCTAAAAACCTTGTGCGTGATTATAACAGGACAGATTCAGAGGATTTTGCCGAAAAAGACAGGATCCTGAATGAACTGCTGGGCGGACGGGGGAGTAATCTTTGGATCACAGCGCCATTTTTTGTGGACTATGGAAACAACATATTCTTTGGAAATAACTGTGAAGTTAATATGAATTGTACATTTTTGGACGATAATAAGATAGTCATAGGTGACAATGCCCTGATAGCACCTAATGTGCAGATCTACACGGCATTTCATCCCACAAATGCAAAAGAAAGGTTCGGAGAGCCAAAAGAAGACGGCTCCTTCGAATTCTGCAAAACTCAGACTGCGCCAGTTATAATAGGAAACAATGTCTGGATAGGAGGAGGGGCAATTATTATGCCCGGAGTGACAATCGGCGACAATGTGGTAATTGGGGCCGGAAGTGTCGTGACAAAGGATATTCCTTCAGACAAAGTCGCCTGCGGTGTACCCTGCAGAATAATCAGGGATAATAACTGACAAAAAGTATTGACCCTCACGGAACGTCATAGGTTAAAATAAAATTACTGGTCACGGAGTGACCAGTAACACGCTTCGCGATGCACAGAAACGGCCAAAAGCGCCGTTTCGCGCTGCAGCCCTCGGGATTTTCGTGCAAAATACGCGCGAAAACACCTCGCGGGACGGTGACATGCGAAGTCATCAGGGGCAGGAGGTCTTATATATGAGGACAGTGAAGGAAATATCAAAACTGACAGGTATCAGCGTGCGCACGCTCCACTACTATGACGAAATCGGGCTGTTGAAGCCCACTAAAAAAAGTGATGCGGGTTACCGGCTTTATGACGATAAGGCATTGGAAACATTGCGTCAGATTTTATTTTTCCGCGAATTTGATATTTCATTAAAAGATATTAAAACTGTGATGGATAGTCCGGCTCTTGACAGAGATAAAATACTACAGATGCAGCGCAAAATGCTGATAAGCAAGAAGGAGCGCATAGAACGCCTGCTTGCCAGCATTGACGATATCCTGAAGGGAGGAAACAAAATGGATTTTGAAGTATTTAATAAATCCGAACTGGAAGAGCTTTGCCAGGCTTCAATCGATCATATGACGGATCTTATGCAGGAATGTATTATTAAAGAATTTGGCGGGATTGAACAGTGGAAACAGCACTATATAGAACGTGCCTCAAAGGAGGACATGCAGAAAGGCTACCAAAAAGTAATAGAATGGTATGGAGGTAAAGAAAGCTACTTAAAAGCAGCCACCAATCCCCCCAGCCCGGAGGCTGCCAAGGAATGTGAAAGACAGGTTGAAGAGCTACTGGAAAAGCTGATTGCAAAAAGGGATTATCCGCCCGATTCTCTTTGCGTGAAAGAACTGATCAGGGAATATGCCCTTCTGCTGAAGGAGTTTACACATGTTAAAGACGAGGAAGGAGTCATGCTGTCCACTGCATCCAGCTACCGGGATGAGAGATTTAGATCATCCCTGGATCAGCGGTACGGCAAGGGAGCCTCTGAATTTTTTGCACAGGCTATTGAGACATATTATAAGGAACATTAAAATATAAAAACAGTTTTAATGGTTCCAGTTCAGACGGGAACTGGAACGTTTAATGCAGGCGGTCACAATTATATGATTGTAGGCCGCCTTTAACTGTGATAGAATAGTTTCAGCAAGATGATTCACTCTGTTATACATACCTAAGAAATGGCAGGTAAACAAAATGACGTGGAATATTGCGCCAGAACTTATTTCTCTGGTAATTCTGGGGATCATATGGATCTATTCCAGAAAAGGCAGCCATCTCCCCTCTCTTAAGAACAGAATGTTCCAGGGATGTCTGATGGTTACTTTTTGTGCAATGCTTTCAAATGTACTTTCTACTCTTATGATCTATAACACAGATACAGTCCCCCTGCTGCTCACATGGATAGTCACTCAGATCTATTTTATCCTGACCCCGCTGATGGGAATGGCTTACTTTCTCTACACCGTTTCTGTCATCTATGCAGACAGTCCCAGTCTTAAGAAAATTATCTGGACAGGAATCACACCCGGCTGCCTGTATGCTGTCATGGTACTGCTGAATCCGGTTACCAGAAATATATTTGACCTGACAGAGGCAAACGGCTATACAAGGGGGCACCTGATCTTTGTCACTTATCTGATCTTTTATGCCTACTGCGTAGCCAGCATCATAGTTACCCTATGCAATCATAAGAAAATTGAAAAGGAGATCTACCGCATTCTGGCGGCTTTTCCACTGCTTGCAGTCCTTGTCATAATCATACAGCAGATCTACTCTGATATTATACTGTCTGGTTCTGCTGCCACCTGTGCGCTTCTGATCATTTATCTGCATCTTCAGAACAAACAGATCTCCATGGACTACCTGACTAATCTGCCTAACCGGCAGGAGCTGCTGAATATGCTGCATCTGCTTACAAACAAATATCCCGTCCGGGGCTTTACCCTGCTGGTAGTTTCCTTAAGGGATTTCCGTCAGGTAAACAATGCCTGCGGACAGCAAAGCGGCGATGCCTTTCTTAAAAGTGTGGGACATTTCTTAAGTACAATCGGTCCTGCCGGAAATGTATACCGCTTCAGCGGTGATGAATTCGCACTTCTCTTTACTCAGGAGAACAGTGATGAATTAGACAGCTGTGTCTCTGCCATCCGGGAGCGCATGGCCCTTCCCTGGCAGATCAATGACTACCGTTTTCTGATCCGGGCTGTTATGGGGATCATACGAAGCGCCGACTGCGATGGTTCTATTGAAAATACCATCGGTGGAATTGAATACGCAGTCTCACAGGCAAAATCAGGCAAATATGGCCGGGTCTGTTACTGTGATAAGGAAATGCTGGAAAAGCGTGAACGTAAGCACAAAGTGATACGCATCCTGAAGGATAAGCTGGCTGACAAAAGCTTTGAGATGTACTACCAGCCAATCTATTCTATCGAGACAGGTAAATTTCAGTATGCTGAATCTCTGATGCGCATAAACGACACTCCCATCGGTCCCATTTATCCTTCTGAATTTATTCCTGTTGCCGAGGAGACAGGGCTTATTATAGAAATCACTTATGTGATACTGGATAAAGTATGTAAGTTTATAAACAGGCTGCGCGATCTTGGTATTCAGATTGACTCCATACACGTGAATTTCTCTGCCATTCAATTTTCCCAGCAGGATCTGAGCAAAAAAGTGCTTGAAATCATAGAAAGCAACAATACTCCCATGCCTGCTGTCAAAATCGAGTTCACTGAGAGTACTCTTGCGGAAAATCCTACTGTGGTTGCCGAATTTGCCGAAGAGATGAAAAGCTATGGCATTATGATGGGGCTTGATGATTTCGGTACAGGATATTCTAATATTGCTACAGTTATCAATATTCCATTCGGAACCCTCAAGCTGGACAGGAGTCTTGTACAGGCCTCTATTAAAAACCCCACTTCTGCCCTTGCCGTCAAAAACCTGGTCAGGGCCTTCAAAGATTTGAATATGAAGGTCGTTGCAGAAGGGGTAGAGACTGAAGAACAAAGGCAGCTTGTTGAAGAATTTGGTGTAGACCAGATCCAGGGCTTCTATTATTCAAAACCACTGTCTGAGACAGAGATGGCAGAATTTATGAGAAACCATTGACGGCCATGCATCTCATGCAACTAACAGCATGAGATCATCTGCCCGCATATGACGTGTGCAGTTTCAGTTCAGCCTGATACTGAAGAGGCGTCATTCCCATCTCTTTCTTGAAGCTGTTGCAGAATGAGGCCGCATCCCTGAATCCACAGGAGTACGCCGTCTCTGTAACTGTATGCCCGCCCTCTGAGAGCATCTGAAGCGCCTGCTTCATTCTGAAGCGCTGCAGATACTGCTTAGGCGGGCATTTTTCTATGTCCATAAAAATCCTGTACAGATATGTCCTGTCTATTCCTATGTATTTTGCCAGGTCACTGATTTTCAGCGGATATCCATAATTGTTATATATATACCCGACGGCCTTTTCAAAGTACTGCTTCTCATAACCTGCCGCTGATAATTTTCTCTCCTGACCAAACAGCGCCAGAACCCTGCACAGGCTGCCCATCAGTTCAAGCCTGCTCTCTGAACGCTCAAAGGCCTCTACCAGCTCATATATCCTGGATTCATCTTTTTTTGTAAACCCGCCTGCTGATACATATCCCCCTTCTGCAAAACAGGTCTGCTCAAGGGCCTCTTCTGCCTCGTACCCGTTAAAGGCCACCCAGGCGTACTCCCACGGTTCCCTGTCATCCGCCTGATAATATGTGGTTTCCCCCGGATAAATTAAAAATGCCTGTCCCTTCCTCAAAGGAAAAGAACTGTCTCTCGTCTGATAAATTCCTCTCCCCTCCAGAATCATATGAAGGAGATAATGCTGCCGCACTGCCGGCCCGAAGGCATGTCCGGGAGGACATTTTTCATGGCCTGCGTAGAAAACATTTAGTGCACTCATATTGTCTTTGCCCGATCCTTTCTTTTATCGTAACTGTTCAGTACCTTCACAGTTACATTTTTGGCGGTCCATCTCTCCACCTGCCCAATAGTTACAACATTTTAACAATTCCCTTGAAACATTTCAAATATCCGTCCGCTATGATTTATTATACAATCAGCTCATAAGAACAACAAGCAAAAAGGAGAGAACTCTATGATAAAAATCACTTTTATGGGGGCTGGAAGTACTATATTTGCAAGAAATGTCCTGGGCGACTGCATGTGCACCCCCGCACTGTGCGAAAGCGAGATAGCCCTCTATGACATCGATAGCAAAAGACTGGCTGACTCTGAGATCATTCTTCAGGCTATCAACAAAAACGTAAATCAGGGGCGGGCTGTTATCAAGACTTACCTGGGCACTGCGAACAGAAAAGCTGCACTCCAAAATGCTGACTTTGTAGTAAATGCCATCCAGGTAGGCGGCTATGATCCATGCACGATCACTGATTTTGAGATTCCGAAAAAATACGGTCTTCGCCAGACGATTGCTGACACGCTGGGGATCGGCGGCATTATGAGAGGGCTGCGCACCATTCCCATCCTGAGGGAATTTGCTGCTGATATGGAAGAGGTCTGCCCAAATGCACTCTTCCTCAATTATACAAATCCCATGGCCATCCTCACAGGCTACATGCAGCGTTACACAAAGATACGCACCGTAGGGCTCTGCCACAGCGTGCAGGTCTGTTCCGAGATGCTTCTGAAGAGCCTGGATATGGAAGACAGGCTGGAGGGGCGCAGGGAACTTATCGCCGGTATCAATCACATGGGATGGCTGCTGAAGCTGGAGGATAAAGACGGAAATGACCTCTATCCTGAGATCCGCCGCAGGGCTGCCGAAAAGAATCTGAAAGAACGCCATACAGATATGGTGCGTTTTGAGTATATCAACCAGTTTGGATATTACTGTACAGAATCCAGCGAGCACAATGCGGAGTATAACCCTTTATTCATAAAGTCAAAATATCCGGATATGATTGAACAGTACAACATACCTCTGGATGAATACCCCCGGCGCTGTATCAAACAGATCGCCGAGTGGGATGCCGAAAAGGCCTCCATTTTAAAAGATGGCAGGATCACCCATGAACGTTCCCACGAATATGCCTCATACATTATGGAAGCTGTCGTATTAAACAAACCCTACAAGATAGGAGGCAATGTCCTGAATACAGGCCTTATTGACAACCTTCCCTCAGACGCCTGTGTGGAAGTTCCGTGCCTTGTAGACGGAAACGGCATCACCCCCTGCCATGTGGGACGCCTTCCTGTACAATTAGCTGCCATGAACATGACCAACATCAATCCTCAGCTTCTCACTATCGAGGCGGCAGTCACCAGAGACAGGAGCCATATCTACCAGGCTGCCATGCTGGATCCTCACACCGCTGCTGAGCTGAATATTGCCGATATCCGCAGTATGTGTGATGAGCTGATCGCAGCCCACGGCAGCTACATGGCAGATTTCTCCTGATAGGAGCAGAACAATATGGAACATTTTATACGCAGGATGCGGCCTGAAGATTATGACGGAGTTAATATCCTGATGACAATTCTGCACGAGGTGCACGCAACCAACCGCCCGGATTTATTTAAACCGGCTCTGGCGCCATATGACTTGGAAGAATTCAGCGGACTGCTGGAGGACAGTTCACGTATTGCTTATGTTGCAGAGATGAGCGGCAAGATTGCAGGGCTCTGCATGGCCTCTATTCATTACCCTGCCGAAAATCCCATTACCTATCAGATTCCTTACGCCTACATCACAGATCTGTGTGTTCTGCCCTCCTGTCAAAAACAGGGGATAGGAAAAATGCTTTTTACCCACATGGAGGATTTTGTAAAGAGCCTTGGAATCCGTCAGATCAGCCTGAAGGTGTGGGCCTTTAACAGCAGCGCCCTTTCTTTCTATGAGGATATGGGCTTTTCTCCCCGCAGTTATATTATGGAAAAGGATCTATGATCCTTTTCCTTTTTATTTATGCCGCAGCTATGGATAATAACAGCTTCCGTCCCATATCATAAGCTGTATATTACACATCTTTGTAACTGTTCAGTGCCTTCACAGTTACACATCTTTTTCATCTTATCATATATTATATAAAATCAGCTGCTGTTTTGTATCAGACAGCTGTCTGTATCCTAAACATCCGGGAGTTTCAACATGAAAAAAAGAATATACGATTTTGCTGTCATCGGGGGAGACCTGCGTCAGGCTGTCCTGGCACAGATACTCACCGCAAAGGGCTGCCGTGTCTGCCACTATGCACTGTGCAGGCCCATTGACGATCCGGGCTGTCATCCTGTCTCATCGCTGAAAGAGGCCGTGCTGTGCTCTGAAAATATAATCGCGCCTGTTCCCATGACTAAAAACAATATGGAACTGAACCATCAGATCCAGACAGGAGATCTCTGTCTCTCTTCCCTGATCAGTCTTTTCTCAGAGGAGCAGTATTTTTTTGCAGGCTGTATCCCTGCCAAATTCAGGGAGGCTGCACGCCTGAGGAATGTCAGAGTATTTGACTTTATGGATTCTGAGGAACTCTCTGTTTTTAACAGTATCGCCACAGCAGAAGGCGCTGTTGCAGAGGCTATCACCAAAAGCGGAAGAAACCTGCATGGCAGCTCCTGCCTCATCCTGGGTTACGGACGCTGCGCAAAGACGCTTACAGTCTGCTTAAGGGGGATGTTCTGCCATACTACTGTATGCGCCAGAAAGCCTCAGGCCATGGCGGAGGCAGCCATTCTGGCTGATAAAGCTGTCAGTATTTCGGATTTTGAAACACATCTGAACGAATATGATTTCATATTCAACACTATCCCTGCACCTGTTCTTTTAAAAGAACATCTTGTTAAAATGAAAAAGCATGTCACTATTATTGATATTGCATCTGCACCCGGCGGTGTGGATTTTGCCGCCGCAGCCAGGCTGAATCTGTCTGCATTTCTGTGTCCGGGGCTTCCCGGAAAATACGCTCCTGTTTCCTCTGCACAGGCTATTGCAGACACTATTTTCAATTATCTGGGGCAGCCGTAAACCGGCCCGCAGGACTAAAAATCGTAAGGAGTATGTCATATGTCATTAAAAGGAAAGAAAATAGGGGTCGCATTTACCGGCTCTTTTTGCACTTATAGAAATGTATTCACTGAATTACAAAAACTGTCTAATGAGGGCGCCGAAATACAGACTATTTTTTCTGATTCCTCCCAGCAGATCAGCAGCAGGTTTGGGTCACCAGAAGAATTTATAGAGAAGGCCCGGACTGTCACAGGAATTGAGCCAATCCTCACCATATCCCAGGCTGAGCCAATAGGCCCAAAGAGTCTCCTTGATATTTTGGTGATCATCCCCTGTACAGGCAACACCATTGCCAAATTGGCCAATGGAATCACAGATACGCCTGTATTAATGGCAGCAAAGGCACATTTAAGGAACGACAAGCCCCTGCTTTTATCTATCTCAACAAATGATGCGCTGGGAATGAACATGAAAAATATCGGCCTTCTCCTCAATTCCAAAAATATATACTTTGTTCCCTTCGGTCAGGATAACCCTGAAAAAAAGCCAAACTCTATGATCGCCCACACAGAATTGCTGATTCCCTCAATTGAGGCGGCTCTTCTGAAAAAACAATACCAGCCGGTCATCCAATAGGGCTGTTAACCAATTATAAAAGATATAGGAAAGAGGGGTATTTATATGTGTGGAATTGCCGGCTTTTGCAAGCCCAGCATCAATCTGGAAAATGAGAGGGGACGGTGGGAATCTGTACTGGATAACATGAACCGTTCCCAAAAACGACGCGGCCCTGACGATGAGGGTACTTATCTGAATAAATCCTGCGGTCTGGCACATGTCCGTCTGGAAATCATAGACCTCCTGACAGGCCACCAGCCCATGGTCAGAAAAAATCCTGCCGGAGAATATGCCATAGCATTTAATGGGGAGATCTACAACATGAAAGAACTGAAGAGGGAGCTGCAGCTGGAAGGAGCAGTTTTCACTACCTCAAGTGACACAGAGGTCATACTAAACGGCTATATGCTGCACGGGGCAGATTACGCCAAAAAGCTTAACGGTATTTTTTCTGTGGCTATATGGGATTCCTCTAAAGAGCAGCTATGTCTGTTCCGGGACCGCCTGGGCGTGAAGCCGCTTTTTTATACATTTTATGATGATGGGCTCATTTTTTCTTCTGAGATCAAGGGACTGTTTGAATATCCCGGCTTCAGTCCTGTAGTTGATAAAAACGGACTGTGCGAGATCTTTGCTCTTGGGCCGGCAAAATCATACGGCCAGGGAGTTTTCAAAGGCGTTCTGGAAGTGCTGCCGGGCCAGTGCATGATTTTTGGGAGATCAGGATGCACCTCCCACTTTTACTGGAAGCTGGAGAGCCGACCCCATGAAGATTCATTTGAAAAAACTGTGGAAAAGACAGCATGGCTTGTAGAAGATGCCATAAAAATGCAGATGCTCTCTGACATCCCTATCAGCACCTTTCTCTCGGGCGGAGTTGACAGCAGCCTGGTAACTGCCATCTGTTCAGCCCAGCTAAAAAAACAGGGTAAAGAGCTGAATACTTTTTCTTTTGACTTTGTTGACAACGATAAGTATTTCCAGTCAAATTCCTTCCAGCCAAGCCAGGATAGGCCGTGGGTGGAAAAAATGACTGCCTTTTCAAAAACAAACCACAGGTTCCTTATCTGCAGCAACCAGGACCAGCTGGACTGTCTGTACAAGGCAGTGGATGCCAGAGACCTGCCCTGTATGGCTGATGTGGAATCATCAATGCTCTATTTCTGTTCCCAGGTAGTGGGCTTCAACAAAGTCACCCTGACCGGCGAATGTGCTGATGAAATCTTTGGGGGCTATCCCTGGTTCCATAAGAAGGAAGCATTTGAAGGCAGCGATTTTCCCTGGTCCATGAGCATGGAGCCCCGGAAGGTATTGCTGGCAGATGATGTGATAAACGAACTGCATATGGAAGAATATGCCCATGCCGCATATGAAAAGACCATCATGGAAACCCCGCGCCTCCCCGGCGAGGTGCAGGAGG
This sequence comes from Murimonas intestini, assembly GCF_024622195.1. Classification (NCBI taxonomy): domain Bacteria; kingdom Bacillati; phylum Bacillota; class Clostridia; order Lachnospirales; family Lachnospiraceae; genus Murimonas; species Murimonas intestini. The sequence goes on from NZ_JANKBI010000011.1 coordinate 55,210, forward strand.
AGAAGAGGCGGCGTGAGATCTCCTATCTGAACCTGCGGTGGTTCATGGTCACCCTGTTGGACAGAATGGACAGAACCAGCATGTATTCCGGTCTGGAAGCCCGGGTCCCCCTGGCAGATCACAGGATCGTGGAGTATATCTTCAATGTCCCGTGGAAAATGAAATGTCCAGACGGTATTGTCAAAGGCCTCCTGCGCCAGGCCGGCTCAGATAAACTGCCCGAAGATGTCCTGTGGCGCCGCAAGAGCCCTTATCCAAAGACGTATGACCCGGCGTATGAGCGTCTCCTGGGTGAACGCTTAAAAGAAGTCCTCTCTGACCCCGGCGCTCCTGTGCGCGCACTTCTGGATACCAGGAAAGTAAATTCCTTCCTGAACAGTCCGTCCGACTACGGGAGGCCCTGGTACGGCCAGCTCATGGCAGGTCCTCAGATGCTGGCCTATATGCTTCAGGTCAACTACTGGCTTGAAAAATACAAAATACAGTTAGTATAGGGGAAATGCACTTCCGGAACGGAAGAATATGAGAAACGCGAGAATCACACAAGTATAGTGCGTGATCACATCTTGCAGTTAGATTATAACCCTTATTCTTATTTAAGTCAATGGCTGTCCCCGGGATGGTGAAATATAAAACTGTTTGTGATAAAATGTGAAAAAAGCCTTGACTGTAAAGTGGGTTTATACTCTATAAAGTACCTCAGGAGGATAAAGATGACTATCAAAGAAGTAGAAGAACGGTTAAATATCACCCGGGCAAATGTGCGGTTCTATGAAAAAGAAGGATTGCTGATCGCAGACAGGAATCCACTGAATGGCTACCGGGATTATTCTGAGGAAAATATCAGCACTCTGAAAAAAATCATTTTCCTGAGAGGTCTTGACATTACACTTGAAAATATCAGAGCCCTGCAGAACCGGCAGGTTACGCTTGATGAACTCCTGGAACAGCAGGCTGTGCTTCTGAAAGAAAAGTCGGACAGCTATGCTGCATCCTGCCGTCTCTGTACGGAGATGGTAAAGGAACACCCACTGAGCTATGATGACCTGTCTGTAGAAAAATATAATGAGACTCCCCGGGTATCAGACTATGCCCTTATAAAAGATACCTTTAACAGGATCCCCGGACTCGGGATGCAGCTACTCTTCTGGACACTTATTGTGCTGTCTGTCATAAGCGCTGCTGTCACATGGCCTCTTCTTCCATCCATGATCCCCCTGGAGGGCAACAGCCTGTTTACTGTCAGCAGCCTGGAAAAGTATGTCTTATTCTTATTTCCTGCTGCCGCCGTACTTCTGCATTTTTTGATGAAGCCGCTCGCCTATGGCATTCTATGCAGACAGGCCCCTGTATTTCTTCGTTATACAGATATGCTGGCCGGATATGGCGGGATCTGTTCCGCTGTCATGCTCTTTTCCTGCCAGCTTTACACTATTTTTTATAATCAGGGGCTGCCGCTGAATATAGGCATGGTACTTCTTACTGAAGCTGTATGTTTCATCTTTGTTTCAATGTTTTCTCTTATACTGAAACAATGTCCGCCGCGTTTCCTGAAAATCAGGCCCATCCGGACTTCCCGAAAGTTAAATGTACATGATGGGTCTGCTCCCCACGATCGAGTATGAAATGAGGTAATTGTATGTCCTTAACTTTATGGTACCTGCTACTCTATGCAGCGGCAGCAATAATAATCGTCTCTGTCTTCATTTACGAACACAGAAAAAACAGGCAGTATTTTCTGCAGCACGTACTGGGTACATTTGGCACTAAACCGCCAGATATAAAATATGATTTCGACGAGCTCCGGCTCTACTGGGATTCAATCGCCGAAGAAATTCCGGCTGCTGAAAAAATAGACGAGGTCACATGGAATGACCTGGAGATGGATCTCCTGTTTAAAAGAATCTGCCGCTGCTCTTCCTTTGCAGGGGGACAGGTTCTGTATGCCAGCCTGCACCACCTTGCCTCCCCGGAAGATAGCCTGGAATTTGACAAACTGGCAGGCTACTTTCAGTCTCACCAGGAACCAAGGGAAAAGGTACAAGCTGTTTTTTACAGGCTGGGCTGTGAGGAGGCAGGCTTCTGCATCCCTTCATTTATCTCAGATCTGGACAATCTTGACCTTTCCCACAAAAGTATCTACAGGCTGCTGCAGGTGCTGCTGGCTGCACTGCTGCTGGCCTCTGCTGTAACCTGGAGCCAGACGCTGGCCTTATCTGCTTTGGCAGTCTTTGTAGTGAATGCAGCTGTTTACACTATACAAAAACAGAAAATAGAAATATATCTGGATACACTGGGCAGTATCATAAGGCTGGTCCGTGCAGCAAAGAAGCTTTCCTCCATGAACCTTCAGTGCGGGACAGAACCCCTGTATAAACTCCCGGAACATATATCCAAAAATCAGGCGCTCTTTGACAGACTGGCACGGCGGACGGCAAGGCTTCAGAAGAAAAAACAGGCCGTCATCACAGGTGATATCGCCGGTATCCTCCAGGACTATGTAATAGGAGCCACCTTCTGGGATTTTACATGTTATACCCAGGTTATCAATCTTCTGAAGGGCCATGGAAGTGAATTTATGGAGCTCCTTAAGTACGCAGGCACGATCGATATGGCTGTGAGCGTGGCTTCCTTCAGGGAGAGCCTGCCGCTCTATTGTGTGCCCAGTTCCGTCACAGAGCCTGTCATACATGCAGAAGGCCTCTATCACCCTCTGCTGGATTCCCCGGTCTGCAACGACATCACTCTGAGCAGGACATGTATAATAACCGGCTCAAATGCTTCCGGAAAATCCACCTTCATCAAGGCTGCCGCCATAAATGCCATACTTGCCCAGACCATCTCTACCTGCACAGCAGCCTTCTTCGCACTCCCCCCGTCTCAGGTCATCACATCCATGGCGGTACGCGATGATCTTATATCAGGTGAGAGCTACTATATCCGTGAGATCAGATACTTAGGAAGGATCATAAAAAGTCTGGATACCGGAAGACTTGCCTTCTGCATCATTGATGAAATACTGCGGGGTACTAATACAAGTGAGCGCATCGCAGCTTCGGCCGCAATCCTTAAATTCCTCTCCCGCCCCGGGTGCCTTCCTCTTGTTGCCTCACATGACAGGGAACTGGCTGATATACTCGGAGACAGATGCCAATGCTCCTATTTCGGGGAGCAGGTAAAGGACAGTGATGTCTGCTTTGATTACAAGATTCATGATGGGATATGCAGCACTTTTAATGCCGTCAGGCTGCTGGAGTTCACCGGTTTTCCTAAAGAGATCATACGGGAGGCCCGCTGCCTGCTCATGCATAGTCCTCGATCCTGAGCATCCTGTATCCCATGCCTATATGGGTCTGAATATACTTGGGGCGGGAAGTATCCTTCTCGATCTTTTTTCTCAGAGTTGCCATAAACACGCGCAGGGAGGGGATATCGCTCTCTGCAGTACTCCCCCACACTTCCTTCAGGATATATTTCTGAGTGAGCACCTTTCCCACATTTTTTGCCATGAGACAGAGCAGCTTATATTCAATAGGCGTCAGATGCAGCTCCTCACCGTCCAGATATACGCACCCTTCCGAATAATCGATCTTCAGGCCTCCGTTTATAAATACGGAGGCGGCGGCGCCCGACTGTCCGCTTGTATAATTGAGCCTGCGGAAAGTGACTCTGAGCCTGGCAAGAAGTTCCTCCACGCTGAAGGGTTTTGTCAGATAATCGTCTGCCCCCGCATCCAGGGCGTCTATTTTGTCTCTGTCCTCACTCCTGGCGCTGATGACAATGATGGGCATATTGGACCATGTGCGCACCTTTTTAATGATATCCACCCCATCCATATCCGGCAGGCCCAGATCCAGCAGCATAATATCCGGCTGGTGCGAGACTGCCTCCATAATTGCCTGGCTCCCGTTTGCTGCAGTTATATATTTATATTCCTGTGTCTCAAGTGTGGTTGTGATCAGATTTTTCACAGCCTGGTCATCCTCAACAACCATAATAAGCGGTTTACTCATGTAATGTTACCTCCTCTGCCGGCAGCGTAAATTTAAACCTGCTGCCTCTGGGCTTGTTATCTTCCACTGAGATCATGCCTCCATGGGCCATCACAATGGACCTGCACAGGGCGAGACCCAGTCCCATGCCGCGCCGGCTGTCAGCCACCTTATTTCCCCCCGTATAAAACATTTCAAAAAGCTTTTCCTTGGCTTCATCCGGTATGCCCTCCCCGTCATCAGCTATCTCCACAGCAACAAATCCGCTTTGCCCCTGTCCCCCGGCCTTTTCTCTTCTTGCGGATATCTCAATATGTGATCCCGGCTGTGTGTATTTGATGGCATTATCCACAATATTAATGATCACCTGCACGATCAGCCTGGAATCCATTCTGGCCATGATCATGTCATCGGGGATGACCTTTGTGATACAGTGCTCACAGCCTTTTCTGTTAATGTGCGCCAGCGCTTCGTCAATCACTTCACTGACCAGCTGGGCTTCCATGTGAATATTCATGGTCCCGTCCTCGATCCTTGTAACTGACAGCAGATTTTCCACCAGATTTATGAGCCATATGGAATCATCGTATATATCCTGGTAGAGCTGTATCTTCTTGCTTTCATCAAGGCTGGCGCCATTCCCCAGCAATATATCCGCATTCCCCGATATGCTTGTAAGAGGAGTGCGCAGGTCATGTGAAATAGCCCGCAGCAGGTTGGCGCGGAGTTTTTCCTGCTGTGCCTGCATAGCTGCCTGGTTTTTTGTCTCATACAGCTCTTCTTTCTCAAACGCCAGGGCGCTCTCCCCCAGCACTGATATCAGCAGGTTGTTCTCAAAGCTCTCCAGCGGCTGGTCATTCAGCGCCACTCCCACTACAGCATATACCTTTTGGGAACCTCTGATTGCCAGATACATGCACTTTGCACTGGGCAGTGTATTTGTAAATGCCCCTGCATGCTTGTTATTCTTGTACACCCATGCCGCCACAGCCTGTTCCTCAGGCGTTATATAAAGGGAGGTGTCCTCCCGGCTGCCGTCTATTCTGGAAAATACCTTCGGCTGTACCAGTGTCCCATTCAGCACGGGATAATAGATCACCGTCCTTTTTAAAAGCCGCACCAGCTGATTGGCAGTCTCAAATATGATTTTGGGATAGCTGTCCGTCTGCTGGAGCTTCTGGCTTGTCTCCAGAAGGACCTCCGTCCTGTATGCCTGCAGGGCAGACTGCTTTGCCTGATGCTTTACTCTGGTGGTGAATGTCCCTGTGATCAGCGCCGAAAGGAACATGATCAGGAATGTCACCGGGTATTCAGGCGCATATGCCTGGAAAGTGTATTTGGGGACTGTAAAGAAGAAATTAAATGTAAACACGCTTACAAAGGAGGCAATGATACTATACTTCTTCTGCGATGTCACCACGGCTGTCAGAAGCACCCCCAAAATATAGACCATAATAATATTAGCCTCACTAAAGCCTGTCTGTTCAAATAAAATACTGACTATCGTAGCCCCTGCCAGTATACCTGCTGACTTTAATATATCCCATACCCACTCTGACGGGTCCTGGCTTTTCAGCCTGGCAGCCCTTTTTCTCCTGTACGGGACTGCCGTATTGTCGGGTATGATATAAATATCAAGATTGGGAGCCAGTTCAGAGAGCTTTTCTGCCAGGGACGGCCTGAAGGAGAATAAGCCTTTCTTTGTGTTCGTCCTCCCTATAATGATCTTGGACACCTGGGCCAAACGGGCATATTCTGCGATCTGAAGGGGTACATCCTCCCCATAGGTAGTCACTATCCTGGCGCCCAGCTGCTGGGCCAGCTTTTCATTTGCTCTGAGCCTCCTCTCATCCTCCCCTGACATACCCTTAGACTCAGGAGTCTCCACATAGAGGGCCGTAAAGCTTCCTTTAAAGGCCTTTGTCATTCTTGCTGCAGCCCTTATCACTTTTCCGTTTGACGGGGAAGGCGAGAGGCAGATCAGGATATGCTCTTTCGTAAAATATCCGCCTGAAAAAACCTGTGTTTCCTGCTTGTTCTTTTCAGAGGCCTGGTTTACATGGTCAGCTGTGCAGCGCAGGGCGATCTCCCTTAATGCAGTGAGATTCTCCTCGCTGAAAAAATTCTTTAACGCAGTCTTAGCCTGCTTTTCCCGATAGACTTTTCCCTCATTCAGTCTTTCTATCAGATCAGCAGGCTCTATATCCACCAGTTCTACCTGGCTGGCATTGTCAAATATTTTATCCGGTATGCGTTCCTGGACGATCACTCCTGTGATAGAAGCCACGATGTCATTCAGGCTCTCGATATGCTGCACATTCACTGTAGTATACACGTCTATGCCCGCATTTAACAGCTCCTCTATATCCTGATACCTCTTTTTATGGCGGCAGCCCTCAGCATTTGTATGGGCCAGCTCATCCACAAGTATAAGTGAGGGATGGCGGATCATAGCTGCATCCAGGTCAAATTCTTTAAGCTTTATCCCCTTGTGTTCCACAATGAGGGGAGCAAGCACCTCCAGGCCTTCCTGCAGGGCAATGGTCTCCGGCCTGGCATGAGGCTCCACATACCCGGCCACCACATCCACACCTGATTTTTTTACTATCTGGGCAGCTTCCAGCATGGCATAAGTCTTTCCCACTCCTGCTGCATACCCGAAGAATATTTTCAGCCGTCCTTTTTGACCTGTCTTGTCCTGCTCTTTTAATTTTTCCAGTAATTTATCCGGATCCGGCCGTTGTCCGATCACATTTACACCTCTTTCTGCTTCTCCTGTATAACAGGAAATAATATCTTGAGGAACAGTTTTTCCGCCTCCGAGCCTCTTCCATAGTCCATGCGCAGCCTTTTCCCGTCTTTATCTAAAACCTTAAAGTCATCCTCCTGGCTTTCCACTGATATCCCAAGCTCATCCAGCGCCATACGCAGCGCCAGTTCCCATGTAAACAGATAGACCATTGACCCGTCCTTCAGCGCATTTACCACATATTCGAACTCAACTGCACTCACCTTGTACTCCAGAAATAATATCCAGAGCATTTTCTTCTGGTTCATGCTCAGAGCATTCCAGAACTCCATATCTCCACCGCTCATGGGAAGATAGCGGTAATATGTGTCCGGGTAATCCTCCGCTATGCCTGCAAACAGCTTTTTAGCCAGAAGCGTCCTGGACACAGCCAGATAGTCCTGCCTGTAATCCAAATTAGCCAGGCAGCTGCACAGCTCATCCCGCTCGCCCTCATCCTCTATATAAAACCTGAGGCAGATATTAGATATTTCATCAAAATCTCTTCCCGAGGTACTGCTCTTGATGAGTTCCAGTTCTTTCCTGCCATTTATAAATCCTGCCTCTGCCCACACATGCTCCAGTTCTCCGCTGGTGCCGCAGACGCTGACAGGATATTTTTCAGAGATCAGCGCTGACAGCACTCCGTACTTTTCCAAAAAGTCATCACAGATGAAGCTGGTGTACTCATAGAACACCCACAGTGTCTTCTCCTGCCCTACAATATAGAACTGCGGTATCTTTTCCAGATCTGAAGCCACTGCCCAGACCATCTCCATCATATAGTATGGCGCATTACCCTCCGGGATATTATCCCTGAATTTAATTTTCTGCCTTGCGGCAATCACCTTTTTATGCATAACATTACCCCCATTCAGAGACAAGCCCCGTTCTAGTCAGTCAGAATACCGTCAAGTGCAAGATTTACTTTCAGCACATTGACTACAGGCTCGCCAAAAATACCAAGAAACCTTCCTGTTGTATATTTATCAATGATCTCATTTACTTCATCTGCTGTCATATTATTCCGGGATGCGATCCTGTCTGCTTGATACCTGGCGGCAGCCACGGAAATGTGGGGGTCAAGCCCGCTCCCTGAGCATGTCACCAGATCGACCGGAATCGGCTGCCCTCCTTTCTCAGGGTGGGCTGCCCTTATCTTCTCTGTCCGCTCAGCTACCAGAGCCTCATATTCAGCGCTGGCCGGATTGATATTGGAGGGGGCGGCGTACACAAGCGCCTGGCCATTGTCATCAATGTAGGTGGAGGTATCTATATTCATGATCCTGCCCCACATATGTTTCTCATCTGTATACTGCTGGCCCAGCAGCTCACTTCCGTATTTTTTGCCGTTGACTTCAATTATACTACCATTGGCCTTATCTGAAAAGAGCGCCTGGGCTGCCCCTGTTATCACAGCAGTGTACAGTATACCGCACACTGCTGAAAAAATCAGGAAGAATACAGCAGCTCTTGGTAAAACTTCTTTAAATGTCTTCATAATAAACACCTCTCTAATCTATACATGTACGCCAGTCTCCATTCCTTTATATATTGCCCACAAAGCCAAGCGCAACTATGATCATGTCGATCAGCTTAATGCACACAAATGGTGCGATTATTCCGCCAAGCCCGTAAATGAGAAGGTTCCTGGATAAAAGCCGGCCGGCTGAAACTTCCCGGTATTTCACACCTTTTAATGCCAGCGGGATCAGTGCAATGATGATCAGTGCATTGTAGATGATGGCTGACAGGATCGCGCTCTGAGCATTATGCAGATTCATGATATTTAATGCACTCAGCTGCGGATACAGTCCTAAAAACAGAGCCGGTATAATAGCAAAATACTTTGCCACGTCGTTTGCAATACTGAAAGTGGTCAAACTTCCCCTTGTCATCAGAAGCTGTTTTCCTATTCTGACAATGTCGATCAGCTTCGTGGGTGAGGAGTCCAGATCAACCATATTTCCGGCCTCTTTTGCAGCCTGTGTGCCTGAATTCATGGCCACTGCCACATCAGCCTGTGCCAGGGCAGGGGCATCGTTTGTGCCGTCTCCTGTCATAGCTACCAGATGCCCCTTGCTCTGGAAGTCACGTATCATGGCAAGTTTCCCTTCCGGGGTCGCTTCAGCCAGGAAATCATCCACACCCGCCTCCGCTGCGATGGCCGCAGCTGTCAGGGGATTATCGCCTGTTATCATGATAGTCTTGATGCCTATTTTCCTCAGATCAGCAAATTTTTCCTGCACACCCTGCTTTATAATATCCTTCAGATGGATGACGCCCAGGATCTTGTGGTTTTTTGCTACAAGAAGCGGTGTACCTCCCTGATTGGATATTCTTGTGACCGTCTCCTCACATTCCCTGCTGTATGGGTAACCCCCGTCCTTTGCATATGCCCTGATAGCGTCCGCTGCTCCTTTTCTTATCTCATTTCCCGGAAAATCAGCTCCGCTCATTCTCGTAGCGGCAGTAAATGGAATAAAGGTCATGTGAAGGTCGCTCATATTTCTTCCTCTGAGGCCGAATTCTTCTTTTGCAAGCACTACTATGCTCCTGCCCTCAGGCGTCTCATCTGCCAGGGAGGAAAGTTGTGCCGCATCTGCCAGCTCCCCCATATCAGTGCCGTCCACAGGAATAAATTCACATGCCTGCCTGTTTCCCAGAGTTATGGTACCTGTCTTATCCAGCATCAGGATATCCACATCTCCTGCTGCTTCTATTGCCCTTCCGCTCATGGCCAGGACGTTTGCCTGGTTCAGCCTGCTCATCCCCGCGATCCCGATCGCTGACAGGAGCGCTCCAATCGTAGTTGGCGCCAGACATACCAGCAGCGCCACAAGGGACGTGACAGATGTCGGGTTAACTATTCCCGCCTGCCTGGCTGAAAACAGGGAATATGCATACAGGGAAACTGTAACCAGGATAAAGATAATAGACAATGCCACCAGGAATATCTGCAGGGCTATCTCATTTGGCGTCTTTTTCCTGGCTGCCCCCTCTACCATGGCAATCATCTTATCCAGAAAGCTCTCACCCGCCTCGCTGGTCACCTGGATCACCAGCCAGTCTGAGATAACTGTCGTACCTCCTGTTACTGCGCTCCTGTCACCGCCGCTCTCACGTATTACAGGGGCCGATTCACCAGTGATGGCGCTCTCGTCTACTGACGCGGCCCCTTCCACAACTTCACCGTCCGCCGGGATCTGCTCTCCGGCGCGGACAATGACGTAATCACCTTTTTTCAGACTTGCGGACAGGATCTTTGTAATCTTCTCCTTCTGTGAGGGAGAGGGTATCTTATTTGCCTGCACATCTTTTTTCGCGGCCCTCAGGGAATCCGCCTGGGCCTTTCCCCTGCCCTCCGCGATCGCCTCAGCAAAATTTGCAAATATCACAGTAAACCACAGAATCACGGCAATCGCCAGTGTAAAGCCTGAGGGTGCATCCTTGATTCCAAACAGTGACACTACAAACAAAATGCTTGTCATTATTGCCGATATATACACAAGAAGCATAACCGGATTTTTTGCCTGGACTTTCGGATTTAATTTTATAAAAGAGTCTCTGACCGCTCTTGTGACCATTTTCGGGTCCGAGAGGGCTGTTTTCTTTTTTGTCTCCATTTCTATACCTCCTAGGGATACTTAAAACTCACGCCTATCCAATCATCTGAAAGAAATCAGCTATAGGGCCTAATGCCAGCGCCGGGAAAAAGCTTAAGGCGCCGACAAGCAGTACAACAAAAATCAGTAAGAATATAAACATGGCATTTGTTGTTGATAATGTACCTGCCGTAACAGCGATTTTTTTCTTTCCTGCCATGCTTCCTGCTATTCCAAGCACTGCCGCTATCGGCACAAACCTGGCGAAGAGCATGACAAGTCCAAGGGACACATTCAGGAACGGCGTATTCGCTCCAAAACCTGCAAATGCAGAACCGTTATTGCCGCCGCATGATGAGTATGCATAGAGGACCTCAGAAAATCCATGGGCGCCGCTGTTGTTAAGGCTGTCCGCTACTCCGGGCACCAGGGCTGCTATACCGCTTCCGGCCAGAATGGCGATAGGTGTTGCAAGGCAGGCCAGTACGGCCATCTTCATTTCATAGGGTTCTATTTTCTTCTCCAGAAATTCCGGTGTTCTTCCCACCATGAGGCCGGCTATAAACACGGCCAGGATGGCAAAAGCCAGCATCCCATAAAGACCGCAGCCCACGCCTCCGAATATGACTTCACCCAGCATCATCTGCAGCATTGTAATCATTCCGCCAAGCGGTGTGTAGCTGTCATGCATGGAGTTTACAGATCCGTTGGACGCTGCCGTGGTAAAGGCTGCCCATGTGGCTGATGAGGCTATCCCAAACCTGGTTTCCTTCCCCTCCATATTTCCGCCTGACTGTCCTGACTGACTCAGATCAACTGCACCGCCTGCTGCCAGCTGGGGTGTCGCTGCATGTTCATTGACGGCTATTATAGCAAGTGCAGCTGCCAGCATAATAAACATGGCTGCAAAGATAGCCGCTCCCTGCTTCTTATTTTTGACGTTCCTTCCAAACGTAAAGCACAGCGAAACAGGAATCAGAAGAATAGACAGCATTTCCAGCATATTAGAAAATGGCGTGGGATTTTCCAGTGGATGAGCTGAATTCACTCCAAAGAAACCGCCTCCATTTGTTCCCAGCTGCTTAATGGCAACCTGGCTGGCCGCCGGCCCCAGAGGTACCACCTGCTGTGTTATGATCTGTGCTCCGTCAACAGCTTTCCCGTCAACTGTTACAGTATCACCGTCAATTACAGCATCCTCTAAAATATTTCCATCTGCATCCACAGCTGCCGGTTCCAGCAGGTCAACTGTCTCATAGGGTTTCAGGGTCTGTACCACACCCTGTGAAGCGATACCGATCGATACGATAACAGCAAGGGGTATCAATACATAAAGGATGATCCTTGTCACATCCACCCAGAAGCTTCCCAGTCCCTGGGTCTTTACTCTTGTAAATCCACGGATAACTGCAAACAGGACAGCGATCCCCACTGCTGCGGAGACAAAGTTCTGTACAGTCAGTCCAAGCGCCTGGGTCAGATAAGAAGCCTGAGCTTCCCCGCTGTATGCCTGCCAGTTTGTATTCGTGACAAAACTGACTGCCGTATTAAAGGACAGGTGCCAGGACATTCCCTCTATCCCCTCCGGATTCCCCGGCAGCACTCCCTGCAGCATCTGCAGCAGAAAGAGGAATATGAGGCTTATGCCGCTGAAAGCAAAGACACTCACAGCATATTTTTTCCAGTTCATTTCCTCGTCTTTTTTAACATGCAGTATCCTGTATAGAAAATTTTCACAAGGTACCAAAATACGGGACATAAATACCTTTTCCCCGTTCATTACTTTTCCTATGTATGCCCCCAGCGGTATGGCTAGCGCTGCCAGGATCACCAGGTATAAAGCATACTGCAAAACCGTATTAGTCATTGTCTGTCACCTCGCATCAGAATAATCACATAGTAGATCAGCATTGCCGCTGCAGCCAGTCCAATGACTGCGATTAAGATATCCATAGTCTTTCACTCCTCCTTTTCGAAAAAATCTTATCATAAAGGAGATTAAGATGGTGTTAGGGGTTATTAATGCCATATTAAGATTGCATAAAGAAAGCCGGCAGCTGAACCGCTCCCCAAAGGCCAGACTTATAATCTGACGATTGGGGCCCGGTTCAGTTACCGGCTCCTTCTCTATTTCCAGGAACGCCCTGGGTTCCCGCCGCGGGGCTTGATTTTATTACTCACCGAAAACCATATATCTCCCGCGTCCTTCTTTTTTAGCCCTGTACAATACTTCATCCGCCTTCCTCATGAGCGCCGCATATTCCTGCACAACAGATTCAGCCTGCAATGCCCCGTCCTGGGCTGCAGTATCCCCATCAGTTCCTTCATACCAGGCAAGCCCGGATGAAATGGACAGGCTGCGGGTGGACATATCGGGGAACAGGATCTTCTTTTCCTCCACCAGGCTGTAGAATTCATCCAGAGCGCCAAGTACGGCCTCTTTAGACTCCCACCCGTGAAAACATATACAGAATTCATCTCCTGACCTTCTGGCCGTTATCCCTTTGTCATTGTCAAAGATTTTGAGGAATCTGGCACATATCTGAAGGTAGTCATCCCCCCAGTCGTGCCCGTACTGGTCATTTATTTCCTTAAAGCGGTCCAGATCCAGCATGACAATTGCCGTAGTTCCGGTTTTTCCGCTGCCTGCCAGGGCAGCGCACACATCCTTTTTAAAGGCGCTTATTTTCCTGAGTCCGGTGAGGGCATCATAGTCTCTGTCATGTTCCAGCCTTTTCTTTTCCCCCACCTCCTTTGTCATATCCATGACTACGCCAAAGGTTCCTTCCTCTCCTGTTGTCATATGGATCCTCACCCATTTTTCCGGGTCATCACTTAATTTATATGTCTCACCTTCACGTTTTTCCCAGGACATGACATCTTCCAGCCGTTTCTGGAAAAGCTCTTTATCTTCATAGAGCCTCCCGGCCTCCTCCTCTGTCCACATCATGATCTGGCGCAGACGCTCTGTTGCCATGACTCTGTCCATTTTCTGGCTGAATTCAAACGCACCGATGGGAAGATCCACAATGTCCATCACTTTTGATACCTTGACAGTCGTTCCCAGGATACTCTCTACCATCTTATTTATTCCCGCGCCAAGCTGCCGGAATTCCGGATTGTCATTTACCTGTATCTCCGTACCCAGCCTGCCTTCCGTAATATCCTCCAGCCCTTCCATGATCCTGTGCAGCCCGTCCACGATCTTGATCTTCAGCAGCCGCCTTATGGCAGCGACAGTAATAAGGCCTATGATCATGATTGCAAAAAATATAATGATCATCTGCCTTCCCCGTTCGGAATACAGCCCCTGCTCATCCTTTCCCACACCTATTATAAGGCCGTTGTGACGCTCCAGCACGAAATACATGCGGCCGCCCTCACCTGAGGCAAATCCGCCCTCTGAATACTCTTCTGTCCTGTCTTCAGACAGGCCCAGCACTTCCATATTCTTCCCGTTCATTATCTCATCAGTACTGGCAAGGATCACGCCAGTGGCAGAATCCACTGCGAATATGACACTTCCCGGATCCACAGGCACTCTGGAAAATATGTAGGAAAGTTCATTTTTCTTCTGCGCCTCCAGAAGCCTGACAGGAGCCATCCCTATCTGTACGATTCCTTTCTCGTCCTGCCTGGCTACTCCCACGTACTGGAATATCTTTTTCTCAGCACCGTTAGGCTGGATATCCTGCACCAGGAAATCGTCCGGGTCTTCCAGTATCTTCAGGAATTCTGCAGTCTGTTCTGTGCTTGCAAAGTCCATGCCAAAGTATTTAGGTATAGTTCCGGCAAAAAGGATGCCGTCACTGTCAATCACATGCAGCTCATCCACATTGAGTAATTCCTTGATCCGCCCAAGCTCCTCCTGGCTGTCCAGAACCTTTGGATTCTGCTGGATAATATAGGCGAAAGCCCTGGCTCTTGTCAGGTAATCCTCACTAAGACTGTCCTTAAGCCCTGCTATCTCTGCATTATTTCCCTCTATAGTACCTGCTGCCTGTTCTATCTTCTGTTTTGCATTCTGTACCATATGCTCCTGGGCAGCCTTTCCCTGGAGCAGCCAGCAGATCCCGGCCACGACCAGCAATGCAACTATGATGACTCCACTCATATATTTTGTGAATATCTTCTGCATCTGACCTTCCCCTCACATGCCTCCCCCTTCCGGGCTGACAGTTTTTCTTTTCATTTTACCGCCATTTCAGAAGAGACACAAGAGAAAGAAAAAAAATAAGCTGCTGCCCGCGTTCTTTATGAAAAAACTGCGGGCAGCAGTATTCTAAGCTTGTATTATTCTGTCATATCCTGGTATCCCACCTGCCGCAGAAGACATTCTCGTTATATCTGCCATGGAATCCTGATTTTCCTGTTATTTTCCGGATCGCCGCCTTCATGGCCGGCACTGAATTATGGTATGCGTTAATATACGTTTTTGCCATAGGCACGTCTATCAGATGATTTGGAAAGTTCAGTGACAGGAAGACAGTGGGCACCTCCGACACATACCAGGGCTGGTCAGTGGGGGAGGCCCATTTTATACGCATAGAGTTGAACTGGGCAAAGCCCTGTACGTTCAGGACCACAAGACATGCGTCATAACGTTTTCTAAACTCTTCCATACTTCCCTTGGCGGCAGGTGTGGAGGCATCCGCCTCGAATCCCTCTTCTTCAAGAAGACGCAGAAATTCTTCTTTTACTTTATCACTTCCGTCCTCTACCAGTTTGCCGGCTATGACCATACCCTCCCCTGCTATGAAGACTACCTTCAGCCGTTTGTGGCTCTCTGGTGTCAAAGGCAGGCATTTCTGGGTATCCTTTACTAATGTCACATACTGGTCAGCTATCCTCTCCGCCGCAGCCTCATGCTCCCGGCAGCCTACTATGTCCAGCTGCTCCCTGGGCGGCATAAGCGTCCCCTCCTTCTGCTTCCTGTTCAGGCCGATGGCAGCCTTGACACCAATAATGCGGCGGAGTGCATCGCTTAGTCTTTCTTCTGTAATGATACCTCTTCTGTAACCATCCATCATATACCCAAAATCTTCTTCAACATCATTGAAAAACAGGAACATGTCACAGCCGGCAGCTATGGCTCCCGGTACCTGCTCACTCCTGGGCATGGCAGCAAACATTCCGATCATGTGGGAGGCATCTGTGACTACAAGTCCTTCAAATCCCAGCTTTTCCCTGAGCAGGCCGTTTATCAGCTCTGGTGAGAGCGTGGCAGGCAGGATGTCGCTGTCCCTGAGTCCCGGACACAGTTTTCTTGAATAGGAGGGAAGGGCTATATGTCCTGCCATGATGGTCATCACTCCATCATCGATCAGAGCCTTATAGACTTTGCCGAAGGTGGCATCCCATTCTTCACAGCTCAGATCATTGATCCCCATGAGCAGATGCTGGTCATTTTCTTCAGTCCCGTCCCCTGGAAAATGTTTGCAGCATGTAGCAAGTCCGTTCTCTCTTGTACCTTTAAAAAATGCTTTTGCATAGCGTATAGTATCTTCAGGGCTGTTGTTAAAAGCCCTGGTCTGCACGATAGTATTTCTCCAGTTATATGTCAGGTCTACCACAGGGGCAAAATTCCAGTTGCATCCTATGGCAGCCGCTTCTCTTGCGCCTATGAGCGCTGTCTCATAAGCTGCCTGCTCTGAGTCAGCAGCAGCTATGGCCGCCCCGCAGGCAACAGTCGTCCCACCGTCAACGCCTCCGTTTCCTCCGGCCTCACAGTTAGATGCAATGAGAAGGGGGATTTTTGTATTCTCCTGAAGCACCTTATTCTGCTCATAAATAACTTCCTTTGCAGCGTTATGATAGCGTATTGCCCCTACATGGTACTCCTGCACTGTCTTTTTCAGGCTCTCAGACGATCTGTCAATCACCATATTCACGAACAGCTGCCCTATTTTTTCCTCATCCGACATACCGGCAATCGTGTCTTCCACCCATTTAATATCTTCATCTTTTAAATAATACGGCTTCGCCTTTAAATCAACCATCTGGTCCTCCTTGATCTTTTCTAACTGTTCATATCTTCACAGTTACAGATTACTCCAAAATTCATCCAGCTTCTTTTTCTGGTATGCTCCTGCATACGTTTCATCTGTAAGCCTTGCCAGCGCTTCATTTTTAAATTCCTTCCACGATTCTTCCTCATGTCCCACCAGAACGGGATAGAAAAAAATACCGTTTTTTCCGGCTGCACGGGCATCGCCCGGTGCGTCCCCCGCCATCAGGGCATGGCTCCTGTCATATCCTTTTTCCAGAAGCCTGCCTATACAGGCTGCCTTTGACCCATCCTTCTGCGTGAGCAGGATATCAGTAAATGTGAGCAGTCCATACCTGCTCCACTCATCCTCCACAGCCTTTCTGTTGGCAGATGAAACAATAGCAATATCTGCCTTTCTGCCTGCAGCCTCAAGGGCGTCCCTCACCCCGGTAAATGGTTTCTTTTCATCATCTGGTATCCTGTCTATTGCATCGTTCACTGCCCTGGACCAGGAAAGAGCCTTGTTCAGGATGAGCCTTCCTTCTTCTGTGATCCCCGGATCAGAGGCAGCCCTTTGAAGTGACCTCTCAGACAGCTCATCTGTGCTTTCTGCCCAATGCTCCAGCTCATCGATGCCGGGTATCTCCCCGTACTTACTGTCCGTCTCCCGCAGGGCTCTTGCCAGCCCCTGGAACCTGTTGATCCCTCTCGTCCTGGTATAGAGGTTCACCTCATTCCAGCTCTTCTGTATCTCATCTGCATGGCTCTCCAGAGACCATTCTTTTATCATACATGGCCCAAAACATTTCTTGTGTTTCAGGTCCATGGTATCCATAGCACATCCGTCTGAGTCTATACATATAAGGTACTCTTTCTTCTTAGTAAATCTAATAAAATTATCTTCCATAATCTATGCCCCTCATCTGCTCCCCTCTCTATTCCGTTTCTGACTCCCTGCGCTTCTGAAGTATTTCTGTATTCTCTTCCACCTTCCTCTTTGACAGCGGATATGCAAATATCAGGATAACAGCTACTGCCAGAAAACAGATACCAGGAACAAGAGTAGTGACAGAGTAAATACCATTATTCACCGCTTCCGTCTGGGCATGGGCCAGGGAATCATAGCCGATGGCCCCCAGAGCGAATCCGCTCAGGCCTCCTGCCAGCGCCTGTCCTATCTTACGCGCAAAAGAGTAGACAGCATAAACTGTACCGTCATCCCTCTGTCTCGTCATGACCTCCTGGTAATCAATGACATCAGTGATATTCGCCCAGATGACCAGGTTGAAAACACCGATCCCTATATAACCGCCCACGCTGACTGCTATATATACATAGGGGTTAGTCACTCTCATAAAGAAAAGCAGGATATAGCTGGCTCCTGCCAGAATCATGGCAGCCGCGGCAGCTTCTTTCTTTCCTATCCTTCTTGTGAGAGGGGTGACGAAGGTGGCTATAAGCAGTGTCACGCCTGTACTTATGAAGTTGATCACAGACAGGCTGTTCGTGTTCTTAAAGTAATCCTGGAACAGGTAATTATTCATGCTCTGTGACATAAGCTGGCTGAGCAGAAGCCCGATGGCCGCACCGATAATGGCCAGCAGCGCCCTGTTCCTGAAGATAGCTGAAAATGTCTGCCCCAGCGTCACTCTGTTTGCATCGGGCCTGGGTTCTGTCTTCACACGTTCTGTTGTCATTTTATAGAAGAGGATATAACAGATGATGGCACAGACAGAGAAAACACCTGCGATGACAGTCATTCTGGAACCCACTACTACCTGATTCCCTGCCGCATCTGTGGAGTATACTAGCAGCGGCCCTCCCACACCTATGATCAGGGATGCCAGAGTGGCTCCCACGGTACGGAATACTGACAGTGAGGAACGGTCCTTGGGATCTTCACTGATTGCAGACGCCATAGAACCGTAAGGAATATTAATGGCCGTATAGAATACGCTTCCCCACAGGAGATATGTGACATACATATACACCATCTTCAGAGCCATAGGAGCCCCCGCAAGCCCCGACTGGTACATCAGAAAGCTGGAAATTGCTACCGGTCCGGCTATCCAGCGGACCCAGCTTTTGAACCTTCCGTCCTTTCCCGGCCTCATCCTGTCAACCAGCCGGCCCATCCCCACATCTGTGAACGCATCCACACACCGGGCTACCAAAAAGAGAACACCTACTGCGCCCGGTTCAATGCCAAGTACCTTTGTATAAAATATCATCAGCCACGAGCTGGCAAATATAAAGGTAAAGTCATTGCCAAAGTCTCCAAACATATATCCCAGCTTATCCCGCAGGCCAAACGGCCTGACATTTTTTTCTATATGATTATCCATAAAAATTCTCCTTATTACAAATGATCCAAGAACGCTCTGCGTCCCTGCTCCAGACTCTCATTCTGCCCGGCAGTTATTTTTTATAATCCCGGGGAAGGCTCTTCCATCTCTCCCTGAAGTACCAGGCCGCATCCTTGGGCTGCCGCTGGCGGGTAAATATGCCTTTTTTATTCCCGTTTACCCTCATGATGCCCTCTGTAGTCTGAAAATCGGCAAAGTTCCATACCTGCTCTCCTTTAATGAAGCTGTAGGAATCAAATACTCTGTGGCACATCTTCAGATATTCCATCTGATATTCCTGGCTCCACATTACTGATGGAAGCTTATGCTCCATAGCGCTTGTATCAGCCCCGTATTCCGTAAACAGAAACGGCCTGTCAAGCCCCAGCTCCTTCCATTCATCCATCTCTCGCCTGAATGCCTCTTCTGCATCTGATATCTCATAACCTCCCATCATATACCATCCATAGTATCTGTTCAGGGAAATAATATCTGCGAACTGATAGCAGCTGCATGTACCCGGAAGTGAATTCATCACCAGGGCAAATGTCCTGGGCCTCTTCTGGACATCCAGTTCATGGGCTTTTGCAAAAACCTTCTCAAAATATGGTACAGCCGCTTTATCAGTTGTCTCCGGTTCATTTAAAAGACTCCATGCTATGACACATGCATGGTTTTTATCTCTTGTTATCATCTCTTCTATGGCTTTTAAATGATTTTCCAGAAGCTGGGGAGTTGTCTCTTTTTCAAAAAATGCCGTTTTCTTTCCTGTAGATGCTTCCATAAAATTCATAAGGCTCTCAAACATCCCCACCGCAGCCACTTCATCTATGACCAGGAAGCCTTCCCTGTCCGCCATCTGATAAATTTCCTCACTGTAAGGATAATGGGAGGTCCTGAAGGAATTGGCGCCTGTCCATTTCATGCACTCAAAGTCACGTTTCATCATCCCGATATTGAATCCGCGTCCCACAATATCACTGTCCTCGTGTTTCCCAAATCCTTTAAGATACACCGGCTTTTGATTGATCAGGATACTGTCATGCACAACCTCCACTGTCCTGATGCCGATCTCCTCCGTATATTCATCAATGATCCTGCTGCCATCCAGGATCCTTACTGCAAATGTATAGAGGTAACTGTCCAGAACCTCCCACGGCCTGACATTTTTGATCACAAGTTTTCCTTCTCTGCCGGAAGACAGGGCCACCTCCCGCCCTTCCTCATCCAGGACACGTACCTCCACGGGATGTTTACCCGTAGTCACCACGCTGTAAGACACTTCAGCGTCGCTGCCAAATAATTTATGGTCCACAGTAAAATCAAAGACATATTCTTCCGGGACCATCACCAGTTTAACAGGGCGCTGCAGCCCGGAATAATTATAGAAATCAAAGTAGGGTTTTGACATCTTTTTTCCATTCTTCAGCACTCTTGTCTCACCGCAGGGAATATTAGTGACTGTCAGCTCATTATTTACAAGCACAGAGACTCTGTTGAATTCATTAAACCTGGTGTTTTCTGTTATATCGGCCAGAAGGGGGAGAAAGCCTCCTTCGTGGGAAGTGATCTCTTTTCCATTTACAAAAACAACTGCCCTGTGTGTGGCACAGCCAAATCTGACAAATACCTTATTCCCCTTCCACTCCTCCGGCACAAAAACATCAGTCTCATACCAGAAATCTCCTGTATATTCACGGATATCCTTGTCCGTATAAAAATCTGCAAAGCTGGCGGGTACAGGTATCAGGTCTGCGTCCTTAAGCCCATCCTGCCATCTCTTTTCCCTTCCCTCTGAGTCCGGGTCAAATTTAATTTTCCACATTCCATCAAGGCTGACTGTACGCCTGGTTTTGCTGTTTCTCGGGTACAGCATCGAATTTTCCAACATATTTATCCTTCCTTTCCATCAATAGTTCTCTGACTGCCGGGCAGTATCTGAATAGCTAACAATATTGTTTCCTTTTTCTGCACTTTATACACTGTAAATGCTCAGACCTGCTGAAAAGTTACAAAATATGTATTATAATATATCCATATGAATAAGCCGCATGGTATTCATATGGATATACTGATGGATTTTTGCATTCCTGGTTTATTCTTATGGTCTGTGCAGTTAATGCACGGCCTTGCTGAATGGCTGCTGGAACATTTACACATTATATGAAAAGAGGGGATTGTATGTTTAAAGATAAGATTGCTGTTGTGACTGGCGGAGCCAGAGGAATTGGAAAGGTTATTTGTGAAGAATTTAAAAAGAACGGCGCTGCTGTCTGTGTGATTGACAGGCTTGAGAATGATTATTTTACAGGAGATCTGGCTGATGAAAAAGTGCTGGAGGCATTCAGCCGCAAAGTAATCTCTGATTTTGGCCATGTGGATTTTATTGTAAATAATGCTATGACATCTATGAAGGGTATAGCAGACTGTACCTGGGAGGAATTTAACTATGCCCTCCGGGTGGGTGTATCTGCCCCGTATTACCTGACTAAGCTGTTCCTCCCATATCTGGCGCCAGGGGCAGCTATTGTAAATATTTCTTCCTCACGCGACCGTATGAGCCAGCCAAATACTGAGAGCTACAGTGCGGCTAAAGGAGGGCTCTTTGCCCTCACCCACGCCCTTGCTGTAAGCCTGGCACAAAAAGCGAGGGTCAACTCCATATCCCCCGGCTGGATCGATACAAGCTTCAGGGAATACAGCGGACCGGACGCGGACCAGCATCCTGCCGGACGGGTGGGAAATCCCATGGATATAGCCAATATGGTGATGTACCTCTGCTCTGACAAAGCAGGATTTATCACTGGTGAAAATATATGTATAGACGGGGGAATGACACGCCAGATGATCTATCATGACGATTTTGGCTGGGAATTAACAAACCGGGACCTGTGAGATGGTCCCGGTACAAATAGCCTGCTCAAATAGGCAGACTGTCTCTCACACAAAGCACCCCATACCCCAGCATAGGGTTAGGATATTCTCTGTCTGCCAGAAGAGGCCTGGCTCCTCTTATGAGGTAGGCTTTCACCTTCTCCCCATACAGATAGGGGTCATTGCCCTGGACGATCCCCCACTGCATCAGCAGGGCTGAGGCTCCTGTCACAAAGGGCGTGGCAAACGAGGTACCCGTCATAGGCGCGTATCCTCCGCCGGGAGCCGTGGTCACTATTCCCACACCGGGAGCGGCAATATCAGGCTTTACCTGTGCACCGTCCCTTGTGTATCCTCTCCCGGAAAAGGAAGCATAAGTCCGCAGTCTGGAATCATAGGCGCCCACTGCTATTACCTTCCTGGCTGTGGAGGGAATCGTGAGGGTAGTCTCAGCTGTGGGCTCGTAAAAACGGGTCCCGAAATTAAGCACATTTGAACTGGGGAGCCACATATCAAAACGGCCGTCCGTGATCCTTTTGGGGATCAGCTGTATCCTCCACACGCCGCTGTCTATATAAGTGTCTGTGGGTATAAAATCCACATATATTTCCTGTGCAGTGCTGTAGGGGCTGGGCTCGCCGTAATATACAAGCAGCTGCGTGTTCCCTGCCTGAAACCGCTGGGGCCCCAGAACCTCCTGAAGAGGTCCGATGCGCTGCCCTGACGGGTGGACAAATACTATATCAAATTCATCCACATATGATTTCCATATCTGCAGATTGACAGATAATTCATTATCAGCTATGCCCAGCTCCACTTCCCTGGTCCCTGCCGTGCCCGCCGGAGGGTTTGCCAGCACTCCTGACGTATGTCCCCCTGTTCCGCCTTCATTCCCTGTTCCCACAGAGATCGTACTTTTCCAGAGATTTGCCATATCATCCAGGTATGTTTCCAGCAGAGAACTGCCGTCGTGGGAGCCATAGACATTCCCGAAGCTGAGATTAATGGCCACTGGAAGCTGGTATTCCAGGGACTTCCTCACTACATAGTCAACCGCCTCCATCAGCTCTGTAGTCCTGGGAAATCCGTCTTCACGGGGCACTCCCAGCTTCACCACAAGAATATCACTCTGTGGGGCTACTCCTCTGTACTGTCCTCCTGACGCCCTTCCGTTTCCGGCCGCTATCCCAAGCACTGCCGTACCATGGCCCGACAGATCTCTCTCCGGCACCAGCCGGCTGCGCTCCGCGGCCGTATCTGCCGCAAGAGCCTCATTTATCTGTTCTCTTGTATACTCGGCCCCTGTCCTGAATCCCTCCGGAGGGCCTGGAGGGGCATTTGCCGCGGTCTGATCCCATATATTCAGTATCCTTGTGCTCCCGTCTTCATTCCTGAAATCAGGATGCGTATAGTCCACGCCTGAATCAATCACTGCCACCAGTATCCCCTGACCCTGCAGATTGTATTGGGGCGTCTGCAGAGGACTGATACAAGAGGCCATCCTCCCCTGATTTACAGAAAAGAACAGCCTCTTTGGTTTTTCCACATATTCAATTTCCGGCTGTGCAGCCATATAATCAATCAGAGACTCCGGGAGTGTGATGATCGCATATTCATTTGACAGCTCTACCACCCGTATTGTATTGACCTCTTCTCCCAGCATGGCTTCAAGCCTGCTCCTAAGCCCTTCAAGTGAACCGGAATACTTGACGATCACATCCCAGCTCCTGTCTATAGGGTCATATCCCACGTCCAGCTCCAGGGATTTCCTCCGCTCCTCCTCAGTGGCGTCCAGCGCCAGATTCAGCATATTTTCTATCTTCTGATCCGTCATATTGAAACCTCATTCCACATTGTGTTAAAATTCTGCCTTTTGATTATACGCGGAGAAGGTCAGGATTATGACAGCTGATACAGAGAAAATGCTATTAAGCTGTTTCGTAACTGCACGGACCTGCCGAATAGTTACGCTGTTTCTTCATTCCTGGTCAGTGTCCTGATCCAGTTCCCATAGTGGGATTTCAGATATGCCGGAACACATTTAAAGATCTGGTCTGCATTCAGGCAGCAGACCACTACTGCCGGTGATGCTTTCACCACAAATGCCATGATAAGAGACAGGGGAATGACGATGCACCAGATACTGATAATATCCATCTTTACCACAAATATGGCACTGCCGCCCCCTCTGATGATCCCGTTGTTAGTCGGCATCTGATAAGACATTCCCACGCAGACTACACTCAGGATGATCAGAAATGTATCTGCCATAGCCTTAGTGGACGGGGACAGATCATAGAGGCTGAGGACCGGTATCCTTATAAAGAAGAGAAGTATGCCGGAAAATACGCCTATGATCAGAAACATCCTCTGCAAAGTCCGGGAGTACTCTTTTACCTTTGGAATATCCCCTGTGCCGATTGTTTTTCCGATAATGACAGAGGCAGTGGATGCAGCGCCCACGGCTGTTGATTTCACCAGCATGAACAAGGTAGACGCCGCACTGTTGGCCGCTATGGCGCCTGTTGTCATATGCCCCAGGATAACAGTCTGCATGGCAGTGTTCAGCCCCCAAAGCCCCTGAACAACAAGCATAGGCAGAGTTACCTTTATGTAGTCCTTTTGCAGCACCCGGTCTGTGTGAAAGTAGTCACTGAGCTTAAGCCTCAGGCTCTTCTCCTTTTTCACTATATAGACGATAACTGCTGCACATTCCACGATCCTGGCCGTCAGCGTTCCGATAGCTGCTCCGGCCACGCCCAGCTCCGGGGCGCCGAATCTGCCATAGATCAGCACATAGTTGATGCCGCAGTTGATGACCAGAGTGGACAGCGACAAGTAAAAAGCGATCTTAACGATCTCTACGCTCCGCAGTGTAGCCAGAAGAGTCATGGTAACTGCAAAGAATATATAGGTGAACCGCATGATATTAATATACCGCACACCCTCACTGATGATCGCGCCGTCCGTGGTGAACATGCCCACTGCCCGGCTGGGGAAGAGACTCACCAGAATAAACAGGATCACCGCTGTCCCCAGGGCCATGTGCATAGCCGTGGCAGATATTTTCTTCATGGGTCCCGTCTGCTTTTTCCCCCAGTACTGGCTGCAGAAGATCACCAGACCGTCACCTATAGCTGTCAGAAGCTGCTGGAAGATAAACTGGATCTGGTTTACAGCAGCCACTCCCGAGAGGGAAACTTCGCTGTAGGCGCCCAGCATCATATTGTCAGCCAGATTCACACTCAGTGAGATCACGTTCTGCAGTACCAGCGCTATATAGATAGTAAAAAAATTCTTATAAAAGCCCCTGTCTTTTGTCATGTGTAAACCTCATACTTTCATTTCCTCTTCATGCTGCGTATCATCTGCTTGGTTTCCTTGTCCACACACAGAGATTCTGTGATCTTGGCAAGCGCTTTATTGTAGGTGAAATCATCCAGGCGGGAACGTTTCAGATACTCCAGCGTGATATCCGCAAATCTGATAAAGCAGATGGAGATGGCCCATGCAGCAGCCATCTTCACATAATATTCTTCACTGCACACTCTATCCAGGATTTCAAGGTCAGCCTCTATGTGCTCTTCATCCACAAAATACTGAAGCATCATTACAATAGCAAAACGCACGCAGAATGGCCTTTTATCTTTAAAATAATCCTGGATGAACTCCCACATTTCTGCAGGATACTCTTTTGTGATCTTCAGTCCTGAGCAGAAGCTGTCACAAACAGACCAGTTATCAATCTTTGGTACAAAGTCTCTTATCAGACCCTGAACCACATCCAGATCTTCTTTTAAATAACCGATCACCATACCCTGAAGCATAATTTCCTCATACGAATCATCCAGAGCCTGCTCAAAGTATTCCTTCCAGTTACCGCGCGCCGCCTGTTTAGCGATCCTGCGCAGCGCTGGCAGGCGCACTCCAAGCACATTTCTGACACCCGGCATCAGCCCCGCGGTGAATTCTCTGAAGTCAGGTTCTGACAGCATATCCAGCTGCTTTCTTATCTCTCCAGCAGTCATATACGCCTTCACCCCTGATGTTCCATGGACCTGAGCATAGCAATCTCCCTGGTCCAGCCCTCATCGTCATTTGGCGTCTCCAGAATAAACGGAAGGTCATGGAGCGCCGGATGGTTGATGATCCTTTCAAACGCCTCCAGCCCTATCATGCCTTCTCCTATCCTGGCATGCCTGTCCTTATGGCTTCCCATGGGATTCATACTGTCATTGACATGAACTGCTTTGAGCCTGTCCATCCCGATCACTCTGTCAAACTCTTCCAGCACATCATCCAAATGGCCTGCAATGTCATATCCTCCGTCCCACACATGGCAGGTATCCATACACACTCCCAGCTTTTCCGTCACTTCCACTCTGTCAATAATGGCGCGCAGTTCTTCGAAATTCCTGCCCACTTCACTGCCCTTGCCGGACATCGTCTCCAGCAGTACAATAGTGCTCTGCTCCGGTTTAAGCAGTTCATTCAGCATATCCGCGATCATGGCTATCCCCGCCTCAGGCCCCTGCTTCACGTGGCTTCCCGGATGGAAATTATAATAATTGCCGGGTGTATATTCCAGCCTTTTCAGGTCATCCTCCATGATGTTTCTGGCAAACTCCCTCAGGCCCGGGTCCGCCGAGCACGCATTCATTGTATATGGAGCATGGGCCACAAGCCTTTCTATCTTCTGCTCCCTGGCCAGCTCAAGAAATGCCTCCACGTCTGAGGGCACTATCTCTTTAGCCTTTCCTCCCCGGGGATTCCTTGTAAAAAAAGCAAATGCGTTTGCCCCAAGCTTCACCGCCTGCTTTCCCATAGCCAGATATCCCTTGGAAGACGATATATGGTTTCCTATCTTTATCATTTCTTTCTCCTCCTCTGCTTCATTCCCGCACAGCAATATATCCTGCGTTTTCTTCCAGATATTCCCCTGTGTCATAATTCTGAAGCAGTTCCTTTACATACTGCATCCCCTCTGTAAATCTCTTGTTTTTATGATATACAAGGCTGAAGCTCCTGTTCCACGCATGCTCTCTGCTGTCGAATATCTTTACTTCCCCGCTGCGTATTTCTTTTTCCAGAAGCCTTGACGAGACTACTGCCAGGCAGCCATTCTCCAGAATGGCGCTCCTGATGACGTCGATCTCACTGGCCTCCATCCTTATATGTATGGATATCTTATTTTTGTCCAGATACTCTTCAAACAGCGCCCTTGTACCGCTGCCTTCCTCCCGCATGACAAAGTCCAGACCTTCCAGGTCCCTGACATCCAGGACTTCTTTCTCTGCAAATGGGTGGGTCCTGGCACATGCCAGTACAAGAACATCCTCTATCATAGGTATACTGACAAGTTCAGGGCTCTTTACCCTGCCCTCCACTATGCCAAGATCCAGTTCTGCATTTAAAAGGCGTTCCTCCAGCATCCTGGTATTCCCCACGTATGCATATATCTCTGTCTGGGGGCAGCTCTTCCTGAAATCCTGCAGCAGCCTTGACAGCAGGAAACTCCCAACTGTTCTTGTCACACCGATCTTCAGCCTTTCCTTCATTCCTTCCCCGGACATCTCTTCTTCCAGCCTGTCAAACTGTTCTACAGCAACTCTGGCCAGTCCCAGCAGATGCCTGCCGGCCTCCGTAATATACAGCTTTTTGGCATAGCGTTCAAACAGCTGCACATGGTAGTGCTCCTCCAGCTCACGTATAGCCTGGCTTACAGTGGGCTGCGATATATACAGCTGTTCTGCAGCCTGGCTCATCTTACCGGTGTCAGCTACCGCAATAAATATTTTCAAATGCCGGACCGTCATTGAATCACCTGCCTCTCCTCCTGCTTTGACCCTAAAAAGGCCTCCAAAGTCTTATGACTCTGAAAGCCTTACAAAATTCATATCCGGATTAATATCTTTTTTTAACCCGTGCGCCGCACTTCGAAACCCCACCACGGACGTTACTCTTACAGTTAACTCAGTCCAGGCTGCCTTACGGCACACAGGAGATTCTACTTAGTGCTGCTCCATTCCTGACCTGACACGGTTCATAGATTCCTGTTGCGTAAGACCCAGACGTCAACGCCACTTATAAAAGGCAGCTCCGCAATGAAAGCTCCTCAGATTGGCATCACCCCTACTGTAGCGGATTGTAGGTACAGGGCACCGCTGACTCCCCGGCTGCACGGATATCCTATACTATACCTTGTTTTTTATGTTTTGTCAATTCTTTCTGACCGCACAATTTTTGTTTTCTTGCGCTCTCTTAACTCCCTGAAAAACTCACTCAGCATCCTGCTGCACTCTTCCTGAAGAATTCCTCTCTCCACCTCAGCCTTGTGGTTGAACCCGTCCATCTCCAGGATATTCAGAACAGAACCGGCACACCCAGCCTTTGGATTCATGCTCCCAATGACCACGCGGTCCACCCTTGCCTGAATGATTGCCCCGGCACACATCTGGCAGGGTTCCAGCGTCACATAAAGGGTACAGCCCTCCAGCCTCCAGTCCCCCAGCTTTTTGCTTGCCTTCCTGATGGCCAGCAGCTCGGCATGTGAAAGTGTATTTTTATCCGTATTCCTTCTGTTGTAGCCTCTTGCAATGATCTGCCCCTCATGCACTATGACACATCCAATCGGCACCTCATCCAGGGCAGCAGCCTTCTTTGCCTGACGGATGGCTTCCTTCATATATTTTTCGTCGTCTGTCAATTCCTTCCCGCCTTCCAAATTTTAATTGTATATTTAAGGGTTACTATCCAGTCTACTACATTTCATGCAGCAGCTCAAATATTTTCTGGTCAACTATCTGAATCTGTGATAAAGTTGTTACTGGTCACACGTCACCATCGCGGAGCGTGTTACTGGTCACGGAGTGAACAGCAACATAAAGTTTAGGCATGAAAGGATGCGAGCTATTATGAAAATACATGGATTTAATACTCTGACTCTTCTTGACTACCCCGGGCACCTGGGCGCCACCTTATTCCTGGGGGGCTGCAATTTCCGCTGCCCTTTCTGCCAGAATGCAGGGCTTGTGCTGTCCCCTCAGTCAGAGCCATATATAGAGGAGGAAGAAGTCTTCTCCTACTTAAAAAAAAGAAGGGGTATACTGGAAGGGGTATGTATAACAGGCGGAGAGCCCACGCTGTATGAAAATGAGCTTCCCGGATTTATCAGCAGGATTAAAGATCTGGGATACCTGGTGAAACTGGATACAAACGGAACTAATCCTGAACTCATCAGGACTCTCAGAGAAAACGACCTTATAGATTACGCAGCCATGGATATTAAATCCTCAAAGGAAAACTACGGGAAAGTGGCCGGTGTAAAGGATTTGGATATCTCCTCTGTCTGCCGGTCAGTGGAATATCTGATGAACAGCGGTATGGATTATGAATTCCGTACAACTGTAGTCAGAGAACTGCACAGTACAGAAGATTTCGTGTCTATCGGAAAATGGCTGGCAGGCTGCCGGGCCTATTACCTTCAGGCCTACAAGGACTCAGAGAACGTGATCCAGAGAGGTTTTTCATCCTTTTCCCGGGAAGAGCTGGATGATTTCTGCAGGCTGCTGCGGCAAACCATGCCTCTTGTTAAGACCCGCGGGATTGACTAGAGCATTTTTCGAACAGGCGCTAAACTCTTATCTATAAAGTCCGCCTGCCTGGGTTTTCCCCGGCGGGCGGACTTTTCATTACTGGTCACTCCGTGACCAGTAACACGCTCTGCGATGCACAGAAACGGCAAAAACCGCCGTTTCGCGCTGCAACCCTCGGGATTTTCGTGCAAATACGCACGAAAACACCTCGCGGGATGGTGACTGTGAATAGTAACTGTCACGCCCCTCTATAGCCAAATACACATGCTGTCCTGTCAGTCAACAAGACGGCACCAATATCCGAAGCCTGGCCGCCGCCTTTCCCTGTCTGCTTTTTTAAACAGCGTAAAACCAAACATATTTGCCATGTAGCGTTCCTGGTTGTCAAACACTCCGGGAATACCCAGAATATACCCGCCCTTCTTAAGCCTGCCCATAAGCAGATGGCGGTAATTATAATACCCATGAAGAAGGAAGCTGTTCTTTCCCAGATTCCAGTGATTTTGTCTGAGATACTTAATATCATCAGGGCAGATCCTGATACACTCGATCACTTCATCGTCTCCAAATGGCTGGATAGACGGATACCGCTGCAGAAGCTGGCCCCACCGCTGTTCCAGACTCGGTGCCGGCAGCGGCTGCTGTCCGCCTCTCCTCTGCATATTGGCTCTCTGCTGCATGTTCCCTCTCTGCATTCCCCCAGTCGGTCCTCCCTGCTGTCCTCTCCGCTGTATCCCTCCTGACCTTCCCGTGCCTGCATTCGTAGCAGATCTTCTACCCATAACAAGGGCTTCTGCCGCCTCCTGGGCTGCCACGGCCGGCTCTCTGTCAGGGCAGTTCCCTTCTTCACTCAGACCATCACTGCTGCCATCCCCGGCGCTGTATGCTTCCTCTTCATATACACCGGCAGCTCCCTCCAGCGTATCAGCCTGCTCCGTACATGTCCCTTCTGCCGGCACACCATCCCCCGGCAATTTTCCGCCTGATATTTCAGGCTCCCTGATACGTGTACCTGCTGCATCTGTCGGGTCTTCTATATCTGACCTGTCGGTCTCATCTGGGGTATCTGCCGTTTCTATAGCTTCTGCTCCATGGATTGTTTTGGTTGGATCAAGTGTATCCGCTGGGTCTGCTGCATCTATAGCCTCATCTTCGTCTGCGGTATCAGCTGCATCCCTGGATTCCTCTGCTCCGGCAGTATCTACTGCATCCATGGTCTCCTCTGCCCCCGTAGTTTCTGCTGCATCTATGGTCTCATCTGCTCCTGCGGTTTCCTCTGCGTTTATGTTTTCCACTGCTCCTATAGCATCTGCTGCACCTGTGGTTTCCTCTGCTCCGGCAGCGTCTGTGGTTTCCGCGGCTTCCGCGGCTCCTATACTTTCCTCTGCATCTGTGGATTTCTCTGCTCCGGCAGTATCTGCCGCCTCTATGACATCCTCTGCCCCGATTATTATTTCGGCTGCGTCTGCACCATCTGCTGCACCTATGTTTTCCGCTGCATCTCCCTCCGGTACAGCATCACCAGACACTTTATGAATCTCCTCATCCCCAGCAGCCTCTTCCGTTTCCCGGCCTTCTTCCCCTGCTCCTGTGGGATCAGGTAAATCAGTCATACCAGACTGGCTGCCTGGGACCTCTTCCACCAGCTTAGATACATCCAAAGGCTCATCCACCCAGAAGGCAGCGTACATGCCTCCGCCCTCTTTTTGGATCCACAGGCCTACCAGATCCCTCAGGCTGTATTCTGAGCCGCCGATCTTATCTGAATCTGTCACAAATTTTTTCTCAGCGCTGCCCCCGCTCACAGGCATCATACCCAGATAGACACCGGGCAGCCATTCTCCTTCGCGGATTACCCCATAAACTTTACAGATTCCGTCGTCTTCCTGTGTATCCCGCAGGTGGATCCTCATCCTGCATTCTCCGTTTCTGGATTCTATCTTTGCGAATCCGGCACCGGCATCTTTTCTTCCTTCTCTATACCCGTAGACATAAGCCACAAAACGTCTATATTCCGCCAATCATGTCTCTCCCCGGAAATTCTTTACGCTATTATATGGCTTAAGACTCCAAAACATTCCAAACCTGGATACGCTTTAGGTCCCGAAGGTAGATAGTACGTTCTTCTCCCCCCAGGACTGTCCTGCACCAGCATCTCCTGTCCGGAGTAAACCAGGCCCTGCAGCCTTCCTTATCCCATTCAATATCAACTGTTATGCCTCCTCTGGCCCTCAGTCCATATACAGCTCCGCTCTCCCACTGCTTTGGAAGACAGGGCAGGATATGTATGACGCCGCTATGGCTCTGGAGAAGCATCTCTGCGATACAGCTCGTCAGCCCTGTATTGCCGTCCAGCTCATAAACATTGTCAAAAGACCCGGCTCCCCTTGTGGGCGGATGAATGATAAAGCAGTTAGGCTCTAAAAGCTTTTCCAGCATTGCCTGAATGTGACGGTACGCCTCATCGGGGTGATGAAGCCTGGCCTCGTACAGCATCAGCATGGAGCGGGCCCATCCTGTGTCCTCCCAGTTCTCTTCCGGGCTGAGCCTGGACTGGATCGTCCGCTCGGCTGCCTCTGCCAGCTCTTTATCATCAGCCGTGATCTGGTCAAAGGGAAACAGTCCAAGCAGGTGGCTGGTATGGCGGTGCTGCACGTCAGCTGCCGGATAGTCATGGCTCCACTCTGCAATAGTCCCATCCTCTTTGATCCTGTATGGCAGCAGCTTAGGAAGCTGTTCCTGGACTTTTTTGCGCAGCCTGTTCTGTCTTCTCAGGATCTCACATGTCTGATCATAGATCTTGTAGAGCTCACGGATCATGAGTATCTCATAAGTACACCCATTGCTCATCTGATATGTTTTTCCTCCCACCAGGAAGCTGTTTTCAGGTGAGATAGACGGTCCGCAGGTCAGCATACCAGTATCCCCATCCTCAAACACATAGGAGGTAAAGAATTCCGCTGCCTCCTTCACCGCCGGATACAATACGTCCCGCAGGAACAGCCTGTCCTGGGTGAATTGATAATGCTCCCACATATGAGTCAGTATCCATACTCCGCCCGTAGGACAGGGAGAGATAGGTGATGCCCAGTAAGGTGCAGTAAATGCCCAGCTGTTAGAGACGATCTCCGCCACCCAGCCCTTTCTGCCATAGCTCTCACGGGCTGTCTGCCGGCCTGAGGGAACAAGTCTGTCTGTAATATATCTAAAAAGGCTGTCCTCTGTCTCCGGCAGGCCCGTCACCTCGGCCGGCCAGTAATTCATCTGAGTATTGATATCCAGATGCATGTCACATGTCCAGCCGATCCTGCAGGCCACATTGTCATTCCACACTCCCTGCAGATGAGCCGGAAGCCTGGAATCTTTCCGGGAGCTGGACAACAGCAGATAACGTCCCATCTGGAACATAAGAGGTGCCATCTGTGCTGCCGCCTCACAAGAGCTGCTGCCGATCTTAAGGCTGGCCCTGTTCATCAGGGGCCTGAAATCATCCACATGCTCTTTTAGCAGCCTGTCCAGATCCATGGATTCCGCGCTTATCAGCCAGCGGTTCATCTGCATCTGGATCTCCCTGACCTTTGCTTCCCTGTCCATGTCCTCCATATCAAAATCCGTATTCATTAAAATATAGAGAAGAAGGCGGGATGCCTTCCTTATGGTGATCCCATCCTCTCCGATTTCCGGATAACCATCTGTTACCATAGCTGCTTTTCCCAGCAGCAATGTACCTGTACTTCCGTCACTGTGCATTTTCTCATGGGCATCGCAGATGAAAAAAACTCCACCATCATGATACCTGACATATTCCCCTTCTCTCTCAGATATAAAGCGCAGCGTCAGCTCCATTTCTTTTTTGGGCCCGGTAACCTCATATACCATCAGCCTCCGTACATTTGTGGCAAAAGCCCGTCTGGCAAAATGATCCTCCCCTGACTTATATGATACAGATACGATCCCTGTCTCCAGATCCAGCTCTCTCTCATAATCCGACACATCCTCCGCTCTGTGTCCAAACCCGATCTCCAGATGGCCAACTGGCAGATTCGTACCATAATTATTCCTTCTGCCTATGAATCCCTCCGAAGTCTTAAGTGCAGACTCATAGTCTCCCGCCTCAGTTTCCCTGCGCATCTTCTCAAATGCCCGGGCAGCACCCGGCTGATTGTCCTCTGTGCTTTTATTTCCGCTGAAGAATGTATTTTCTGACAGGTCAATTCTCTCTTTCTCAATTCCTCCGTAAAACATCCCCCCTATATGGCCGTTTCCTATTGGAAATGCTTCCCCCCAGCGGCTTGCTGGTATATTTCTGATTATCTTCATAATTGTTTATCTCCTCATCTTAATTCACTTATATACATTTTAAGGAGAAATTCCTCAAAACGCAAGTGAAACAGGGCATTTATTCATAACTGTTAAAATATTAAAAATACAGCGGTCCGCTCCATCTGTAAATGGCCGTGTACCCGCTGCATTTTTATATTGCCGTGCATTTTTGCACCCTTGCCTCATTTTCTTTTTATTCTTTTACAGCTCCTGATGTGAGTCCTCCCACGATATATCTCTGCCCCAGCAGATATACTATGATTACCGGGAGACATGTCAGTACGATGTCTGCAAAGATGTAGTTCCAGTAGTTGGTATTCTTTCCAAAGAACTGGTACACTGCCATGGTCATAGGGAACATGGAGCTCTTGCTGGACAAGTATAACGGTGTGAGGAAATCGCTCCATACACCCATAAACTGCAGGATAAAGCATGTCATCAGGGTTGGCTTCAGCATTGGGACAATGATTTTAAAGAACAGGCTCATAGGCCCTGCCCCATCGATCACGGCTGCCTCATCCATTTCCACAGGCACAGATGAGATAAAGTTTCTGATCGTAAAGACACAGAACGGAATCATTGCGCTTGTAAATACTATCAGGATACCTATCTTTGTATTGTTCAGGCCTATCGTAGAGAGTACCCTGACAAGTGTTACATAGTTTACAGGGAAGAAAAGACCGCACAGTACGAAATAATACAGGAAATTATTTACTTTATTTCTTCTCCGGCTCATGACAAATGAGGCCATTGCTGATGATACAACTCCCACAAGTGTAGAAACCAGCGCATAGAGCATACTGTTACTAAATCCCTGCAGCAGCTTTCCTTTCTCAATTACCTCCACATAGTTGGAGAACATCCACTCTGTGGGAAGGGAGAGGCTCATCCTTGCCGCTTCCGACTTTGTTTTAAAGGAGTTAATGAGCACCATGAAGAACGGAAGCACGACCGCCAGACACAAGGCTATCATCAGCGCATGTTTTAAGACAGACTGTATTCTCTTTTTCGTCATTGCTGCACCTCCTGCTTACTCATCTGTCTGACCACGAACACTCCGATGATTGCCGTGATTACCAGAAGTATAGTATTAAGCGCCGTGGACATTCCATACTGGCCTGTAGAATAGAGCTGGTATGAATATGTAGACAGTACCTCTGTGGCATGTCCGGGACCGCCGTTTGTCAGAACGTAAACGATATCAAATACTTTCAGGCCGTATGTAATACCAAATACCAGGTTGATCATGATAGATCCTGAAAGCATGGGCAGCGTGACATGGCGCAGCCTCTGCCAGAAATTGGCTCCGTCGATCTGGGCCGCCTCATAATAGGACTTTGGTATAGCGCTCAATCCTGCTATGAAGATCGTCATAACATAACCGATACCCCTCCAGGCGTCCACACCGAAAATAGATTTCCAGACAACGTCCAGGTCAGACAGCCATTTCTGCTTCAGGAACCCTAAATGTAATGCTTCTAATGTAACATTCAATAAACCTGTCTTATAATTAAAGATTGATTTAAAAATCAGGCCAATGATCACAAACGGAAGTATGGACGGAAGATATAACAGCGTCCTGTATAACCCTTTTGCTTTCATGCCTTCATTCAGAAGAATGGCAAGCAGAAGAGCCGGGATCAGTTTAATAATATTGGAGACTACCGTAAACATCAGGGTATGTCCTATACCCGTCAGGTAGTCCTTATCTGAGGTAAAGATCTCCTTGTAGTTTTCAAACCCGATAAAATTCACTTCTCCCAAACTTCTGGCATTCCAGTCTGTGAAGGAATAGCCCACGCCCAGAGCACTGGGAAGGAGGAAGAATATTGCATAGAGGGCAATCGGGATAATTAAAAACCAGGATGGATAAATTCTCTTTTTATTCACGATATCACCGCTTTCTTCTTATATGTCACGCGCCTGTCAAACTCTGCCATTGTGCATTGCCGCAGTACCCGTGTTAGATAGAATATGCCGAGAGCAGTACTCTCGGCATATATGCTTGATATACTGTCGGGTGACCCCTGCCAGTCCTTAGTTCCAAGCCTCGTCTTTAGCAACCTTCGCTGCCTCAGCCCTGTTTGTGTCCATGTTCTTTAAAACATCGTTCGCTTCCATTGTTCCCTGGCAGTAGGATACCAGGTCTGCTCCGAAGTTTGACCAATAATCATTTGTATATTTTGTACCTGTCTGAAGTACTGGTGTAGACATTTTAGTCTTGTCAATAGAATTCATGAACTCTTCTTCTTCCGGCAGCCAGTGCTGTTCGATTCCGTCATCATTCATATCCAGGTTTGTATAAGAAGGTGAGTTGTCCAGGATCTCCTGTAAGCTTTCTGTTGTTGTTACAAAATCAAAGAATGCTTTCACTAAATCCTCATGCTCTGTTCCCTTGTATCCAAACATTGTAGGTCCTGCAGGGTTAGTCGGGAATGTGTCATTGTCGCCTAATGGAAGGAGGAACAGTCCCCACTCATCATCAGAACCAGTTTCTTCCTGGAGTTGTTTGATATAGCTGGAGTTTGCCATTGCCATTGCACAGGCTCTGTCACCAAATTCATTTACCATGTTAGAGCTGTCTGTTCCGATCCAGTCTTCTCCGAAGTATCCTTTGTCAGAGAGTTCTTTGAACTGTCCCAGCACTTCGAGCATCTTCTCATTGTCTGCAAATGTAGCTGTATTATTATTCAGTCCCTCATACAGTCCCGGTGTTGCTTCTTCATATACGCCGCCGATCTGGAAGAAAGCCAGCTGGTGCTGCCATCCGTCTGCGCCCGGCAGGAACCACGGTGTGATGCCTTCAGCTGCGATCTTATCGCAAGCGCTTAAGAGTTCAGCATATGTTGTAGGAATTTCAATTCCCAGTTCTTCAAATAATGTCTTGTTATAGACCATTACATACTCCGGTGAATTATGCCAGATCTGAAGCCCGTATAATTTATCATTGAATGTACAGGATGAAAGTCTTGTCTCCGGCATTTTGCTTTCCCACTCAGCGCCTGTGAAATCGATGCAGTATTTTTCAGGATCTACGATCACAGAACCGATAGCAAATGGGTTTGACTGGATCCAGAAGATATCAGCACATGAATCAGTTGATAATTTAGACTGAAGCACATCTGAATACTGGTCAGCAGGAATTGTCTGAAGGTCAACAGTTACATCATATGTCTCTTCAAAGCGGGCTATTGTCTCATCATAACGGTTGTCCATCCAGCCTGTTGATACCAGGATACTGAGTTCCTCACCTGCAAAATCAGCTGTGGCATCATCTGCCGCCATTGCTGTTCCCGGAACCATTGTTGCTACCATTGCTGCGCATAACATAGCGCTGACTAACTTTTTCTTCATCTTGTTACCTCCCGTTTTTGGTTTGATTTGTTTTCTCCGCAAGCTTTTGTTTAATGTTTAAACTAATTGTACATGAAACGGTTCGTTCAGTCCATGCACTTTTTTTCACAGATTTTGGACATTTTTTACATTTTGCTTAATTTCAGCTGTATTTAAATCATTTTTTAGTCAAAATCACATTTATATGTTTCTCCCATTTAAAATACTCCTGGCTTTTTGTATATTTTAGTTATAATTGAACCCTTTACTGTTCTGCGGGAAGTTGTTGCTGTTCAATATTTTATTCTTTTCTTTTTTATATATTTTGATATACTGATATACAAGACACTGTAATTTATCTGAACTATACCACCTATAAGGAGCCTGCACAAATATGAAAAAGATGAAACTGCAGACCAGATTCTTTCTGGCTTATTTCTTTCTGGCCCTCGTTATCATATCTGCTTTTTCTGTCATCTTTTACCGCTATACCTCCCGTATCCTTATCGAGCAGGAGACAAAAGCGGCAATCAGCCTGAACTCAGGTTTTCTTACACAGACTGAGCAGATCATAGATGACATGGACAGCGTTTCTATCAATATCAGCTACAGCAACCTTGTCAAAGACAGCCTGTACGAGGATCTGGATATTGCAACAGGATCTGATGAATTCCGGAACCTGGCTAACCTTTTTGTGAGCATCAACGGCGCTGATATTAAAGTGGACCAGATCAACCTGTATGATTTTGAGGGTCACGTAATCCAGGTGGGCATCAAGTCAAAAGCCTCTTCTGTAAATCTGGAGGAATATGACTGGTTTGACACAGTCCAGGCTCTGGAAGGCAAAAAGTATATCAGCACCCCCTACCAGACGACAGCCCTTTCCGCCAACTTAAACACAAGGCTTTCTCCTGTGTGGTATATTTCCCTGTACCGCTCCTTCAATAATAAATACAAAAAGGAAATGGGCGTTATTGAGACAGTAAAAAAATGCAATTCTGTATTTAAATACATTATCTCTTACCAGAAAAAAAATGATAACCCTGCAGGCGTATATATCTACAACAGCGAAGGCACTCTGATGTATCCCTTTTCTATAGGTAGTGAAGAGAAGGACAAGATCCCTGATTATTATCATGCAATTGATGATTTTGTTTCCAGCAGAAGCTATACTAACCCCATAAGCGGCCTCAGAGAGATCATGGCTTATGAATCTTCCTCCTACACAGGCTGGACATATATTACTGTACAGCCCGAAAATATCATCCTGGCGCCTGTTCACAATCTGGTGAAGCTGCTCCTGCTGGTGGTATTCCTTATGCTGGTTTTCTCAGCTTTTTTGTCCTACCAGCTGTCCAGAAGCCTGTCACGCCCAATCAAACAGCTGCGCAGCATTATCAAAAAAACAGCTCTTGCCACACTTGGCCAGCAGCCCGCCCCCATCAACATGCCATATGATGAGCTGGAGGAACTAAACCAGGCATTCCAGAAGATGAGCTCTGACTTAAAGACTTCAATGGATGAGCTTATTGATACAAGACAGCAGGAGCTTAAATCCCGCAGCCTTGCCCTGCAGTCCCAGATCAACCCTCACTTTTATTACAATACTCTCTCCAGTATTATTGTGCTGGCGGAAAACAACCAGTCTGACGAGGTGGCCGTCCTGTGCAGGAATCTGACCAAGATCATGCGGTATATCACAAATTCAGGTACTCAGACAGTAATGCTTAAAGAGGAGATCGAATACGTGAAGGAGTACCTGTACTGTATGAAGGTGCGCTACCAGTCCAGCCTGGATTATGAGATCGATATTGATAATTCCATATTAGAGGAGCCTATACCGAAGCTGATCATCCAGCCTATTGTAGAAAATGCCCTCAAATACGGGACAGACTGCATCCCTCCATGGAACATCACTGTAACAAGCCAGGTCACTCCTGATTTCTGGCAGATCGATGTAACAGACTCTGGAAATGGCTTTACCGAGGACAGGATCGCTCTCATAGACAGCAGGATAAAAGAAGCCGGGGAGCGTACAGGGATGCCGGAGCTTCAGATAAATGGGCTGGGATTGTTAAATGTTTATCTAAGATGGAAACTTTACTGCCAGGATGATATAATTTTTACATATGGAAACACTGAGGATGGCCATGGAAAAGTATCCATAGGCCGAAGAAAGAAAATAACAGGAGAATAACAGATGGAACAGCCAGCTTATACCATAGTTGTGGCAGAGGATGAAGAACTGCTGCTGAACAACCTGATTCAGAAAATCGAGAAAGCAAGCCCTTATTTCACAGTTATAGGCAAAGCACAGACAGGCA
Source organism: Murimonas intestini (assembly GCF_024622195.1). Taxonomy (NCBI): domain Bacteria; kingdom Bacillati; phylum Bacillota; class Clostridia; order Lachnospirales; family Lachnospiraceae; genus Murimonas; species Murimonas intestini. The sequence goes on from NZ_JANKBI010000011.1 coordinate 94,378, forward strand.
TACAGGCTTATGAGCTAGTCAAGGAGCTGAACCCGGACCTTGTCATCACAGACATTAAAATGCCTGTAATGAATGGCATTGAGCTCCTTGAGAAGGTACATAACCGTTATCCCTTTATTAAATTTATCATAATCAGCGGATTCTCTGATTTTGAATATGCAAAAAGCGCGATCCGGCTGCAGGTCTCTGATTACCTTTTAAAGCCTGTTGACCCGGAGGAATTAAGCTCTGCCCTTGCAGCCGTCCGCGAACGTTTTGAGATAGAGCGAAGCGCATATGCGGATATTTTCAATCCTGAAATGACACGCAATACCCCTGAACAGATCGCGGAAGCACTGAAAAATTACCTGGTGCACAATTACAATGTAGATATCAATCTGAACCTGATAGCCACCAACATGAATTACAGTTCCAGCTATCTGACAAAAATATTCTGCCAGAAATACGATGTGACGCCGTCCAGGTTCATCACTTCCATGCGTATCTCCCAGGCTAAACACTACCTGCTCCACAATCCCGAGCTGTCTATAAAGCAGATCGGCGAACTGGTAGGTTATCAGGACCAGGGATACTTCAGCAGGATCTTTAAGAAACAGGTGGGTGTCAGCCCCTTCGATTACCGGGAGAATCCCTTATAATGAAGCATGCTTATGAAGGGAAGAGCTTTTTCTTCCGGCTGCGGACCAGATGCTTACAGGAACCGTCAAAAGCTCTGCTGCGGGAACAACTGCCCACACTCCCTCCATCCCCCACAAGCGGGGAAAGATCATGACAAGAATGATATCAAGTACAACACCTCTTAACATGGCTATCAGCAGGGATGGGCCCGGCTGTCTTTTTGCGGCGCATAATGCGGATGCGACCACATTGATCCCCATTGGCACAAATGCCAGAAAATAAGTCTCAATCCCTCCTCTGGCTGTCTGCCAGAACCCATAATCACCTGAATGGTTAAAGACCCTGATAAGGAAATCCCTTCCCAGGATCCCGCCCACGCAGCAGGCTGTGCCCAGGAAAAGGGCCAGAATAAGGCCATGGGACCGTATATATCCCACTTCCTTATACTTTCCTTCCCCATATTTTCTGCTGACAAGCGGCTGTATTCCCTGGGCGATGCCTGTGAATACAGCTGCTGCTATGAGGGCAATATTAGCGATCACACCATAAGCCGCTACCCCTGTATTCCCTCCGATATCCAGAATGACAAAATTAAACATCAGTATCACGATTCCCGCCGATACCTCAGTAACAAATGAAGCACCGCCCAGGAGAACGATCCCTGTCACTTCCTTTATCTTAAGATGTGATCTCTGATACTTAAAATGATTCTTTTTCTTTATAAAATACAGTGACAATACACACATGCTGATGACCGGAGAGAGCCCGGTGGCGAAGGCCGCCCCAAACATTTCCCATTTAAATCCAAACACAAACAGGATATCCAGCACGATATTTGACATGTTTCCCGACATCATGGCTGCCATGGAAAGCTGGGGGCTTCCGTCATTCCTTACAAAACTTACAAGGACATTGTTGATCAGAAAAGCCGGGGAAAACAGCATCAGTGTCCTCATATAAGGAACCAGTTCCCTGAGCACCGAATCGTCGGCCCCAAGCGCAGTGCCTATGGCGCCGGTGAATATTCCCCCGGCCAGCATAAATAAAACTCCCGCGGTCACAGCCAGAATTACCGCCTGCGAAAAGGCCCTGTCTGCAGCCTCATACTCGCCTTTCCCCCTCGCCATAGAATATCTGCTGGCAGCCCCAATGCCAAGCATAAGCCCGGTTCCATTTACCGCCGCATAGACAGGCAGCACAAGATTCAGTGCCGTGAGTCCGTTATTTCCCACGCCGTTAGCAATGCACAGGGTATCCACAAATATAAAACAGGACATTCCGATCATGCTCAATATATTAAGTGTGACATATTTCCAAAAAGTATTTCTCAGCTGTATTTTTTCAAATTGTGTTATATTTTCCATTTTTCTCCTGATAGCTGCGTAAAAAGCACCAGCTCTCTATGCCCAAGGCCTGACGACATAGATGCTGATGCTTTTTGATCATGCTCCGCCCGGCGACGAAAGCATTAAGCTCTTATAATTTTTATTTCTCACTTCAAATGACTGTCCCTGCCTGGTGATATCCGCTACAGTCTCTATCCCGGGTTCATCCTTATACTGCTGTTTAAACTTATGTATCACTGTATAATCACTCCAGCAGTGCATTGGAAAGATGATTCCCGCTCCCACGCTCCTCATGAAATATTCTATTCCTCTTGCATAGTGCTGTTCGAGCCTTCCGTCAAGAGGCAGGAATGCCGCGTCAATCTCACGGCCCTTCAGCTTGTCTGTGTATTCCCGGTATTCCCGGCTCATCTTCTCATTGTCTTCTTCCGGCTCGCCTTCCCATGTCCAGTCATTCAGATCTCCTGCATGATAGACTGTATCCATGCCTGCACTTACCAGAAATGCCACCCCTTCATCAGTGGATCTGACAGTCTCAACAATGATCTGGCCTGCTTCCCTCTTCATATCCGGCCCCATAAATACGGTCCTGTCCATCATTTCATCAGGCACCCTGCCCTTACGTATATCATCTGACAGGATAAATACGGCCTTTGGAAACAGCTTCGGCAGATCAAAGATCGCAGGTGAAAAATGATCGCCATGCCTGTGGGATGCAAATACATAAAGAGGCTTTTCCCTGTTCATCGGCGGAAGCGTGCCCTTAAAGTAATCAAACAGAAGATATACAGAACTGCACTCCACCAGAAATGAGCTGTGATAAATATAGGTTATCTTCATTTCGTGTTACTCCCCTTAAAAATTAGCAGCTGCCATATTCCCTGGCGGCCTGCAGCTGCGCGATATTTGACTTCCGGCTCTATCCTATCACAGCTTGACCGCCTTTGTCTATCAGGTATTTGAATTCTTTATCGCAAGTTTCCCCTTTCTCTTCTCTCCGCGCTCGCTTTCTCACTCGTCATGTCGAAAACAGGTTTCCCGTTTGAAGTCAGACGGCATCTGACCCGGCATCTGGGCCTCTCCATGATAAACTGAGACATTCTGCCCCACCGGGGAGCTCTCAGGGCAATTCCTCCGCCTTTTTCCCTCCCTGCGGTCTCCTTACTGCTTTGCCCGGATGTCTCATACATCCTTACCTTAAGCAGCAGGTCCTTCTGCCTGATCCATATCTCATTTCCGTCATTTTTTATGATCCTGGCCCCTTTGTAGGTAGTTATCCTGTACTCCTCTCCGCCGATCAGTGCTGAAAAGATAATACCTGTAAACGTCCCTGGACTCTTAGTGATCTGACTGTCCTTACATAACCTTCCGGCCACAGGATGCCCTGCGAAGCCCGGAAGCGGTATTTCCGCCACTGCCAGCATAAGGCTGTGACCTGCACGTTCCCCCCAGCTGCACTGCAGCCATGTGTAGGCAGATGGGAATGAAGTGCCCCTGTCTTTTTCTATATATCCTCTGCCCCCGTCAAAATTAACCGTCCTGCCGTTTATATCAAGCTCGCCTTTAAGCTCATGGGACATGCTCAGTATACCGTGGTAGCACTGCATAAACGGGACTGCCGCAAAGGGACCCATGATATCCTTCTTGGGAGGCTTTACCTGACTGTATTCTATTTTGCCTTTTACACGCATTCCCTCACACTCAAAATCAACCTCAATGCTGTTAATGGAAAACCTGCTGTTTCCGATATGGCAGTAAAATCCGCTTTCCGATGCATAGAATCTGGACGCCGGGTATTCCATGAAGCCTGTTTTTTCATTTACAATGACCTGGAGAGAGGCAGATCTTTCCCCTCTTTCATCCACATGAAATGCAGGGATAAAGCACACCGTATCTTCCCCTGACTGATGTTTCAGGTACCATCCCTCAAAGTAACTGCTCTTTTTATTTCTCCCATGAAATTGTTTCATCGCAGATTCCCTCCTGTGCCGGATTATCCAGCAGATTTCCCCTGTAATCAAATCTCGAACCGTGGCATGGGCAGTCCCAGCTCAATTCCTGCGGATTCCATGTGAGCTGACAGCCCAGATGGGGACACCTGGTAGTCACAAAATGAGGCTCACCGCTTTCATCCTTATATACGCCCACCTTTTCTCCCTGATACTGAACTACTCCCCCATGTCCGGCAGGTATCTCATCCACCTTTTCCTTTGGCAGAGAAAAATTCTGGGCTATCAGGCTCTTCGCCGAATGAACGCCCTCTTTAAACATCTCCGGAACTGCCGTGCCAAGCTGGAACCGCTGCGGGCTGAAGACCTCAGCATATGGCACCCCGGCCCCTGTGATCATACCTGTAATGACAGTCGCTGCTGCCATAGATGAGGTCATTCCCCATTTCCTAAACCCGGTGGCCACGTACCAGTTGGCAGTCTTGGCAGAATATTTCCCGATATACGGCACCTCATCTATTGTCATGCAGTCCTGGGCGGACCAGGCCGTCTTAAGCCGGCAGCCGGGCCAGTAGGAATTCGCCGCTTCCTCCAGGCGTTTGTACTGTCCTCCTGCTTCATTTTCTCCGGTACGGTGCCCATAACCGCCTAAAAGCAGATAATCCCCATAACCTCGGAATGACAGCGCCCTGCCGTCATAATTCCCCACATGGCTGCCAGGACAAGGGTCTACCCCAAGATACATATCCTTCATCCGGGGGCATCCGGTAAATGCCGCCGCATAACTTCTCTCCTGATGCATCCTCATAAAATAGAAACCCGGAACATTGATAAAAGGGAAGTGAGAAGCGAATATAATATGTTCCGCCTTCACATTCCCATATTTAGTCTCTATGACGCCGCCCTCCACACGCTCCACAGGAGTATTTTCCACAATATCAAGTTCCTCCGAAACTGCCTTTAAAAACTTGAGCGGATGGAATCTGGCCTGATCCTTATACGCTATAGCTGCCCTCACCTGAAAAGGCAGCTCTGTCTGAAGAGTAAACTTGGCGCCCAGGCCCAGTTTTTCAGCCGCCCTGGTCTCTTCCCATATCTCTTTTTCTTCCATTACCGAGTACAGATATGAGGTGCACTCCTCAAAGTCACAGTCAATTTTTTTCTCTTCTATCAGTCTTTTATAATGGCGCAGAGCCTCCTGATTTGCGAACGCATATTGCTGGGCTTTCCCCAGTCCCATCTCGCGGATCAGGTTCTCATAGATCAGTCCGTGGGAAACTGTGATCTTGGCCGTAGTTCTCCCCGTCTGCCCGCTTCCGATCCTGCTGCCTTCTATGACCAGCACATCCATTCCCGCCTGTTTTAAAAAGTAAGCCGTGAGGATCCCTGCAAGGCCGCCTCCTATCACAGCAGCCTGGACGTTTCTGCCTCCGGAAAGCTGCTCCCGCCCAGGTATCTCAGTTGTCATCTCCCATATAGATTCCATGGTTCACCTTCTTATCTGTCATAATCCGTTATTTCCATCGGAAACTGTTCGATGCCTTCACAGTTACATGCACAGACCTGCTGAATAATTACTTCAATCGTTACTATTTGTCCGCGGAAATGAAACGGCAGTTTTGCTGCCTTTTTAGTATGTATAATTTACGAAATTTTATACAGTTTATTTTATCCTCAGTAAGTCAGGACACACTCACGGCCCATTTTGCAATCTGCTGAAACTTAAGGGTCAGCTTTCCTTCATAAATATTTACCGGAATATCTGCATCAATGGGATAGATTGCTGGTGAAACCTCACCTTTAAAAAAATATACCAGCACTCTCTTCTTGTAGGGATCTACGATCCAGTATTCATGCACTCCCGCCTGTTCATATTTATACAGTTTTGTAATATAGTCCCTGTGCTTAGTCCCCGGTGAAATAACCTCAAGGACAAAATCCGGGGCGCCCATTATGTTACGTCTTTCAATCTGGTCCGGATTGCACACAATGATCACATCCGGCTGGATCATTGTCTTCTCATCGTTGTCCAGCTGGACGTCTATGGGTGAGATAAAGGGCGTACAGGCTCCGCCCTGCTCCATAATGTAATTTGCTACCTGCCGGTATACTTCGCCTGCCATGAGCTGATGAAAGGTTGTGGGTGATGCCATATCATAAAAGTATCCATCGATCAATTCTACCCTCTGTTCATCCGGCAGCGCACGATAATCATCTATGGTATATGTGCCGGGCTTCCTCTCTGCTCCATAGGCCGAAGTTTCCCTCACCACCATCGGCTCCGCAAACACCCGCTCAAGCGCAGTGAGAGTATCATACCTGGGACTCTTCGTCTCACCGTTAAAAATCTTCTGAACCGTCCCAAGCGGCACGCCGGACAGATCCGCGATCTGGGCATATGTATATCCCCGCTCCTGCTTCAGCTGTTTCATTTCCTGAATCGTCATAAAATATTCCTCCTTTTATCCACTTTTGTTATATATATAATACCATTTAAATCACCGTTTGTGAACCTTATTTTAGTTTTTATTGGATTGTATGCGGTTATTTTTACATTTTTTATTATCATTTTTTATTATTATCCCCGTAATTAAACCGTTTTATATCCATGTCTCACAATGCTCTAAAAAAACCGTTGCTTATATTAGCAACGGCCTTACTATTTCTTATTCTAAACATTATTGTAATTGTTCAGTACCTTCACAATTACATATAAAAATCCATTTAAAATCGCCTTCGGCGATGGGATTTTTGCACCCTTGAATCATTTTCTTACGATCTGTGCAGTAAATGCACAGACCTGCTGAATAGATACACATTATTTCATATAACGTTTTAATTCCTCATAAAAATTCTCACGTGTACCTGCCAATATTACAACGACGACTTTATCATCCTCCTCATAAATGCGATAGGCTATTTCATAGCTTGTCAAGGAAGAAGCGGAAACTCTGTATCATCATAATTGTTAACTGTTAACTTTCTGAAAGCACAGCGGCCGCCGCCCCACTGCGCAGCAATTCACCCTACCCGTATAACCCCCTTCACTATCTCAGCCTTATTCTCAACGCATTCCTCTAACGCCTCCTGGATATCGTCCAGTTCAAAATAATTCGTTACTATATTTTGGATATTCACTTTTTTCCCGGCAACCGCTTCTATTGCCAGGGGATATATATTCCTGTAACGAAAAACAGATTTTAGTGTAAGTTCCTTATCCAGAACTGTCCCTATTGGGAGATTCATCATTCCGCTGGCGCTATAGCCGACAAAGACTATCACCGCTCCCTTCCTGGATGCTTTGATGAGACAGGAGGCTGTTATTTCTGAGCCGGCAGTCTCGACCGACAAGTCACACCCTTTTCCCTGGGTCAGCTCTATGATCCGTCTCACGGCATCCTCTTCCTTCCCGTTGATCACCTGGTCAGCGCCAAGCTCCAGCGCTTTTTGAAGCCTTTTTTCTATTACATCCACCACGAAAACTCTGGATACCCCCATGGCCTTTAATGCCAGAAGAGACACCAGCCCTATGCAGCCTGCGCCTGTCACCACAGCAGTTTGGCCTATTTTGGCCCCTCCCTGCATAGCCGCATGGAATCCCACAGCCAGAGGCTCTATCAGCGCTCCTTCAACCGTGCTCATGCCTTCCGGAAGTTTAAAGCACAGGGACGCCTCATGAGTCACATATTCCTGGAATACACCGTCTACAGGAGGTGTTGCAAAAAATACTACATCTTTACACAAATTGTATTTCCCGGCTTTGCAAAATTCACATTCTCCGCATGTTTTTCCCGGCTCTAATGCCACTCTGTCTCCGGGCTTCAGGCTTTCTACATCTTTTCCTGTCTCTACCACTATCCCGCTGGCCTCATGCCCCAGCACAAAGGGAGGCTCCACAACAAAATCGCCAATCCTGCCAGATTCATAATAGTGCAGGTCTGACCCGCAGATCCCCACATGTTCTATCTTCACAAGCACTTCATTATCTTTTGGCACCGGTATGGCAGCTCTGCGGATTTCTACTTTCCTTATATCCGTCATGACCGCCTGCTTCATTGTCTTTTCCATAATATCCTCCTATAACCCCTGATATACAAACCAGTCAAAATCGCCGTAAGCATCTGACTCTTTACCGTTTGAAGTCGCATATGGCCCCAGATATGCACCCGTGAATCCTTCATTTACATCGGAGCTGAGCAGGCTTGCCTCCATGTCTTTCTGGAATGGGATCATCTGATTTTCCTTATACCCGTAATAAAACTCATATGTCTCTCCTGTGCAGAATACAGTGAAGTATATCTGCCCGGCTATTTTCTGCCGGCATTCCCCGCTATCTTCTGTGTATTTTCTGTCTGTAGCCAGTTCGCGCGCAAGCTCCTTTTTAGAATCCTCCACTTTGTACAGCCTGATTACCTGTCTGCCGTCTCTCATACCTGTCACGAAGCTGTAATGATATCTGTCATCCTGCACCAGGCAGATACCGCATTCTTCATTTTCATTCTCCGGCACAAATTCCATCAGGGTTTTGGCCAAAAAACTCTTATGCTGCTGCCTTCTTCCTATAAATGACGGACAGCATATCTCTTCCATTGTCTCCTTTTTCAGATAAAGCCTCAGCCAGCCGCTCCTCTTGGAAAGCGAATAAAATGGCTCCCCGGGCGGATGAATAGTATTCCACTGGAAGGACAGCGAGTCCTCTCCAAAAGAGTCCCAGGAGGGCAGCGGCAGTACCGGGTGTTGCTTTAGATTTGGAAGCCTCTCTTCTATATTTACCATTCCAGTCTCATTATCCGCCATCGGCCAGCCGTCAGACGCCCAACGCATTGGTATCAGAAAAGTTTCCCTTCCTGTGTTGAAATGAGTCTCCTGGTAGGTACGGATTCCCAGAAGCACCATCCACCACTCTCCATTCTGCGTCTCAAACAGGTCACCATGCCCTACTACAGAGACAGGTATATCAAGGGGCATATGCCTGTGGGTGAGGATAGGGTTCCTGGGGCAGGGCTCGTATAGGCCCTCTATCTGTTCTGACCTTGCCATCATTACGCTGTGGTTTACAAAGGTCCCTCCCTCAGCCACCATCAGATAATAGTAACCGTCTTTTTTATAAAGATGAGGCGCCTCGATCCATTTACTTCTGGTGGCTGCACCATCCCAGATGACCGTGCGCTCCCCTTTAAACTGAAAGGTATCTGCATCCAGTTCACACAGGTAGATACCATGATGCCCCTCATACAGCGCTTCCCCGGTTATGAAATTACCTGTATACCACACTCTGCCGTCATCATCAAAAAATAAACTGGGATCGATCCCGTCAGCGCCTTCTATGAATATGGGATCACTCCATGGTCCTTCTGGTGAGTCTGCTGTGATAATAAAGTTATCCCTTCTGGCTTCCCTTCCCTCTGACACAAATGTGTTTATAATGTAAAATTTTCCGCAGTGCCACCGGATTGTGGGCGCCCACAATCCAAGTGAAGTTTCACAATTCTTATAATCCAGCTGTCCCGGCCTTTCTATTCCATGGCCTGTCTGTTCCCAATGTACAAGATCCCTGCTGTGGAACACAGGAAGGCCCGGAAAGTATACAAAAGATGATGTCACCATATAGTAGTCCTCTCCAACCCTGCATATGGAAGGATCAGGGTAAAAACCGGGCAGGATGGGGTTGCTGAATGTCCTTTTTTCCATTTTTCTTATGATCTCCTCTCTGGTATTGGCAGAAGTTTCACTGCCGCTATTCTTTTACTGCTCCCATTGTGATCCCGCTTATAAAGGTCTTAGCTGTCAGCATAAATAGAATAAGCAGGGGGATGATGCCGATACTGAGCGCCGTGATCTTTGCCGCCAAGTCATTCCTGTAGGCAGAATTCAGGTTGATGATCCCAATCGGGACTGTGTATGTATCTGATTTATTCAGCACGATCAGCGGTACTAAAAAAGAATTCCAGTTTGTCACGAAATTCATAAGTCCAAGTGAGGCGATCGCCGGTTTAATACATGGAACAGCTATGGAAAAAAGTATCCTGGGTTCTCCCGCTCCGTCAATTCTGGCGCTCTCCATCAATTCTTTCGGGAAATTGCTGCCTATAAAATTTTTCATCCAGTACACCCCAAAGCCTGTCGCAGCCGGAGGCACAATAAGAGGAAGCAGTGTATTCATCCACCCTATACTCTTCATCTCCACCACAAAAGCCACCAGCCCCAGCTGCGTTGGGATCATCATTGTCACTAAAACAAATGCAAACAGGAACCTGGCGCCTTTAAACTCGTACATGGCAAATGAAAATCCGCAGAGGGTGCTCACAAACAGGGACAGCGCCGTAGCTGACACAGCCACGATAATACTGTTTTTATAATACATTTCAAAATGTGCATTAAATACCGTCTTCAGGTTCTCTATCAGATAGCTGCCCGGAAGGAATGTTATTCCCTTGTAGATATCCTCTGTATACTGGGTGCTCATGATGATCATGAAGTAGAATGGGAGCAGGCAGATAAGAGCTACAAGAACCATGATTACAAAAATTATTATATTTTTTACTTTTTGAGTTTTCATCTGCCGTCCCTGTCCTTTCTCCCAAGAATTTTCATTACAATAAAGGCTGCCAGCGAAAATACCAGGATGAACATAAATGTCCCGTATGCCGCCGCTGCTCCCTTGCCATAGCGCATCTGTGATCCAAATGATGTATCGTAAATATACCAGATGGCAGTCATGCAGGATTTCAGCGGTCCCCCTACAAGACTGGAAGCACCTGTTGACGAAGTCCATGAGCTGAACAGTACCTTAGGTTCATCAAACAGCTGGAAGCCCCATATGATATTCATGATCACCAGATATTCGATAATCGGCTTAAGCAGAGGAATCGTGATCCTTGTGAATTTTGTAAAGCCGCTGGCCCCATCCACATCCGCCGCTTCATATAATTCCATAGATATGCCTGATATACCTGCGTTGAAGAATATCATATGGTACCCTATATACTTCCAGCAGATCATCAGAATGACTATCATCCTTGCCAGGGAAGGAGTCCCCAGAAAATTAATATGCTTGCTGATCAGCCCCGCCCTGGCAAGCAGCTCATTTATAGTGCCTGAATTCCAGTCAAAAAGCAGGCTGAATAATACGCCGATGGCGACAGGTATGGTAATGTATGGTAAAAAGGCAGCTGTCCGAAAGAAATTAGCTCCCTTCAGCTTTCTATTATTAAATGCAGATGCCAGGAGTAATCCGCCTAAAATAACAATAGGAATATCAAAAGCCATAAACAGCAGCGTATTTCCTATCGATTTAAGGAAATACGGATCTTCCGTAAATATATTTTTATAGTTTGACAGCCCTGTCATGACAGGCTCAGTAAATCCATCCCATTCATTCAGGCTGATAAAAAACGTGTAGATAAGCGGATAACAGTTAAATGCAATGTAAATAACAAAGAATGGCAGGATAAACATATAAGGCCACACCTGCCTGCTCCTTATCTTGCGCCTCCCCCCAGTACTGCCTGATGCTTTTACCTTGGGTACCGCCATTTTAAACACCCCTTTCCTTTAACTGCCCCGGCGTATATGACGGTGATGCCTGCCTATATGCCGGGGCTTTTCATTTATTTTTTGTCCGCAGCCTGTGTCTGCCTATTTTTTCAGTTCCGGAGCCAGAGTGTACATCTCATTTTCAAACATGGTGCAGGCTGCCTCAAAGTCAATAGAAGAATCACTGTTCACCGCTTCTGTAACCATTGACCATACTTCCATTATGGTTGCATCATGAGTGCTCACCGGACGTACCTGTATGTTTTCCATTGCCTTGTTAAACAGAAGTTCACCAATATTCTGCCCGCCGAACCATTCGTCATACAGCGCTGCAAATTCCGGATCCTTATAAGCCTCCACATTGGAAGTATTGTAATTTACCACTTCTCTCTGTGTCCTCGTTCCTTCTTCTGTATTCATCCATGAGATAAAATCATACGCCGCCTGTTTGTGCTTTGCATCCCTTGGTATCATGAAGGCTGATCCGCCCCAGCTGAAGCATCCCTGAGGCGGCACGGTCAGCCCCCAGTTTCCTGCCCCCTCCGGATCGTTTGGCTGGATGACGTAGTTAGGCGTCCAGCCCGCACACGGATAAAAGATGTGGAGATCATCCGCATAGGATGCGCTGTATGCAGTTGAGGATTCCAATATATTGTCCACAATGCCCTCGTCCCTGAATTTGATCATCCAGTTCAGAGTCTCTTTTACAGAGGTCATGTCAAGCGTATCATTCTGCACGATCGGCTGCGGGTTCTGCCCGTCCATGATCTGCTTCACATTTGTAAGACTTGCAAACATGTATACCTTTCCGCCGCTTTCCTCCCTGATTTCTTTTCCTTTCTCTAAAAATTCATCCCATGTCTGAAACATTGCCGATATTTCATCAGGATCATCTGTACCCAGATATTCCTTTGCCAGATCCCTCTTATAAGCCAGCCCTGCAGTGCTCACATCCCATGGGAGCGCACACAGCTCACCTTTTTCATTGCTGCACAGTGGGATCTCATATTCAAATATCTGGCTCTTATCAAAGTTGTATGGGGCCGCACTCAGATCCTCCCATATATCAAGTGAGAGCATCGTCCCCCTCTGATTCACCTCGCTGGGCACGATATCCGGAAGGTCCAGCCCTGCACTGATGGTAGTCTGCAGCTTCTGGAAAGATTCCTCCTGCTGGACAGTCACATAATCAAGTGATACGTCAGCTCCTGTCTCTTCTTTATACGCATTAAAGATCTTCTCTATATCTCCCGCGTTCCATCCCCACATAGTGATTGTCTCTGTTCCCTCCCCCTTTGTCTCTTTTTTAGGTTCTGACAGATCTCCTGCCGCCTCCGTTTTCACAGCCTCACTGCTTCCCTTATCGGCTTCAGATGATACACCCCCCGATGTACCGCATCCCGCCAGTGCAGAGCAGATTACAGTAATCACAGTTCCCGTTGCCGCCAGCTTTTTCAGATTTTTGTACCTCATTTTCAGTTCTCCCTTCTCTATGTGCATTTATTTCTTGAACATAGTTAGATTTTAAGCTGTAACATGACTAAAAACAATTATTCAAACTATAGTTTCTGTGTAGTATCTATATATTTGTGCTATGATATGTGCATAGGCATCAGACCTGCTTCACACAAACGCTAAAGGAGTTAACTCAATGGATGGAAAGCTGAATGTAATACTTATAGATGATGAAGATCTGGTTATAGAAGATATGCGGGAATTGATCGACTGGGAGGCAAATGGATTTCACGTTTCCGGTTATGCTTATAATGGAATGCAGACCATGAAGCTTGTCAGGTCTGTCTGTCCGGATATCGTATTTATGGACGTCTCCCTGCCTGACACTGACGGTATCCGGCTGTCCAGGCAGATCAGGGAGCTTTTTCCTGACGTGGTGATCATAATCTTAAGCGGATATATGGATTTTTCTTACGCCCAGGGCGCAGTGGAGATCGGAGCTCTCTCCTACCTGGTGAAGCATCAGATGACACCCTCCCGCCTTCTGGAGGTGTTGTTCCAGGCCAGAGAAACAATTGAAAAAAAGAGGCTTTCACAGCGTCTTGGAAACCGCCTTCTGCTGCGTGATATCCTGGAACAGAATGCAGTCTTACCGGAAGATACGCTGGAACACCTGGCCGCCTACCGGGATTCCTTTGTGCTCCTTCTTCTCTCCCCGGTTACACCTGTCTTTCAGACAGACAGCACCAAAGATCAAATACGCCAGCCCCACTCCTCTGCCTTTTGTACACTGAATGAACCTCAGATGAAGATCCTGGACTTACTGATCTGCCATTCCAATCTCGCCGTATTTATTGGAATAAGCCCGGAAGAAAAGGCCGGAAGGGGTTACCTGGCCCGGCTTGGCCTGTTCGTCAGAAGGCTTCTGGACATTATGCTGCAGACGGCCAAAACTCCTTTTTTTGCCGTACACCTGGGCCGGGAAACGGTAATTTCCGGTCTCCATGACGACTTTAAGCTGTTAGAGTCACATGCCGGGGATTACCGCTTCTGGCCCGGCCAGAATATCATTGACCTGAGCCGTATTCCGTCAGAAGCCTCGGCATTGCCGGCACCTGATACGGTTTTTCTGGACCGTGAGAATTTTCTTTCCCATAACCAGCAGTTTTACATACAGCTGTCAGACTGCTTTGAGCATCTGCTTAAAACAAAGGATGCCGTATTCCTGTCTTCTCTCTGTTCCGGGATCAGGCATCTCTTTCGGGACCTCGGAGAAGAACATCTCCTTGACGGCCTCACCTGCACTTATGCGCCGGACATCCTCCCCCAGGTACAGGAGCACTTCAAAAAAATATATGAGGAAGTACAGCGGCAGCAGCAATACTCTCCCTCTACTAATTACATGATCCGGTATATCCGGCAGAATTATAACCTCAGCCCGTCCCTTCTTGATATATCCGCCACTCTAAAGAGCAGCTCCATGTATCTGGGACAGAAATTTAAAAAGGATACGGGCCGGACATTCCATGACTATTTAAATGAATACAGGATAGAACAGGCAAAAGAACTGCTTTCTAAGACAAACATGAAGATCTTCGAGGTATCTGAGAGCATAGGCATCACAAACAGCCAGTATTTCAGCAGGATATTCAAGGAAATGACAGGCCGTACCCCCAATGAATACAGGGCAGAACATTTTTCTATATAGAGGTGTACTAAATGAATCACAGTTTAAAATTCAGAATCTTAAGCAGAATGGTCCTGAGCATCAGCATCATATTTCTGGTCCTTTCTGTCTCTATCTTATTTGTTATCTCAGATATCCTCCGCTTTTCACTGGAAAGCCGCGGAAAGGATGATATGCAGCTGCTGGCCTATTATATCAGCGATGCCCAGGAGGATGCAGAACAGGCCAGCAAGATCCTGGCTATCAATGAAAATGTGCAGCAATTCCTCATCAGGGAGCAGAAGGAGTCTGTATCCGATGAGGTGACTTCTGTGCGTTCTATGATGTCCTCCATAGAAAAAAGCGTACTTTTGCATGACTATGTCCAGAGCTTCTGTATTGTCTCTAATTCACACAGGGGCTACTGGAATACAAGTCCTAACAGCAATGATTTTCTGGAATGGTTTGAGGAGCATGCACTTGGAGGAAGCTCCGTCATGGATTTCCGCGGCTTTACTGATAATTATACATTCCCGGTCACTATAAACAGCTCACAGCCTGTGCAGCTTGTAAGCTATGTCTGCCCTGTCACCAGCATTACAAGAGATCACCAGTTGACGATTGGAAGGCTTATCATCAACCTGAACTTTGACCAGCTCATCTACAAGCTGAAAAACCAGTCAAATATATTCAGCCAGATAGCCATATTGAACCAGGACAGAGAACTGCTGTATCTCTCATCAGGTGATGAATCTGAATTTATGGAGGCTGCATCCGCCATCACCTCCAACTCCCAGAAAATAGGCGGAAACTATTATATTTCCCAGTATCTTCCCTCCACCGGGTGGTATCTGGTCACTGCCGCCGACATGTCCCAGTCCATACATTTTCTCCAGGGCTCCTACGTTGTGATCGGTATCATTATCATGCTTTTTATAATCCTGTGTATCCTGTTCTGCCTCTACCCTCTTCTGAACAAGATAACAGCACAGATCGGCGGCTTAAGCAGTGCCATTGACCAGGTCAGGCTTGGCAATCTGGACACAAGTGTACAGCTCACCGGTTCCAGTGAGCTTACTAATATCTCAGAGGGCTTTAATCTGATGACCGTGTCCATCAGGGAGCATATCCGGACGTCTATTGAAGAGACAGAGCGCTCCCAAAAATTGTCCTTTGAACTGCTGGTAGCTAAAATCAATCCCCACTTTATCTACAATACACTGAACTCTATTATTTATCTTGCCCGAAAAGAACAGTGCCAGGATATCATACAGATGACAGGTGCCTTTATCTATCTGCTTCAGGACAGTATCCATCTCGGACATTCTCCTCTGTATGCCCGGTGTGAGAATGAGGCTGAGGTCATCCGTCAGTACATCATCATACAGAAATACAGATACAGGGACCGTTTTCAATTCCATCTGGAATTCCAGCCTGAGCTGAAAGGATATTATATTCCCAGGAACATACTGCAGCCCCTGGTAGAAAATTCTCTAATTCATGGGATCTGCACCGATGATAAACCCGGTACGATCACACTCACCATGAAAAAGCAGCAGGATCTCATGGAGATCGTGCTGCTTGATGACGGTGTGGGTATGGACCAGGAATATGCAGATAAACTGCTTCTCGCCTCTGACGACACTGATGCAGACAGAAGAGCCAGAGTGCGGCCTATTGGCATCAACAACATAGCCGGCAGGCTGAATTACCTGTTTGAAGGCCGCCATGACTTCATTATAAAAAGCCAGGCAGGAGCCGGAACTAAGATAACTATACATATCCCTCTTGTAGATGACCCTGATAAAAACGGGAAATAAAATTGAAATACTTATCTGCTCTGCCCATTCAGAAAAACTCTGTACTTTTCTGTGTCTTTGCCCCGGATCTTAAAGACTATTTCATCTGTCCGGAGGCTCTGTGGTATTTCGGCCTGAATATGGAGCTCGTTATCTGTAAAACAGGCCTCCTTCACTTTAATCCCCCAAAGCCCCAGCGCCTTTTCCTTTGAAGGATCTGCAAAAATCATCCCCATCTTCTTATCCAGGTATTCTGCCGCTGTCAGTATGATGCCGCAGCCCCAGAGAAGGCTGGAATCGTACTGCATGCCCTCGTAACCACAGTGTGCCCAGTTCTCATACGGTAGGTTCTGGAATCCATCCTGCATGGCGGCCGCTGCTCTCTCCAGATATTCCCACCTTCCGGTATCAATATAATATTCATAAAGCAGGATTGCACATAATGCTTCCCTCGCATCATTCCATTCATTGTCTGTATTCTGTACTGTGAATCCGCCATATGTGTCTATTTTTATTCCTGGGTGGTCCCATACCTGCTGTGTCAGCAGCAGATAGTCCAAAACCTCCTGGGCCGCTTCCAGATGGGCAGGATCCCCTGTGATACGGCTTCGCTTCAGATAAGCAAACGAGGCAAAAATAGCCGACAGGTTGCACTGTGGGTACTGGGCTGTATATCCGTCATAGAAGCTGAAAGGCTTCTTGGCACATGACAGAAATGTCTCCAGATCAAACCATCTCTGACGCGGGCGCACATATCTCTCCACAAACTCCACCGCCTGCATACCGCAGGCCGTAAGATCTTCTCTGCCTGTGATTTCTCCCAGTTCCAGCAGGAAAATGGCACTTGCGGCAGTCTCAGCATTAAAATCGCGGAACTGCCGCCGGCTGGGATTTCCCTCCTCATCGAACCAGGATGGGATACAGCCGTCTTCATGCTGCACCCGGGCCAGAAATTCTCCATAGGGTACACAGAAATCTAATATCTCCTGCCTCCGCTGCGGAAATACACTCCTGGCCCAGCATACAAGAAGCCATGCCGTATACGACATCTGCAGCGTGTGGAACTCGTTCCTGTATCCGGCCCATCCGTCATCCCGAAGCCATGTCTCTTCCCCATCTTCTTCCAGATAGCATATGACAGGAAACATCCCCTTTGTCCTCGGAGCGCTCAATATCAAATCCAGGATCTGCTCAGAGCGTTCTGTCCACTCCCTCCTGCCAGTCTTTTCTCCATAACGGTACATCCCATAACCTGTAACCAGCTCCTGAAGCCAGCATGCAAACCATGCATCATGCTTATAGTCGGTCCGGCTGAACCATTCGCCCTGCCGTTTTCCGGTTATTGCCCCTACTGTCCTTCCATTCTTTTCATATGTATAGTAGTCTTCTACAGCTCTTTTATCCCATACTTCCTTTTCCCACTCCTTTAAAGTAAAGATTCCCGGAAAACGTATATTTTCAGCAAGCCCTCTGCTTGTCTTATCCCTGTAAGCGCTGTACCGCTCCCAGATATATCTCACTGCCCTGCGGTATCCCAGCTTCGGCTTCTCATCACTTACCATAATTGAATAACAGTACGTACATGACTCCCCTGATGCCAGATGGATCTGGATAAAAGACTTGTCGCTTCCCCTCACGATGTGGGTATGTCCTGCTTCGCAGGGCTGGTCAGGATCCACTCCCCTGATGCCGATTCCTCCATATGAGAACCATGGGTGTTCATTTTCTGTAACATCCAGATCCATTCCCAGAGGCATAGCTGCCAGATCTTCCTCTGTGATTCCCTCAAGCCCTGCGATGATACCGGCAAATATCTCATTCTGCTGCATCATCACTGCAGGGGTGCGGAAGTTGTAGTGGGAAACAACATCTGTCCTGAATGTCTTGATCCTCTGGCTCCAGACAAAGTCAAGAGGCCCTTCCAGCTCTGTATCACTTTCCCGTTTGGGGATCATATAATTCCACTTGTCTTCTATTGCCCTGAGATCCAGTTTTTTCCTGGCAGTAAGAGTCACTCTGAAATTTATCACATTATCTGCATTTTCTGCTGTCCAGTTGTTTCCCTTCATAAGTATCCTGTCCATACTCACTTCCCGGACCAGAGTATAGTCAGGATGCTCTATGCGGATCTTTGCATTTCCATCTGTACAATCGATCTCCTCTGTCCTGCTGTCATCCTGATAATATACTGCAAATAACCTGTCGTCCAGCAGGTTGGCCGCATGTGGAAAAGACTCCAGGACAAGCCTCTCCGTGGCACCATCTGTCAGGCTGATCCTTTCCCTGTACGGCCTTCTGTGTGCTTTGCCCTCTTCTGCTCCTCCTCTGTCAAATGATATTTTTAACTTCCCTTTTGTAATTGAATCTTTCATTTTAATATCCATCGCCCCTGTTCCTTTCATCTTTTAGTTATAAATGTGTATTTACCGCTGCCTGTTTCAAAAATGCAGTCATGTCTGTCTTCTCCGGCCTTTTTTATCTCCGTAACTTCTCCATTAAAAAGAATACGGCTGACACTCCCGCATTTCCCGGGTATGTATATTTGGGCCCTTGTATTAAACGGCACTGTCACCTCCAAAATGAAGTTCTCCTTTTCTTTCCTCCAGGAGGATGTCACTTCACCATTTAGTATTTCCATCTGTACATGCACCTTGTTTAATCCCTCCGGCACTGAAGGTCTTATGACAAGCTGCTGCAGACCGCTGCTTCCGGGCTGTACCCGGATCCCTCCCAGATATTTATAAAACCATACACAGACTGCAGCCAGCATGGGATGATTTCTGGAGTTCATGATATTATTGTCCTCATCTGCCTCCCATCGTTCCCAGACTGTTGTCGCTCCCTTATCCAGCATGTAGCCGAACCCCGGCGCTGTCCTCACTGTCATGATCTCATAAGCCTCATCGTCTCTTCCCGCCTGGCAAAGCACTTCCAGCAGAGCCTTTGTTCCCATGTTTCCTGTCGTCATATGCCCATTGTGCTTTCTGATATCTGCTGCTATGTTATCTGCCACTGCGTCCTTATATTCCCCGGGTACCAGCCCCAGGGCCAGAGAAAGTGCATTTGCGCTCTGACTCCCCATATCATACTGGAACGTCTTTTTATTTAAGAACCGCTCATTATATTTTTGCCGGACTGTCTCCTGAAGCCCTTCCAGATATTGTATATCGTCTTTTTTCAGTATCCGGGCTATCTCTTTTATCTGTGATATGGAATAATACAGATACGCCGTAGATACAAGTGTGGGAGTGACATTTTTAGATGCAGCGCCGGCTCCGTACTCTTCCCTGATGCACTCTTCCCTGGGGCACGCCCATTCCCCAAAACCTGTCCTGGAAATCAGGTAGCCGTCGGCCTCTTTTAAAAGAACCATCAGGTATTTCATCATACTGTCATAGCACTCTTCCAATATCCGCCTGTCTCCATACACCTCATACATCAGTAGAACAAGGCTGACCGGAGTATTTACCTGAGGGTCACAGGGCCTGCGTCCCCATCTGAACGGAGCTGTATCCGCAAAATACCCCTTTGTATCCTGCGTGTCATAGACATCCCTGGCCCATTTCTCAAAAAAGCTTCCCATATCATAGTGATATGTACAGCCTTCCGCCCGTGAAGTAGTGTCCGTAGTCCATCCATGGCGTTCATCCCTCTGGTCACAGTCTGTAGGTATCCCCATCAGATTGCATCCGTCTGTATGCCTCATGACTGCTGCCAGCCTGTTCAGAAATTCATCATCAGAGCTAAATACTGCATTCTGTTTGACACTGCTCCTTATGTATTCTGCTGTCAGTTCAGATATCTCTGCCTCCCCCTCAATCTTTACTGTGAAATACCTGAATCCATGATAAGTAAACCTGGGGGCATACTCCTCGCTTTTTCCAGTTCCTCTCAGAATATAGCTATCCTCGCATCTGGCCAGACGCAGAGCCCTCTTGTCCAGATCACCGCTTTCATCTAATACTTCAGCAAATGAAAGCGTTATTTTGGATCCGGCCTCACCTTTTGCCGTCAGCCTCACCCATCCTGACTGATTTTCCCCCGCATCATACAGTTTCCTGCCATCCTTAAAAGTCCTGATATATTCAGGCTTTGTCCTTTTCATCACCCGCACAGGCGGAAGCAGTTCCCCGGTCCTTTTTCCTCCCGGATCTTCCACCACAGTGGCCAGTATCCATCCATCCGGCCTCTGATGCTCCTTCAGGAACCGGGATTCATATTCCGGCGTATCCCATCCGTCCTTCTCCAGTCTGGCATCATAGTCTTCTCCATCATAGATACTGTTATAGACCACAGGTCCTTTCGCAACACACCATCCGATTCCCCAGTCTGTAAATTCCTCCTGTATGCTGCCATCCTCATACTCAATATTGAGCTGTACAAGCACCTTGGGCTGTCCGGCCCAGCCTGTGCCCAATATGAGACCTATCACATTTGCCCCCGTTCTCACATCCTCTGTTATATCGTAGGCAGAATACAGCAGCGTCCTGCTGTAATCACTTGGCGCCGGATCCAGCAGTTTATCTCCTATCTTCTTACCATTCATGCGCAGCTCATAATAACCCGCGCAGCAGACATATGCCCTGGCCCTCTCTATTTTCTTACCCAGACTGTTAAAAGAATAGCGCATGAGAATGCCGTTTCCTATCAAACCGCCTAAAAAGCCCATCCACTTCCCTTTCCAGTCTTCTTCCTCAAGCAGCCCCATCTCAAACCATTCCGGGGCGCTATATCCTGATACTTCACCGTTCTGATTCCAGATACATACCTTCCACCAGACTCTCTGGGCGCTTTTTAACGGTGAACCTTCATATAAAACCCCATAACATCGGCCGCCCATAACCTTCCCTGTGTCCCACAGGTCATAAACCTTTCCCTCAAGCTTCTCCTGATCAGATGCAGCCACTATCTGATATGCCGACTGAAATGCATCTCTCTCATCTGACTTTACCTGCCAGCTCAGCAGAGGCTGACTCTTTTGTACACCCATAGGCCTCATCTCATACTCGCACCGCAGGTTAACCGGAATATAATGGTTCATGTTCTCCTCCTTTAGCAAAATAATTCTATTTGATTGATAACCCCATTATCTTCGGTTTTGTACTGTGCTTCAATCATTCAAAGTATATGTTTTGTGTGTCTTTTATAGATTTTAATAGATTTCCCTGAAAAATATTAACGCTTGAACAATAATAATTAAAAAGCTGCCCGCTGCTGATCAATAAGCTTATTTCCATGTGACAAGGTTTTACTTGTCTGCCTGGAAAGCAGCATATTGATCAGAGCGCACAGCTTCTTACTTTATTATGAAATTTTTATAAATGCACAGACCTGCTGAATCGTTACAAGTTTTCTACATATTAAATTAACCACACATTTTAATCAGCCTGCTTATTTTAACAATCCTTCTGTGCGGCTGTCACTCTCATTTCCATCTGTTTTCTGCAGCTTATCCTTTGCTGTTTGAATATATCCCTCCAGTTCCGGATAATCAGCCTTATCCTGTATGCCTTCCCATATTTCCAATGCCGTCTTATACTGCAAAAGTTTATAATACGCTAATCCCAGCTTATATTCTGTATCCTGATAGTTACGTATTTTCAGATATTTATTTATCGCATTTACATATACTCCGTCATCCATCAATTTATTTGCTGACTGGTATATAATTTCCTGGTCTGCCATTTCTGGTTCTGGATTATAATCTATAATCTGGTATATTTCAGCCGCTTTTTCAGAGTCTCCCTCTTCCGATATTCTATCTGCCTCAGCTATCACTGCCTCTTTACATCTTGAACTGGCATTTGCAGCAGCTTTTATTCTCTGTTTTATCTCCATCACTTCATCGAGCCTGGAAGAGCTATAAAGGATTCTATAAAAATTAAATTGTGACAATAAAGCATCTATCAACAGCTCATCCGAATCTTTATATCCCAGCAATTTTTCAAATTCATCTGCCGCTGCATTATAACTGTGATTATTAAGCTCCCCCTCCGCATATTTGTAAGAACATTCCTGAGTCATTTCCTTTGCGTCCCTAAAATATCCTGCCTTCTCAAAATCCTCTGCTGCATATTTATAATCTCCGCTTTCCAAATGTACCTGTCCTTGCAGATAGTATTCCAGAGTTCTGTTTAGTAATAGTTCTTCATTTTGAAATAATTCAGGTTCCTGATATCCCAGTTGATCAAATAATTTCTTAGCCTCGGTATAATTACCCTCGTAAAATAAATTTACTCCTTCATTATACTTTTTTCTAGGCACTGTTACCCTATAGTGATAATTTACCCATGCAAAAACTATGACCGCTATTATGGCAGCACCTGCGCATAATATTCTCTTTATTAAGTGCGTCTTTTTCTCAACTATTCTGGAAATTTCGTCATTCAGTTCAGCTGCCTGTTCTTTTAATTTCTCTAACATCCCCTTCGCTGCAGGAATATCGGGTAAACAGTTTTCCAGATTTTCTCTATCTTCATTTTTAAGATATGAAGCCTTTAATACCAACTGGCTCCTTGTATTCCCGTATTCATTTATATATATCAATGCATCATCACAGGCCCCTTCCAAATTAGAGATAAGGATCTGGGTATCATAGTACTTACCCCTATATGGATTCATTTTTTTTGCTATCAGCCAATGTATACTCTTTTGAAATGTCTCTTTATTCTCTCTGATCTGCCTTATCAATTCATCTGCTTTCTTTCTATAATCCTCAACTTTTTCTAAGTCCTTGATTATTTCCTGCTTCAAAGTTTCTGTCTCTTCAAGCAGTTCATCATAATGTTCAGCCCAATAGCGGCTTTGTTCCTGCTCCTCCCTGATCCTTTGTGCTTCTCTGAGCGCTTCCTTTTCCTGCTCTTCAAATCTCTTTAGCTTCAGCCGAATATTTTCTAATTCCTGCCGTATTTCATTCCCGGGGATTACCTCCCCACTTCCAAGATAGTAAAGATCATATTTGGATGATTTCTGTAATGTATCATTTATTAAGCATTCCAGCTGCTCTCTCATTTCAGCGTTCTTGCATGTTATCTGATTGTCCAGCAGTTTAATTACATAATACCTTATGTAGCAGCACTTTTCTGCCACTTTCAGCAGTTCCTTCCCCATGTCGTTTTTTCTCTGCAGGATTTCTTGATCTGACTCGTAAATCTTACTGAACATTTCCAGCGAGACTTCTGCATACTTTACAAGTTCCCGGGCCTTTTTATCATTTTCCCGGCCCAGGCAGACCCCTTCCCAAAACACAGCCTCATAATTATCAGGATCCATCTCAAGCACACGTGAATAACGTTCTTCCGCCTCATGGTAATCTCCTGCCTTATAAGCAATCTGCGCCGCTTTCATAAGATTTTCTATTGCTGCCTGATTATCCACGCATACCTTCCTGACAGCTTCTTTCACAAGAATCTTGCTGCCGCAATACATACAAAATGCCTGTTCCCTGCTGTCATCCAACTGCAGTTCTCCCCCACAATTTGGACATATTGCAGCCTTAAACTCTTTTTGCCGTACACTTCCCGGTATAGTTTCCGGCTTATCCATATTTCCTTCCATATCCTGATCTCCCACAGTTTAATGTTATACTGATGTAACCTTTCCTTTAACGGGCACCAGGCTGCTGTTTCTTTACACGTCCTGATGCCCATACAGTAATTCTATATTACCGTCCTGTAATAATCAATATCCGCCTTCAGGCACTCCGCCCTGGTCCCGGCATATGTAGTCTCTCTCTCCACAATATATGCCTCACATCCATTCTGGTCTGCAGTCTCTTTCAGCAGTTTCCAGTCCACCAGCCCCTGGCCGGCAGGACAGTTGATCGCCCTGCTCTCTTCCATGCTCTTTTTCACAGCTTCCGGCAGCACCGGATTCCCATCTGCATCCTTGTCAAATGAACTGAAGTCCATGGGCGGCTGAGGGCCGATCACCCGGCTGCTCTCCTTTACATGGATCAGCTTAAATCTTCCGGAATACTGCTTAACCAGAAACATTGGGTCTGCCCCCGCTGCGGCACACCAGCCTGCATCCAGTTCAAAGCTGACATAAGAGGGGTCTGTATCCCTCACAAGCACATCTATGATCCTCTTTCCGTTACATGAATTAAATTCCTGTGTATGATTATGGTACGTCAAAGTAATGCCGTGGGCAGCACACTCTTCGCCCAGTTCGTTGAGCGTATCCGCAAAACTGTACACATCTTTTTCATTCTTCATCACTTCCATGCCTATCCCCATAAACTTCATGCCAAGGGCTTTGGCATACGGAATCATCTCCCTGATCTGCCCTGTCTGGGCGTGCATAGAAACAGCCTCCAGACCGTATGTCTCAAGCTGCCTCTTCATCTCTTCAGCCGGAACAGCAAAGTTTCCCCCGAACAGCTCCACGCCGTCATACCCCATAGCCGCGGCCAGTCTCAGGTTTTCGCATGTATCATTCATGGTACCGTCCATAAACGAATACATCTGCAGATAAATCTTCCCCATTTTAAATACCTCCAAAAGTTTTGATGTCACCATTTTATCATTCTTTATGCATAAATGCATTATATTTTTCTTCCGGTGTTTTCTGTGTATCGCGGTTTCTCCTGCGTAAGTCGCTTGGCGCCGCATTATAAAATTTCCTGAAGGCCCTGTTAAATGTCCTGTTGCTCTCAAATCCTGAGGCATAGCATATGTCTGTCAGTGAATCCTGTGTACTGCGGATCAGATAGGCGGCATAGTCCAGTCTGAGCTGATTTATGTAATCATTAAAATTTGTGTGCAGTTTTCCCGAAAAGATACGGGACAGATGATACTTGCTAACACACAGCTCTCTGGCAGCCTGCTCTAAAGAAAGTGGTTCCAGATAGTGCGCTCCTATGTAGAGCAGCGCCCTGCTGGTGAGGTCCAGAGCCGGATGTACCTCCTGCCTTTTAAATGTCATACACTCCAATAGGCGGGCACAGATTAAATGCAGCAGGGCTTTACAGACGTCAGTGTTCTGTGCCTGACCGCCTTCCCTCTCAAGAGAACCCATTGCATATGTAATATCCTGATGCAGGCTCTTAGCCCGGACAACAGGAGAATCAGGCACAGCTCCTGAAAACAGGGCTGCATACTCACCCAGCATTTCTGTAGAACAGACCACCATAATACATTTCCCTCCGGGATTTGAGTAGGCATGTATGGTATTGGGAAGTATCACTGCCAGATCCCCCTCATCTATTCTATAATCACATCCGCCTGCCATAACGTCAAGACTGCCGTCCAGCATCAGGACCATCTCCGTCTCCTTGTGCAGATGCGCCGGAAAGGAAAGACTGCATGTATTGACAGATACCATATGGTGTTCATGGTTTTCATAAAAAGGAATCATATTTACATCCTTTCATACAGCAATATTTGTCCAAAAAAAGTATTGATTTGACAATCATTATATGTGAGAAAACGATATAATTCAAGCATGAACAACAAAGGAACAGAGATAATTGCACAAGGACAAAAAGAAGGAGATTAGAAAATATGGCTAATAAGAAAGTTCTGATTTTTGAAGGCGGCTGGGACGGCCATGAACCGCAGCTCGTCTCAGCCAGGTTTGCCAGGATCATGGAGGCAAACGGCTGTGAAGTAACCATCAGCCATACTCTGGAGGTTCTCTCCGAAAAGGAGCGTCTGATGGAATATGATCTTATCGTACCCTGCTGGACAATGGGGCAGATCAACCCTGAATATACCCGCAGTATAATGGAAGCTGTAGCTCTGGGCACAGGACTGGCCGGCTGCCACGGGGGCATGAATGATGCCTTCCGCAATGACACTGACTGGCAATTTATGACAGGCGCCCAGTGGGTCAGCCATCCCGGCTGTGACGGCATACACTACAGGGTAAATATTTGCAGAGGATCCAGCCCCATAACAGAAGGACTGGAGGATTTTGATGTCTGCAGCGAGCAGTATTACCTGCATATAGATCCTGCCATAGAAGTTCTGGCCACCACCCGTTTTCCTGTATACGAGGGCTGCCACACTACAAACAAACCTGTGGATATGCCTGTAGCATATACGAAATTCTGGGGAAAAGGACGGATCTTCTATTCTTCCCTGGGCCACCACGATGATGTTTTTGACAAATATCCCACAGCGGAAACCCTGATGGAGCGCGGAATGCTGTGGGCATGCAGGAGATAAGGCGGCTGTGAATAGCTGCGGGGTTTTTGACCCTCGCGGCAGTCGCCAAGGTCAAGCGAGCTTGACTTTGGCTCGTTGCTCGCGGGAATAAGCACTATAATCCAAAGGAGGATGTGAAAATGAAACGGACAGGAATCGGAATTCTGGGGGCAGGCGCGATCAGCGGCATCTATTTAGAAAATCTATGCCGTCTTTTTACTGAAACAGAGGTGGTCGGCGTATATGACCTGGTAGAAGAAAAGGTAAAAGAAGCACAGGAAAAATACGGTTTTCGGAAATCATATAAAAGCATGGAAGAACTGCTGGCTGACTCTGAGGTGGATATTGTGCTTAACCTGACAAGGCCCTTTGAACACTATGAAACAACAAAAGCAGCCCTGCTGGCCGGTAAACATGTATACAGTGAGAAGCCGCTGGCCGCTGTATTTGAGGAAGGTGCAGAGCTTGCTGCCCTTGCCGCAGAAAAAGGCCTCATGCTTGGCGGCGCCCCCGACACATTTTTAGGAGCTGGGATCCAGACCTGCAGAAAGCTGATCGATGACGGGTTTATCGGACAGCCTGTGGGCGCTGCCGCTTTCATGATGTGCCGCGGACATGAGAGCTGGCACCCCTCTCCGGAATTTTATTATCAGCACGGAGGCGGCCCGATGATGGATATGGGGCCATATTATCTGACAGCGCTTGTCAATTTATTGGGCGGCGTATCCGGGGTCACGGGAATCACCAGAAAAAGCTTCCCCCAGAGGGTCATTACAAGCGAACCTAAAAAAGGTGCCCTGATAAATGTGGAGGTTCCAACGCACATCACTGGTATACTTGACTTTGACAATGGAGCCGTGGGAACCATTACAACTACATTTGACGTCTACTATGAGCATCAGTCCCGCCTGGAGATCTATGGTTCATCCGGCACCCTCTATGTTCCCGACCCCAACAATTTTGACGGCCCCATCTATTTGTTAAGGCCTGAGGACGGAACAAAAAAGGAGATCCCCCTGCTCTTTGATTACAGTCAGAACAGCCGGGGGCTGGGTTTGGCGGACATGGCTAAAGCCCTTTCGGCAGGCAGGCCGTTTAGGGCTGACATATCCCAGACCCTTCATGTACTGGAAATCATGACGGCAATAGAAAAAAGCAGTCAGGAAGGAAAATACCAGAAACTGCAGACCAGCTACCGCCGCGGGGACGCTATGAAGCATAATCCTGTCAGAGGCATATTAGATTAACAGCAGCTGTTCGTAACTACTCATCTCCGGAAGGGTAAATGCAATTAAATGAGGGCCAGGTGTAACTCTTACGAGTCGTACCTGGCCCTGTCTGAGACTGTCTGTTTCCCTGCTGCCTATTCCGCCACGGCGGCCGCATATCTCATGACTGCCTCTTCACTTGCTTCTTCTCTGCTGATCTCACCTGTGATCCGCCCTTCGTGCATGACAATGATCCTGTCGCAAAGGGAGAGCAGTTCAGGCAGTTCAGAAGATACCATAACTATGCCGATTCCCTGACTGGCTATTTTCTGCAGGATGGCATACACCTCCGCCTTGGCTCCCACATCAATCCCCCTTGTAGGTTCATCGCACAGCAGTATCCGTGGATCATTTGCTATCCACCGGGCAATCACTACCTTCTGCTGGTTTCCGCCGCTCAGTGTCATGATGGAGTCCTTTACATTCCCGGCTTTGATGGAGTATTCCTCCATCATCTCTTCCATGACCCCGGAAGCCTTTTTTCTGTTGATCAAAAATCTGCTCTTCAACCTTTTCATGATCGTCATCTGGGCATTCTGCTGGATGGTCATCTGAGCTATAAGCGCATCATCTCTTCTGTTCTCCGGTATCATGCTGATTCCATTTCTTATTGCATCAGATGGTGACTTAATATCCACCTTACTGCCATTGACCCAGATCTCCCCGGCATCAGGCCTGTCCGCCCCGAAAATGGCGCTTAACACCTCCGTCCTTCCGGCCCCTACAAAGCCTGCAAACCCCAGGATCTCCCCCTTTCTCAGTTCAAAGGAGATATCCCTGAATTTTCTGTTCCTGCTCAGATTCTTAACACTCATAAGTACTTCATCAGTGGCATAACTTTTCTTCCAGGCGGACTTTTCTATCTTTCTGCCCACCATGCCTGTCACAAGGTCATCGATAGTGATATCCTTTATATCCCTGGTGGATATAAAGTGGCCGTCCCGCAGTATAGTTGTCCTGTCGCCCAGCTCCATGACCTCTTCCAGCCTGTGGCTCACATACATGACAGTTGTCTGCTGCTCTTTTACCAGCTTGCGCACGATCCTGTAAAGCACTTCCCTCTGGTCATTTGTCATAGCTGATGTCGGTTCATCCAGTATGAGGATAGACGGTTTTGAATAGACAGCTTTTGCGATCTGTACGATTGCCTGTTCCGCAATGCTTAAGTTTCCCACCAGTTCTCCCGGGTCTGTCTTCATCTGAAATTCTTCCAAAAGCTCCTTTGTCTTTTCCCTCATATACTTTTCGTTAAGAAATATCCCTTTTCTTCCTTCCGGCGAGCCCAGGAATATATTGTGGGCAATAGTCATATTGGAGCAGAGAGGCACTTCCTGGTGTACAATGGCAAACCCCAGCTTCTCAGACTGCTGTACATTCTGGATGCGGACACTTTTACCGTCTATCAGGATTTCACCCTTAGTGGGGGTAAATACCCCGCCGCAGAGATTGATCAGTGTTGACTTTCCTGCCCCGTTTTCACCGCACAGACAATGTACCTCCCCTTTTCGGATCTCAAAGGAGACATCATTTAATGCAACCGTGCCGCCGAACTGTTTTGTGATATGCTGAAATTGTATATACGGTTCCACCTTATCCCCCCTAACTGATCCTCTCTTTGCGCCCGATCCAGGTATCCAGAAGAACTGCCAGAATAATAATGACTCCGATAAAGCCCGTCTGCCAGAACACAGGAACGCTCATCAGCACCATTCCGTTTTTTACAACACTCATGATGATAGCTCCTATGAAAGTGCCCAGAATGGTACCGCGTCCGCCGCTCAAAGCTGCCCCTCCCAGGATAACTGCCGCGATCACGTCCATCTCTCTGCCTTCTCCGGCAGTCGTTGGCACAGACTTCAGATAGGCGATGCTGATCATCCCTGCCAGGGCGCACAGGGAACCTGTCAGCATGAAACAGATGATCTTTATCCTGTCCGTATTGATCCCGGCCAGCCTGGCAGCCTTCTGGTTCCCGCCTGTGGCGTAGATATCAAAGCCCAGCTTTGTCTTGCTCATCACTATATGTGCTATCACGTACAATATCAGCATGATAATGACCTGTACAGGAATAACTCCCACGGATGCTCCAAGTCCAAATACCCAGCTGTTCATAGCTTTATCCGGGAAGACGCTGATACTCTGACCGTTTGAGATAGCATAGGCGATGCTTCTGAATATCTGCATGGTCCCCAAGGTCACGATGAATGCAGGCATCTTTGCCTTTGCCACCAGAGTACCATTGACAAGTCCAATAGCCGCGCCTGCCAGAAGCATCACAATAAATACAAGAGTAGGGTTAACCTCGTTTTTAAACAGGAGCGCACCCAGCATAGCTGCTGCCCCGAATATGGAGCCCACTGACAAGTCCATCTCAGCTGCGATGATCAGGAAAGACATCCCGATAGCCATGACCCCTATTTCTACAGTCTGCCTCACTATATTCACCAGATTGACCGGCTTTAAGAATACAGGGGACACAATAGAAAGGATTATGACAATAACACCCAGCACGATCAGGACACCCAGCTCCCGAAACCGCTTTATCCTCATCATTTACCTCTCCCCACCGTTATTCCGGAGTAGCGTCTGCTACATTATCCTGCGTAACAAGCTGTGCCCCTGTATTGATATCAATAAACGCTGCATCATGGGCCAGGTTCATATACAGCTCAGCTACCGCATAATATCCCTGCAGATACGGATTCTGACCTACAGTAAGCTGCATGGAGCCATTGGAGATATGCTTTAATGTACCCTCTGTCAGGTCAAATCCGGCGCCCTTTACCTCACCTTCCAGCTTATAGGCTTCTACAAAGGTACCGATTGCTTCGCTGAACACATCCACGCCCAGTATGGCGTTCACGTCCGGATGTGCCAGATATGCGTTTTCTATGACACCATAAGCATTTGTCAGGTCTGTACCAATATCAATGATGTCAATGAACTCAATGTCGGGATATTCTTCCTGCGCCTTTTTGATTCCGTTGGCTCTGGCTATGAGCGCCGTGTCAGAAGGGCCGCAGCTGGCGATGATATACTTTCCTTTTCCTTCCATTACTTCGCCAAACATATATTTCCCCATCTGATATCCGGCATCCTCATACTCCTGACCGATAAATGCCTTTGTTCCGCAGTCTTCTGCATCCATATTGAAGCCTACCATAGGGATACCTGCATCCGATGCTTTCTGGATGACGGAATTAAATCCTGAAGGATCCCAGGTCACTGTGGCGATCCCATCATAGTCAGCTGTGATACATGATTCTATCAGGCTTACCTGCTCTGACAGGTTGCTGGCTGTGGTCGGTGAGGTGACATCCACCGTGATGCCAAAATCCTTGCCTGCATCCCTTGCCCCATCTGCCAGCTTTGTGTAGAATGAGCTGTTCATGGCATGAAGGACTACCGCTATCTTCATATCCTTAGCCTCTGTATCAGAAGCCTCTGCCACACCTGCCATTGAAAATGCCATAACCGCGCTTAATACAACCGCCATAAGTTTCTTCTTCATATTACATACCCTCTCTTTCGTCTTTGCCGCTTTTAACTAAAACCTTCTCCTGTTTAGTTAAACGTTTTCGTAACATCCTAAAAAAAATTAACCCGCTGCTTCTGCCGTAAATCTGTGCTTTTCCTTACTGTACCTCGCCTGCCCGCTCTTCATAATAATCCGGCACGATACAGCCTTCCTTCTGAAACCACTTATTCGCGTCTATCCCTGATGCCAGTACTATGTTCCCCCATGGTTCAAACCCTCCTGTCCGCACAATATATTTCGCCTGCGGCAGGTATTTTTCCATCAGCTCCCTGTGCGGAACTGTCTCTACCTGGCAGTGTACTGACATGTCACATACCGCCTGATAATGCTTTGGATTATACATCTTCTGCTCTTCCGCCACTATTACTCTCTCATAGATCATCTCGTCCTCGATAAGCTCCAGAACCTGGCGGACTGTTGGCAGCTCTTCTGCTATAGCCAGGTCTATGCGCTTTGCCTGGTCGCTTACGGGAACTCCTGCGTCTCCTATGACGATCAGCTGTTCATGTCCCATATCTGCTATAGCCTTCATCAGCTCTTTGTTTAAAATACCCTTTCTTTTCATGCTGTACCTTCTCCTGTTTCCATTAACTGTTTCTATTATCTGTTTCTATTATCTGTTTTTACAGTCATACTGCTCATTATTTTGATTGTCTGTTTTTGCGGCCATACCGTTTATTATTATGGCAGGGGTTTTTACCCTATACTGTCCACTTCTTTTCTGTACGGTATGGACTGTATTACACCGTATTTTGTAACTGAAAGGCCCGCCGCTTTTACTGCCAGGGCAACAGCTTCTTTTGTATCTTTTCCTTCTGCCAGCGCCACACAGAAGCTTCCGCAGAAGGTATCTCCGGCGCCTGTGGTGTCCACTGCATTTACACGGATCCCATCTACTTTTGTCATCCCGGTTTTATCCACGATCAGGGCGCCATCCGCTCCCAGAGTCATAATTACACATCCCGCACCCATCTCCCATATCCGTGAGGCAGCCTCCTCATCCGATATCTCAGATCTGGCATCAAGCCCAAGCATCAGCCTTGCTTCTGTCTGATTAGGGATCAGATAATCGCAGAGTCCTGGCAGTTTTTCCGGCATCTGTCTGTAAGGAGCCGGATTCAGCACGAACGGTATTCCAAGCTCCCTGCACTTTTCTGCTGTGTAAATAACAGTATCCATATTGATCTCCAGCTGCATCAGCACAAGTGAGCACTCTTTCAGAGCCGGCACCATACGGTCGATATCCCCGGCCGACAGCTCCTCATTAGCCGCAAGATCTATGACGATCTCATTTTCACCCTCCTCATTGACATAGATAAGCCCCACCCCCGTAGAGCGCCCTGTCTCAGACCTTACTATATAACTTCCTGTGATCCCCTCTTCCTTCATTAGATCCATGCACATATCGCCGAAGCTGTCACATCCCACGCATCCGGCAAACAGGACATTGCCCCCCAGCCTTGCCGCTGCCACCGCCTGGTTAGACCCTTTTCCCCCATGCATCATCTCAAAATTCCTGCCCGGTACTGTCTCTCCGGCTGCCGGGAAATGGCCGCAGGCAATAGTCATCCCCACTGCATAACTGCCGATCACTGCCACAGGACGGCCGCACTTTACTTTTTCCATCTTTTCATCCCTCCTTTATCACGGTTCTTTTCCGTCCCTGTACCAGGAAGGTACTCCATACTTCAGTGCGGTGTCAAAGAGAGCCATTATCTTCTCCGGTGATATATCAGCCTGAATGTTATGGATCTGAGAAAATACGAATCCTCCCCCCGGAGCATATATTTTTATCATTTCCTTAACCTCATTGACGATATCATCAATACTGCCGTGAGTCATGGTTGTCTGTGTACTTAAAGCCCCGCCCCATATAGTCATCTTCCTGCCATATTCACGCTTTATCCTGACCGGATCCATATTTGCACATTCCTTCTGGATCGGGTTGAGGATATCGAACCCTGCTTCTATAAAATCTCCTATCAGCGGATAGACGCTTCCGCAGCAGTGAAGCGAGATATGCATATCCTTCTTCTTCCTTCGGATCGCCTCATTAATTCTGGCATGACGCGGCTTGAAGAATTTCCTGTAGATTTCAGGCGATACCAGAAGCCCCGTCTGTGAACCAAAATCATCATTATTCTGGACTACCTGGACATAATCCCCGACCGCGTCCAGATACCGCTCCATCATGGTGATATAAGCATCTGTCATCTTGTCCAGATAATACTCAACAAGCTCCGGCTCCTCATAAAATTGTATCAGATAATTTTCGTATCCCCAATCCTTTGTACCCTTCTCAAACAAACTGAAGCTGGTCGCCCCTGATATGGCAAAATCCGTATTTTCATAGATATCCTTTGCCTTTATCCTCTGAAACTCCATCTCTTCATCTGTAATCTCAGGCAATGACAGATTCCTGTCAATATCCGCCTCACTCTCCGCATTTTCCAGAGGATGATACATCTCATCAAAATACAGACCGTCTTTAGGCCTCTTTGCCAGCAGATGCCCCTGGCTGTCATAGACTCCCAGTGAGCCATCCTCCAGCTGCACCGGCTCAAAGCTTTTGGCCAGCAGGCAGCTTCCGCCGCCTCTTGGCAGCTCCCCCAGTTTATACTCATCTATGGGAATCCCTATAGATGGCACAAGCCTTGGAAGAATAACCACATCACAGCCGATCCGCCGCAGTATCTCATGATCCGGCTGTGCCAGAAGCTGCTTCACGTCAAACAGCACTGTCTCGCCCGGAACGCCCAGATATTTCTTCAATGCCTTGTATGCGATGGCATTGATACCTGTAGACCGTGAGGATCCCAAGTCAATCGGCACCCTGTCTGTCTCCTCATGGGCCAGCGCCATCAGCACCCTCTCCCTTGATGTTAAACCCATACATTACCTCTCCTTCTCCTGCATCCTGTCCGCAGCATGGCACCCTACAGCGTCATATCTGTGATGTCCCTGATGCTGCTTCCTTCTTTTATGACTGGTTCAAATATAACCTTCTTCTCCCCTGCCTCCTTTCCTTTTATAAGTTTTAAAAGATTTTCTGCCGATACCTTCCCCATATCGTATCCATGCAGCTCTATGGTATAAAGAGCCGGCTGGTATAACTCCGCCAGCATCGTACCATCAAAACCAATTACTGATATATCATCCGGAACAGATTTCCCGGAATCACGTATAGCCTTGCACGCCCCAACTGCCATCTGGTCATTAGAGGCTATCACAGCTGTGAATTCCTGCTCAGAAATAAGCTTTTTAATGCTTTTATACCCGGAAGTCATCTGATAATCCCCGGCGCATACAAGTGCTTTTTCGTATTTAATACCTGCCTCTTTCAGCCCCTGTTTATATCCCTCCAGCCTGAGCACTGCATTTGCTGCATTGGCCGGACCTGTAATAAAGGCGATCCTTCTGTGTCCATACTCATACAGTCTTCGCACTGCCATGCACATGGCTTTTTTATTGTCAAACAATACACCGGGTATCTGTTCCAGGTCGTCCCCATAGCGCTCTACAGTCACGATAGGAAATCCGCCCTCTGAGAGCTTTACAATATAGTCATTATTCTCTGAACAGTTTCCTGTCGTGATCATAATGCCGTCAACCATCCCCTGTGTCAGGCTTTCCAGGAACTCATTCTCCTTTTTCGCCTTCCCGTCTGTGTTGCACAAAATAAGTTTATATCCTTTTTTGCCCAGGTAATCCTCGGCTCCTTTAAAGAACTCCTGGAAAAAGTAATTATATATATCCGGAAGGATCACTCCTATAATATTTGTCTCTTTCGTCACAAGTGATCTCGCCGCAGGATTTGGACGGTAATGCGCCCTCTCCACAGCCTCCATCACCCTTTTCTCTGTTTCAGGAGTACAGCATCCCGGTTTTTTATTTAATATTCTGGAAACAGTCGTTATAGATACCCCACACTCTTTTGCTATATCTTTAATCGTCACACGCTTTGTCATTCTCTTTCCCCCTTGATGCCCAGGCTGCACTGCCCTTGCTGAGTTAGTTAAACCTTTTACGAAAACGTTAAACTAACTTTATAATTTGAGTATAGGCCCGGACTGATGATTTGTCAATCTCTATTGTGCATTTTGCCATAATACACAATATTTCACCTTCTTTTTTAGTTATTTATTCCTACACAAGTTATTGTACTTAACAAAATTTTTATCTGCCTTTGATGTGGCTGTTACAACCGGCTGTTATGATAAACCTGCGCAACGATCCAACAGGCCTGCAGATATACTGCACCGGCCGTAAAAAATGATCCAAGAGTGAAAAATCACAAAAGAAGGAGAAAAACTATGTTTAACCTGAGAAAAAAAGCAGCGATCTTATCAATGACAGCAGTACTGGCAGCCACTGCTGCCTCTTCTCTCACAGCCCAGGCTTCTGATGCAGCACAGGGGGATACCTACCAGCTTTCCATCGTGTATAACAATGATATCCATGGACGTGTGGACCGGCTGCCACAGTTCAAAACCCTTATCGACCAGGCAAGAGAGGAATGTGACAACCTTCTGGTATTAAACGGAGGAGATATCTTTCTCCGGGGTGAATTCCAGGAGCAGCAGGGAATCCCTGAGATGGAACTGTTAAACGCCATGGGTTATGATGCCTGGGTATTAGGAAACAACGATTTCCGCGTACCTCCCAAGGGCGGGAGCATCGTACAGGGCAATGAACAGCTCCAGAACCTGATCGGACTCGCTGAGTTTCCAACTCTCTGTGCCAA
Source organism: Murimonas intestini (assembly GCF_024622195.1). NCBI lineage: Bacteria > Bacillati > Bacillota > Clostridia > Lachnospirales > Lachnospiraceae > Murimonas > Murimonas intestini. Next base: position 130,445 of record NZ_JANKBI010000011.1, read on the forward strand.
TGTAACCATGAATAACACAGGAGAATATATCGACAACGCAGACCCTTATACAATTAAAGAAGTCGGGGGATTAAAAGTGGGGATTATTGGAGTCACTTCCCTAAAGCCTCAGGACAGAGACTGGAAAGAGGTTTCTGACAAAACCTTTGAAAGCGGCGAGATCACGGTTGGTAAGATTATTGAAGAGGTGAAGCCGCAGACAGACATCAATATAGTACTTTCCCATACCGGTCTGGCAGTAGACACAAAAATAGCAAATGTAGAGGGTATAAGTGCGGTGATAGGCGCAGATGACCATTATATTATTACAAGCCCTGTCTATTATCCGGGAGATGAAGGCTTCAAGAGTACTCCAATTCTACAGGGAGGAGGAGAACAGGATCAGTATCTCGGCCGTCTGGACCTGACCTACATTTATGACGAGGGGACGTGGACACTGGACGATTTTAATGGATACCTTTACGATTTAGAAGGAGTAGAAGGGAACAGCGAAATACAAAACCTTATTGATACATATCGTGCTGAGGCATCTGAGGATGCTGCCTGACTAAAAAACAAAATATACACCTTGTCGGCTTTTAACCTGCCCTGCGCCAGGGCATACAAAAAAGCGGGTGATGGGAATCGAACCCACGTATCCAGCTTGGAAGGCTGGTGTTCTACCATTGAACTACACCCGCATTTTCTAACTCTGATAGTATATCACTTTGTTTCAAAAAAAGCAAGGATTTTTTGTTAAAATATCCTGACAATATATACCTTGCTTTTTTACGCCATTAATTTAAAAATAAATTTTTACATTTGTTCTGCCAATTTCATTTTTTCATATCCCATACTAACTAACATTTCATCTAATTTTTCAAACAGAACAGTTCTTGCAAGAGGTATAAGCTTCTGTTCTGCAATCATGTTATAATCATCGGGTATCTGATCCAATTCAAAGATAGTATCAGCATCAAATTCAATCTTTAAATCATCATTTTTTGCCCCTACACTTAATTCTATATTCAACAGCACACTTTTATTATCCTCTTCACCAGGCGTCTTTAATTTGGCCCGGCATTCTACGCTTACTTCTAATCGCTTTAAAGGTCTTCTGGATACAATAATATTAGCACTGATTATCTTTAGTTTTATTATTTTCGCATTAATTTCCGACATATGACACACTCTCCTTTTTAGTCACAATAGAACCCACCTGACAAAATACTTTAAATGATTCGTCCGCCCCATTTTCCCAGTCTGTTTGCCTTGTACCATATGGAATATAAATAATTGTTTCTTTACTGCCTTTATTTTCTTCAAAAGATTTATCTATCGCCTTAACAACATACTGATTTAAAGTTATTTTTTGCTTTGCTGCTGCTAAAGCAGCCTTTTTGTGAAGTTCCGGTGGTATTCTTACATTAAAGGTTCCCTTAAATTCTTTATCTGGATTTTTTCCTATTTTCTCACATAATTCTAAATAATTATCTATACATTGTGAAAAAGTGTTTTTCAATTCATCAACAGAATTTCCATGAAAATTTAAGGAATCTGTAATGCCAAATACATCACCAACAAAAATATCATCTTCTGCATCATATTCTATAGTTGCATGATATCCCTTATATTCTAACATTGAGCTCATATAATCACCTGCCAATATTTTTTATTCAATCTCGCCAATATCCTTTAAAAATTGTATTGTTTTCTTGATCTGATATCCATATAGCTCATTTCCCGGATGTGGTTCATCAAACTGTAATACTCTTTTCGTAAAGTTCTTAGGTATAGGTTTTCTGCACAATTTTTCTAGCAGATCACTTTTCTTTGGCATCTATATTTATCACCACCGCTGCTTTATTCTATGCAACTATTTTTTAGTTACTTAATTATATCATGCTAAACCAAGTTTGGCAACATATTGCAATCCATATTATTAAAGATTTAGTAACAATTCAGCAAGGTACGCAAGATAGGCTGTCAAATGTAACGGCTGATCCTGTAATATCCTCTGGAAATTTTCTTTCCGCTTATAACAGACCTTCCAATCAGTTCTATTTCCTGCCTGCCAACGCGCACATCCATGACTGAGCCTTCGGTCCACTCACCTGCTGCCAGTGTCTCTCCTGTATGCAGGGCGGAGGGGCATATACATGCGTCATTGACATAAATATTCCCTCTGCCCGCATCATACTCCACACATCCCGGCAGCTCATTTAATGATATATGGGTGTGCCCTGATATAAATAAAATCTGGCTGTGCCTGTCCAGGAGCTGCTGTAATTCTTCATCCCGGCTCAAATATGGGCTTTTCGTACCGCCGCGGCGCATGGGATTATGGGACATCATCGGAGCATGGCACAGTACTATATGCAGCTTTCCATCTTCCACACTTTCCAGGTGCCTTTCCAGCCAGTTCAGCTGTCGTCCGCCCGGGAATACAAACCTGCGCCAGTGAGATACGGCATTCAGGCCTGTTATATCTATCTCTTCACCGCCTGCTCCTGCATAGGCACTGTAAGCACCGCTTATATCCTGTTCCCATTTTATCCCGGCCCGGCGGGCTCTCCGGCACAGCCAGTCCTGCAGCCTGTAATAGCTGCCCACATTCTGGTCCACCTGAGGCAGAGGTTTTAATAGTATGTCATGGTTGCCTGCTACTGCAAACACCGGAATATCTGCTGCCTCCTCTTCGATACACCGGCATACCTGCTCAAACTGTTCCGGCCTTCCGTCATTTGTCAAGTCCCCGGCCAGAAGAATGAAATCCGGATCACCAGCCGTCCTGAGCGCCCTTCTGAAACTGCCTGATTTACTGGAGAGATGGATGTCACTCATTACACAGAAGATGGTTTCTTCCTCCGTATGCATAAGTTTCCGGCATCCTGGTATAGGCGCCAGAATTTCTTCCCGGCCGGAAAAATCCGGCTTGACTGCCCTGGCCATCACATGGGTCGCCTCCGGCGGCACCGCCCTCCCTCCGGTAAACCTGAAAGTTCCGCATCCATTTCCATTCAGCGGGATATAGGCAAAAGCTGTCCAATCCTCCAGAGGGCCCTTTTCATCTGCCCACTGAAGGGACGCTGCCATACATCCGCCAGCTTTTATCTGATAAATTCCGTCTGCGGATCCCGGATCTTTCAGATTAAGATGCAGCTTCAACCTTCTATCCCCTTAATTGCTTCTTCCGGCGTCATTACCCCAAACATTACAGTAAGCAGACCATTGCCATATTTACTAAATGCCTGATGCGGAAAAATAATAGAATTCCTGATAACTGCACTTGAAGGCATACATTCATCACAGTCTACAGCAACCCTGAATCGTATTTCCCCATCCCTGTAGTCCATCTCAAAACTTCCAAACAGCATCCCGTAATTTGCACGCGTCAGGAATTCTGATACTGCAGCCCGGCATTCTTCATCTGCATTAATATCAACTGTGGCATAAACTATATAGTCTGATTCCCGGACGCCAATGGCATAACGTATATTTTTTAATTTACCTTCCATATTGAATGTATTTGTAATAACACCTCTTTCTTTATCAAAAGAATAATGAAAATTATTATCTTCAAAGTAAGAAACTATACTTGCTGCAATCTGTTTTGAATAATCCATATACCATATCCCCCCTACAATTTTTTGTATAAACTAAATATTTTCCGCATGGTGCAGCATCGGCCACTCAGATGTCCCCAGCTCTTCCTTCATCACCCGGATGTCGTGCTGAACTGCTATCAGATCCAGCAGTTTTTCTGAAAAAAGGTCTGCATAAGCAGAAAATTCTTCAATTTCACTCTCATATCCCCCGGTGATCTCAGCGGGCTGCTGTTCTCCTAAATTCTTTATAATATTATTAAAATACTCTTCTGCAATTGCCTTTAATTTAGGCAGCAGCCTTGCTTTAACTGCTTCCACAGCCGCATCCACATAATTATTGTAAACACGGTAGCTTTTTCCAAAACGCCATCTGTCCGGATCAAATAACCCGCGCTCTACTATATGGAAGGATGGCTCCGGGACTTTAAAATAGTATACACTGCGCCTGAAGCTGTCTCCTAATCGCTCCTGCTCTGCCTGTGGGTATTTCTTCCTTATGCGTTCGTCAACCTCATCACCTTCTCTTACAAACACATCGCTGACAAAGCTTTTCGCTCTTTCACTGAATCCGGTAACACCGCAGGATCTGATATTTCGTCTCAGTTCATCTATACAATCCAGGGTCAGCCTCTGGTTTGTCCGGCTCAGTTCATTTCGCAGCGCCTGCTTCATGCCGTCCAGAGTGCTGCGGCTCTTCTGCCTGACTTCACGGATATTTTTATCGTTAAGCTGCCTCAGTTCATTAATCCGCTCCCATACCTTACGTATACAGCGGTCGCTCTCCACGCTGACCTTACGAATCTCTACCAGTGCCATGTTAAGGGGAGTATCCTTTTTGATCACCTCAGCTTCCGTCTCTATCAGGTGTTCCAGCCAGGCATCGAAACCATTTAGCTCCACTTCTCCTTTCCTGGAGTCCACCATGAAATATCTGCCTTTCCCCACTCTCTGGTTCCCATACTCCTGCAGGATCTGCTCTGCCCTTTTTTCCAGATCGATAACCTGCTCCTCCTGCTGAAGATAATTCATACAATTCAGGATTGAAATAAAATTCCCATTTGTCAGTTCATTCACTTCCCCCAGGAAACCCCGTTCATCATAAGTTCCAAACTTCGTGCAGTTAAAAGTTACAATGCAGAAATCAGCCTGATGAATTTCCTGCCTCGTCAGTTTATCCAGCTTCTTTTCCCGATCATCCCCCAATCCGGGTGTGTCCACCAGAACCACTCCTTTTTTAAGAAATGGTGAAGGCATTTCAAAATAAATATCCATATCCTCCTGCCCGGAATCCGCCAATTGATCTGTGATCAGCCGGCTGGCGGCCTCAAAAGATACCTCCCACTGCTGGTGGCTGGCATGGTTTTCCAGGATTATCCGCTGACGCTCTCCATAGCGCAGAGTTGTTATGACCTTTGTCACCGGATTGACCCCTGTGGGCAGGTCACATCCAAGCAATGCGTTAATTAATGATGATTTTCCGGTAGAGAATCCGCCGCATAATACAACAACAAGGGGGCGGTCCTGCTGAAGCTGTTCCAGCCTTTTTCTCCCATATTCCACTGTGCGGGCAACGGCCATGAGCTTCTCCGGGTCACACCGCACAGTTTCTTTAACTGTCCTGTCCATATTTTCTGCAGATTTCTGTTAATCGGAAACCTGCTGCTGTAAGCTGTTCTTTATATGCCGCCTTTAGAGCCGCCCCTGTACTGCATTTTCTTTTCCTAATGAGGCTGCTGACTCCCCCATATGCGGCAGCCGCTCCTGCTGCTGTCATAACTGCACTGAGCATAACATGCACATCTGCAGCTATGCAGATTGCAGCACAGGCCGCCCCTGCTGCAATTGCCCCTGCCGGCGCTGCAGCCCCGAAGGGCGGGACAACCGGAACTTCTTTTAATTCCAGTTTCTTAAGTTCTGACTTCATTTCATCCTGAAACTGTGGATTACCGCTATCCTTAAGCCATCTGCCCTCCGGCTGCATCTGGGTAAACCAGCGGTCCATTTTCTGCTGGTAAACCCTGTTCAATTCTGCGTGGTCTGGTTTTGCCCGGTTATTTAATTGGAAATTAATCAGCTCAACCATTTCTTCGCTGAGTTTTTCCCATTGTGTCTGAAATACCTCTTCGTAAGTCATCTTACCAATCCTTTCTCCTTCATCCTTCTGCCGGTTCCAATATTTCACCTTCCGTATAACCTTCTCCCATAGCTGCCCGCGAAAAATCATTAAAACTGTCTGTCAGCTTTCGCTTTATATTATCCAGCTTTGCCAGTTCTTTCATAACCTCTGTTTCCCTCTCTTGTTCCATTTTTTGAATGTCTGCCGCCTGCTCCTCTTTTAATATCACTTGCCTCTTAAGTGCTTTCGTAAAGCTCTCACAGCTGTCATTCATCTTTGCGGTAAATTTATTTTCCAATAGTTTCAGGAAACCCAGGCGTACATATCCCAGCATTTTAACAGCTTCATTCCTGGCATATTCCAGAACCAGGGCTCCTATATCCTGGTTCTTTTTCGTAAAGTATGTCATACCCATGGTATATGAGTCTGCCTCATCTAAATTTTCTTTTGTAAAATCAGGTATAACTTCTGTAATACATTCTGTTGCTGTCAAAGGGGCAATAGCTTCCTCAACTAAATCTTTCCAGGGCTGCCCGCTTAATTCCAGCTCATTCAGAACTTCCGCATATTCTGTGGCGAAACTGCTGAAATGCTTCATAAAAGCATTTCTATTTTCACTCACAGTAAATGTTATATTTTTTTCCTGCTCTCCAATATAAGAATTAACAGCTTCCAGCAGCTTGGCAGAATCCACCTCCCCGGCATTTCCAATGAAATTGGCTTCCATTCCTTCAAAATGTTTTCTCCAGCCCTGGCTGACACCGCTTACAAAATTATCATATCCAGCTCTAATAACAGCCCTATATTCAATACAAACTTCCTGAAATGCATACCTGAAAACACTGTCACACTCTCTTAACTTCTTTATTTCTGCCTGCTGGCTTTGTGTACTTTCCGCAGACTCTGAGTTTTCCTTTTTCAAACAAGATTTCAGCCCTAAGATTTCCTTTTCGATATTCTTAACAGCGCTGCGAAATATCTCCGTCAATTCCTGTACATACTTCTGATACTTCCGTTTTTTTAATTCAGATGACTGCAAGTACTCACCCAAGGCTTCTTCGAAGTCTGGTATACCTGTATATGCATCATCCTCCGGCGGAACAGCTGTCTCAATAAACTTATCCCCTCTTCTTCCCTTTTTGTATATACCTGTCCGGGCACATTCAGCAGTGTAAGCATCTACAAAAAATACCCGGGAACGATACAGTTCTTCATCAAACCTGCCATCCGTATCTGTAAAAACGTCGTGCAGTTCATCGAAGTATATCTTTTTACATACCGCCTCGTCTTCTTCACGCACCATATTCCACCAGTTAACTACAAAATAGACATTGTTCGGGCAGCGGCGCTCAAAATTTTTATGTATATACAGATGCTCATCCTTATTCGGCATATGCATCACATTCATCACAAATACAATCACATCTGCTTTTGCACTTCTGTCCTGGATCTCCATACTGATCAAGTCCGGGGAATCCACATAGGTTATATTTTCATCAGGCATTTTATTATACACTGTCACATAATCTACCTCTTCATATTTATGTTCACTTCCGCACTCAGCCCTGTAATTTTCGAAAAAATCATGGACAGATAATTTTTCATCCGGGCGTTTACTATCCTTGAAGGTAATAACCACCTCATCCACGCTGTCCCCAGCCGTGATTTTTGTAATGACCGCAGTAGACGGTACAATATTTGTGTACAGCGTTTTCTGACGTATCAGTGCATTTATCATGGTCGATTTACCACTACCAAATCTCCCAAGAAAAAACACCTCCGATTTGTGATTTTTAAGCCCTTCCATTATGTTCTCTGCCTGCGCTGCTTCTGCATTCCTATCAGCTAACCGCAGTGTCTTTACAAATTCACACATATACGCAGTTAGGGCGGGCTCTTGCCTCCCGCCATATTTACTTATCTCCAAACTGCTCCTCCTTACTTGTCCTCTTCTGCCGGATGCGGAACCGCCCATTCTAAAATATCACTTTCTGAGAAGCCGCGCCCAAGCAGGATCCTGCCCAGGTCATTAAAGTTGTCCATGAGCCCTTCTTTAATTCCGTTCAGACGTTTCAGTTCTGTTTTTGAATCATAATCTTTCTTCCGCTTACTTTCAAGCAGGTTCTTTAACTGACGTTCCTTCTGTTCAATCTGGGCCATGAATTCACCCGTAATTTTTGTCCTGCTCCTGCCCAGATTTTCTCCAAATTTATTTTCCATTTTTATTGCAAAACTATCATGCTCATTTTTTAATGTCTGGACAGTCTCGCCCTTTGAAGACATTATGATTTTTTTACCAATATTCTGAGCGTTCTTATTGATCCGCAGCAGACCCCAGAGAGCGCGGGCAATCAGATAAATCAGATATGTCCCTGTAAATATACTTACTATGGTCGCAATACAGTATTCCGTAATGGTAGTAACAAGTGCATCTTTGATAAAGTCTCCCCATGATTTCCCACTTACCATATCAGTAAATAAATTATCAAAATCCCGGAAGAATACAATTCCCACAAGCAGCTGTCCTAAATTGGCTTTGCCATTGATAATGCCAATATCTACATTCGCCGACAGCGCTATATTCCTCAGGATCTGTTCTCCATCCATACCGCTGGTACTCAGGTCTTTTATGTTCTCACAATAATCCATTATTGTCTGGGTCATACGGTTAATAGCTCCGTCACTGGCTGCGGCAGCAGAGTGGGCCATCTTCTCTGCCTCTTTCCTGATATACCCATTAATGGCATCCACAATAGGAGCCACAATTTTACGGAACTCTTCGTCCCGCGCCATTTTATCCTCCTGGCCCTGAGGCTTATCCTTAAATCTTCCGATAAGATCCTGCCCCCAGTATTTTACTTTCAAAGCGACTATTTTGCCTTCCTGTTTCATGCCAAACTTTACATCCTGGTTTGCAAAATATTCTTCCCAGTTATTATCAACACTGCGTACAAATCCGTCATAGCTTGAGCTGATATTTACCAGTATTTCCTGCAGTGCACTGTCAAAGGCCTGATTGATGCCATTGATTGTACGCTTAAGTTCCCTGGCTGTCTTTTCCTGTTCACGGAGCCTTTTTTCAAGCTCTTCCACACTCTTTCCTGCTTCCTCACCATATGCGTTGATGGACTCAGCGGTTGCCTTATACATAGCAGCCATCTGAGGAAGATATCCTTTATACCCTTCTTTATCAGCGTCAGAGGAGAGCAGGAAATTATTCAGAGCCGTTTCAAATTCCGGAACTCCCGTATACTCATCATCCTCCGGCTGAACTGGCGTCTCTACAAATCTTATTCCTTTTCGCTCTTTTTTAGGCATACCGGTCCGGGCACATTCAGAAGTGTAAGCATCCACAAAGAACACCCGGGAACGATACAGTTCTTCGTCAAACCTTCCGTCCGTATCTGTAAAAACTTCGTGCAGTTCATCGAAAACTCTCTTTTGAAATTCCTCCGTGCTTTCTTCAGTCACCATATTCCACCAATTAACTACAAAAAAGACATTGCGCAGGCTGCGGCGTTCAAAATTTTTCTGCACATACTGGCGTTCATTCTGATTCAGCGCATTTGTTGCATTTATCATAAATACGATCGCATCCGCTTTCGCTGAAAATACTTTTGCGATCCTGTCTTCAGTACCTGTATTATTCAGGCCCGGAGAGTCCACATACATTACAGTCTTATTCGGCATTTTCCTATGTACTGTCACATAATCAATTTCTTCGTATTTATGTTCATTTCCGTTCTCTACCCTGTACTTCTCGAAAAAATTAGTGACTGATATTTTTTCATCGGGGCGTTTACCATCCTTAAAAGTAATGACCATCTCATCCCCGCTGTCACCGTTAGCGATTTTTGTAATGACCGCTGTCTCTGGATTAATACTTGTACGCAGCATTTTTTGCCGCATCAGGGCATTCAGCAGGGTAGATTTTCCTCCATTAAACACCCCTGTAAATAGTACCTGGAATAAACCGGCACGGAATTCTTCACTTTTATCCTCCATCCGCCCCGCCTCAACGTCCATTCCTGCCAGATGCAGCAGTCTGGCAAATGCATCCATTTTTGCAGTTACTTCATTCCTCAGTTGCTCCACATCTTTGTAATTCTCCATCTTTTACTCTCCTTTGTTTTATTTTTATGCCTTTAAGAAAGGCTGTTAATCAGAGATCATGGCATACAGGCGGGGTAAATCCACCTGTGCGGCCTGACGGATTTCCTCCATCTTCCCATATACCTGCTGTGCGCTTTCCTTTTGCTTTACCAGCTCATTAAGCACTGCACTGACAAATCCATCATAAGCACTCTTTATATCTTTTTCTGCCTTTTCTGCGATATCTATAAGTGCAGCTTTCAGTTCCTCCGAAAGTTCACTTGTTGTCCTCTGGCATATCTCGTGGGCTTCCCTTTTCAATACCTCTCTGTTCTCCGCCTGGATTTTTTCCCGGGACAGCTTTTTAATAGCCTGCGATCCGATAAGCGTCCCCAGCGCCAGAGGCAGGGAGCCCAGGATCAGGACTGGGACAGAGCCTATAAGGAGTGCTTTGGATATCCTGTTTATTTTGTTCTCCGTCTCTCCCTGGGGTAATTCAACTCTGTCCGGTACTGCCGGCTGCATACAGATCATATCCAGCGCCCACTCCGGCACATCAGTAAAAAATTCCCCGGCATCCAAACGCATCTGTTCTTCCATTTCAGACACTATATTTTCTGCAGTAGACCTCATTTTCTTTGTCTGCTCCACACTAAGCTGTTTCCACGCAGAGGAGATAAAATCCGGAATCATTCTGGCTGTTTTGTCAAGATCAGATGACTGGCCGATCCCCTCGCAGATATTTACGTACATCTGGCTTCCATATTTCCTGACAGCCGTAATACATTCAAATGCAGCTTTCCCAGTCAGCTCCCCATGTACATTATTTGCGGCAATTGCCCCTTTGCGGCGCATCCCATCCCCGCATTTCTGCAGCTGTGTGATATAGCTCTCAAGCTCTTCTATATCCACGGCAGAGTGCTGCTGCATCTCATTGAGCACCTCTGCCGTCTCATCACAGCAAAGTTTAGCCGTCTGCAGTGCGGAGAGGTTTCTCAGCTCTTCCCCTACATTTGTAAGGTTATCAAAAATATACTGCTTCAAGCTGCCGTCACCTGCTTCAAAGGAACGGCACTGTCTCCCTAATGAATCCAGGTACCAATCCAGGCGTGACTTAAGCTCTTCATATGCCTCTGGATCATTTATCATCCCCATATCAGTAACCAGGATCGCAAACCGGGGCAGTCCAAAGTACCTCTTTACACACTGCTCCACAAATTCCCGTTCTTTAGCTGTCAGCATCTGTACCGCACTCGTAACCAAAAAAGCATAATCTATTTCCGCAAATTCCTTCTTCCAGTCAAAGTCCTCAAAGCCATTTACGTCACAGATCAGCTCTGCATCCATCTTTTCCAGGTTTTCACTGGCACTTTGAAATACTGCATGGACAGGCTGTTCCCCTCCTGCCAGCTGCTGCGCCGCTGACACGTCATCTGTCGTTTCTGTATCCGAATGTACATAACGGATACATACGGAACTTCTGACACTGCTGCTATTCATGTCTCCCGGCAGTGCACTGATAGAAAAAACCTCTTCCAGGGCATCGGCCAGCCCCTGAAACCTGCTGGAAATAAAGGCTGCCCTCATCTTGGAGGAATGCTGCAGCTGTCTTAAGCCTTCACTGCCAGCCTGTGTGATCGCCAGGCTTCCTAATTTTCTGCCTATTGCCAGGCAGCCATTACAGATATCTTCTGCATTTTTACAATTAAATTGATTCATTTTTCCACTCCTGTCATATTAATTTATACTTATAGAATTACCTTAATAATTTCCCCTGTTTCTTTTTCAAGCGTTTTATCATCAAGCAAGATTTCTCCATGCTCAGGAACCAGCCCGCTCAGCCGGTAGTACTTTTCTGAATGCGCAAACAGCCGCAATGCCTCCATCCGTTTTGACAAGACGGGGTGTTCTGTCATTAACTCTCCATATCTGCCAATATGCGCCTCGTTTAAATGAGTATTGGAATCATTAATATATTCTTCAATATCAATGCTGTCCGCATTCATAAACCCTGCTTCCAATTTCAAAAGTGTTCTGCAGGCTGTCTCCACATCCTGGCAGCAAAGCAGCCCGGCCCGGTCCGCAGAAATCTCAGAACGCCTGCCCCACGCCTTAAGCGGCCAGGCAATAGCCTGATAGATCACCGGCCCTGCCACTGGAAGCAGTTCTGCAATATTTCCGAATGAACTTAAAACGGTGTGGTACAATACGTGTCCCAGAGCAATATGTCCGCATTCATGCCCCAATACAAACTTCATTTCCTCCTCTGTGAGGATTGCCTTCATCAGACTGCTCACCGCTATGTAACTGAATTCATCTGTCCCCATTGTCATGGCGTTAATGCCTCTGACAGAGGAAGACACAACAGTATAAGGTACTGATATACCAAGCGTACCTGCGCAGTGCCTGAGTACAGCAGACAGTTCCGACTCTTTATTATCCACGCGGATACCTGAAGATAGCGTCAGTCCATAAAACGCATCCACGGAAAGATCCACCGCCCCTTTAAAGACTTTATTTACCGCCGGGGTATCCAGCACCCGGATAATACGTGCATCTATCGGAAGTGCAAAATCCAGCGCATGCTGCCGGAATTTTTCCTTACTGCCCTCCTCCTTTTTCCCGGCGAAATCCAAAAAAGATGGACACTGCATACTGTAATCTTCTTCATTCATTTTGTTCACTCTCCCCACCTCCTGTATATCAGGCCTGCATTTACCCTCAGCAGATTCTTTGTCAGTCCCTTTTAACCAAAATCCCCATCCCTGTATCATGCTGTCATATATCATCTGCCCCAGCACCCGTGGATCACAGCAGCTGACATATGAAGAATGAAGAGAACGGACCTCGATTTCAGGAGCGATGTATGTTTCCTGATTCCTTACCATATAAAGCCTGATGCCTAAAAGAATATCCGCCAGCGCATCAAGAGCCGGCTCCTTTGTATGTGTTGCCCCGGAAATAACCGTAAAACCATCCTCCAGAAACAGATTAACTTCCGGATAACCGTCCCCAGATTGGGTTATTACAGTCTCTGTGCCGCCGCCAGGCAGCATCTGCTCACTGATGTTTATATAAAATGATCCGATCTGACTTCACCCCATTTCCTGTTTGATAGGCACAGGATAACATATCGGCTAACTCATGTTGTCACTCTAAAAGTGACATTTATATATTCTAATCAGAGTATCCAACCGGCTTTTCATTAAACAGGTCCAGCATCTGGTTGAGGGTATCTATCGTATAAGGCCCGTTTTTAATCACGTAGGAAATAATCGTCTCCCGTCTGCTGTCCTTCCTGAATGTATAACCCGCGGCATTCAGTACCCTCAAGGTATCCCAATAGTCCAGCTGAAGCCCCGCCGTCAGCCAAAAGAGTGTCTCTTTTCTGGGATTATAGCCGGGCCTCTTAATTTTATTGAACAGCTGCCGTGAAAAATGGAGCGAATTGTAAAAATCCGAATCAGTAGAATAGCCTTTCTTCTCAATATATTCCCCAAGAATCTGATACAGCGAAGGATGTATTTCCTTCAGCTTCCTGTCTATGCCTTCCTCTGCCAAATGCTTGGCTGCACCATCCTTTGTACGGATTCCGGCAATAATCTGCCCGATTTTTGAACTTTCGCCATATTCTGCAAGCAGCTCATCCAATTCTCTGTCATTGCAGTGGGTAAGGATAGAATACAGGAGCGTTTCATCCGAATCATTTTCCTGCCTGATATGCATGCCGTCCCCGTTAAAAGGTCCACAGAACTTTACATACATTTCTCTCCAATGTTTTTCAGGGCTTCTTCCCGCCAATAGACCCGAAACCAGGTCTCCCGGCTTGCTGCGTTCCATAGATACACTTTCTGCCAGCAAATCTTCTTCCTGATTATCTTCCGTCCTGACAGGTAATTGCTGCAGTATTTTATTTAATTGATCAGCTTCTTTAAAATTAATCATTCTATTAATCACCTCTGTTTGAGTGGATCCATCCCGCACTCATTAAATTGTATCCATTGATGCCATTATATCAATTAATCGTTATATATTCAACTTTTATACGTCATATACATCTTTATTCAAATTCTGCCGCAGGCATCTGTTTTTCTATGCCGGACAGATGGATTATGATATCTTATTGCTGGATATTGAGATGGGAACTATGGAATTCATTTCTTGATAAAGCCCCGCAGCTAAGATATACTTAATGGAGCGAAGTATGCCCATCCGGAAGCACTAAGATATATGCTACATGCAGGCGTATACTTAATATTGGCTGGAAGAATGGGCGGACAACATCTGTCTGCATTCTATCCCCCGGGAGATGACATGAAATATACCATTATTAAAAGATTAAATAATATACCATTGAAACAAAAAATACTGGCTATAGTGCTTATAGGAGTATCTGTCGTGGCCGCAGCGTCTTTTACTGCTGTCCATATCTTATCCGGCTCTTACAATAAGCTTCTGTACCAGACCCTGTCGGAATCCATGGAGTATTCCTCCGGTGAGATTGTTGAATACATGCAGAAGATGGAAAACCTCACCACTATGTTTCTGGCTGAAGAAAAGGTGCAGGCTAATCTGACAGCAATAAAAGAAAGCAGCCGGGATTCCAGCATTTCTATGAGTTCAGTACAAAATATGCGTTCCTATATTGGCGAGTACTACCAGTCCTTTTCTGATGGGATTCTTAAATATATCAGCCTTTATATGAATACGTCCACAGTATATACAAATATAATTGCTGCAGATAAGACTCCGAAGGAAATACAGCAGGAGATTATCCGGCAGGCCGATATTAAGGACGGTGCGCCCTGCTGGGTAACAGGCTACATGGACGAGTATGGCCTTTTTCTGGCCAGGAAAATCCGTCAGATTGAAACTCTCCGGCTGGATAATCTGGGGACTATCCTTCTGAATATAGATATGGATGCTCTTGTTTCCTACAGCACAAAGCTGGAAGACCAGTATGGAGAATCAGGATATGTGATACTTGATGGGGAAAAGATTTTATATCATACCGACAATCTGCTTCAGGATCCCTCAGAGCAGATCCATCTAAATAAGATCAGCAAATATGGGGTACTGCAGCTGGACGGCAGTAATTATTTTGCAGTCCACGGCAGCATAAAGGAATATGGCTGGGACTATTACTGTCTCATTTCTTACGATGGAATATCCAGCCAGCTTGCAGGGATCAAATGGATCTGCCTTCTCATCATTATTTTAGATTTTCTGGCAGTGATCTTTTTATCTGTCAGGCTTGTCGGCAGGCTTATGGTCCATGTGAGCAGACTCACTCATAAAATGCAGCTGTTTGCAAAGGATAATACCAGGGTGCCGGAGGTCGGATATGACTATTCCCAGAGAGGTGATGAGCTTGGAACCTTGAATCGTCAATTTGATGAAATGAGCGAAACAATCATACGGCTGATACAGGAAAACTATATTAATGAAATCCTGAAAAAGGAAGCACAGCTCAAAGCGCTGGAGAATCAGATCAATCCCCACTTCCTCTACAATACTCTGGATTCTATCAAATGGCGGGCCAGGGCTGCCGGTGAAAGAGATATTTCCGATATGGTGGAAGCCCTGGCAACGCTGCTTCGCACCTCTCTGAATAATAAAGATCAGGATGATTTTACTGTGGGCAAGGAGATGGAGATCATACATTCCTACATAACAATACAAAAATTCAGATATGAAGACAGGCTGGATTTTGAAAACCGCATCTGTCAGGCGTACTATCCTGTATCTATCCCCAAGCTTGTCATACAGCCTCTGGTAGAAAATTCCATCTACTATGGACTGGAATCAAATGTAGAAGAATGCTATATTATCTTAGAGGTAAAGGAACAGGACAATATACTGCATTTCTATGTCAAAAACACAGGGTCCGAAATGGAAGAAGATCTTCTGGTCAGGCTTAAGTCGCATGATATCACTCCGCATGGGCACGGAATCGGACTTATCAATATAGACAAAAGAGTAAAGATGCAGTACGGCGATGAGTATGGCCTCCGGCTGTACAATGAAGAGGACTATGCCGTCGCTGAACTTATCATTCCAAAATTACAGGGAGATCAGGGATGCTGAAATTAATTATTGCAGATGATGAACGTGTAATTCGTGAGACTATATCCAGACTGATAGACTGGGAGAGTATCGGGGTGGAAGTCGTCGGTCTGTGTAAGAATGGAATTGAAGCCTACAATATGATTCTGGACGAATCTCCGGATATTGTGATGACAGACATCAGAATGCCTGGATTAACAGGTCTGGAATTAGTCAGGGAAATCTCCCAGTCAGACCAGAGAATACAATTTATAATCTTGTCCGGCTATGAGGATTTTGAATATGCAAGGGAAGCTATGAAATATGGTATACGCCACTATCTGCTGAAGCCCTGCAATGAAGAAAAGATTAAGGAAAGCATTCTCAAAGCCGGTGAAGACTGCAGGGAGGCAAGGCGCCGCCTGGCGGAAAAGGAGCAGCAGAGCCTGATGACAAAGACGATCCGCCAGGATATTGTCTATCATCTGCTGATGGACGGCATTTCTCTGAAACATGAGAAAGATGACGGTCTAAAGAAGAGGCTGGCAGAGCTGGAGGAATTTTACGGACAGTATGCTGATTTCTACCAGCACCCATGCCGCCTTTATTACGTCTATTTCCTGGAGCAGCAATATCTGGAAAAATTACTCGGCCGTCTGCGCCAAAATGAAGACAAAAGCCAAAAACAAAACATCTTTTATGGCGTTTATGTAAAAAACACTCTCCTTCTATTCTGCTATGAGGCTCTGGATACAGGGGGCCTGAAAGCAGAATGCGGGGAAGCTTCTGACTCAGTGACTGTAGAAGAATCCGCATACTCCACCCTTCTGGAGCTTCTGGAAGCCGTGCTTGTCAGGATAAGAAGATATGACACTATATATGCCATACACAATTTTAAACCTATCTCTATACTCAATAACCAGAATATCCTGCCGCATATCCAGAATATTTATCTTCAGCTGGAAAAATCAAAGGGCGATGATGCAGGAAAACTGTGTGCAGAGCTGCGTCTAATGGCTGAAGGTGCTACCCAGGCTGACTTTCTAAAAATGCTGGGAAGCAGTATTTGCATCCATTTGCCTACAATAGTGGCATGTTCATCAGTAGAAGTGGCAGAACTGATGAAGGAGATCAACCAGTCAGAAGATATTGAACAGCTGCGGATAATGACTGCGGACATAATCAGCCGGATTGAAAACGAATTGTGTCTGACCGGCCAGGAGTACGGAGTACTGGTGGATAAGGTTATGGCCTATGTGGAGGAACACCTGTCAGATAAGAATCTGACCCTGAAAAAGATCGCAGAACAGCACCTGTATATGAATGTGGACTATGTAAGCCGTCAGTTCAGAAGGATAACAGGAATTAAATTCTCACAATATCTGTCGGATCAGAGAGTAAAAAGAGCAAAAGAACTTCTCATGGATGCCGGCACAGGAAAAATACAATATGTGGCAGAACAGGTAGGTTGCGGCAATAATCCGCAGTATTTCAGCCAGATATTCAAGAAGTCTGTAGGAGTCACTCCTGGAAAATGGGCATCACAGATGCAGAATAAGTAATTTCAGAAACGCCTCGGTTTTTTGAACACAGTAGTCGGTTTTCACGGATTGAGAAAACCGGCTATTATTCTTATAATAGGATCATCAACTAATTCAAAAGACAAAGTGAGAGGAGAACTTAACAATGAAAAGAAAAGCATTAGCACTGGTGCTGACGGCAGCTATCACAGGGTCGCTGCTGGGAGGCTGCAGCACAGCTGAAGAACAGACCCGGACAACAGACACAGAGGATACGGCAGCCGTCAAAACAGACTTACAAAAGGAAGTAGTCAAGTCAGGCAGCTCAGATGACATTAAACTAAGTGTATTCTGGTGGGGGAGACAGCTGCGGAACGAAAAGACTCAGCAGATATTAGACATGTACGCAGCCGAACATCCGGGAATCACTTTTGACGGCCAGTTCTCGGCAGATTACTGGACAAGGCTGGCAACGCTTTCTGCCGGTCATACAATGCCGGACGTGGTCCAGATGGATTATACATATATTTCCCAATATGCCGAAAAGGGCCTCCTGACAGACCTGACGCCCTATATTGAAGACGGTACCATAGATGTGAGCAATGTGTCTGAAGATATCCTGGAAACAGGCAGGGTAGGCGACGGCATTTATGCGATCTGCAACGGGATCAATGCCCCGGCGCTTCTTTATAATAAAACACTGCTGGACGAGGCAGGTATCCAGATACACGATTATATGACATTAGAAGAATTTAAAGATGTCTGCCGGGAAGTATATGAAAAAACAGGATATAAGACAAGCCTGAGCTACGGCAGCAACACAAACGGAGATTTTCTGCCATATCTGCTGAGGGCGCAGGGTAAACTCCTTTACGGCGACGGCAAATTCGCAGTTGACAGTGCAGATGATTTTGTGCAATTCTTTTCAGTATTTGAAGATGGTATCAAAGAAGGATGGCATGTAGATCCTAGCCTGTATGTTGAGAGGACAAGAGGCCAGGCTGAACAGGATTGCCTTGTATATGGAAGCAGTCCAGAGACAATGTCATGGTGCGGCTTTTACCATTCCAACCAGCTGGTAGCCATGCAGAATTCAGCTCCTGAAGGCACTGACATCGCTATGACTACATTTCCTTCAGATAATCCCGAAATCTCCAATTATCTGAAGCCCAGCCAGTTTTTCTCCATCAGCACAGACAGTAAGTACCCGGATGAAGCGGCCGCTTTAATTGACTATATAACTAACTCTGAAGAATGCAACAATGTCCTGCTGGGAGAAAGAGGCGTTCCCATTTCCAGTGTGATCTCAGAAGCTATATCTGTCAACCAGTCGCCGGATGAGCAGGAAGTGGTACATTATATCAACGATGTAGTGACACCGAAATCTACAAAGATCAATCCTCCTGCTCCCGGAAATGCAAGTGAGGTTTTCAGCCTGATCGATTCTCTGACTGAAAAGGTTCTTTATGGGGAGCTTACAGCAGAGGAAGCTGCAGCTTTGCTGTTTGAACAGGGCAATGAATACCTTGCAAAGGAGTAACCTGACGCAAATGAAAAAAAGACACAGAATCAGTATTTATAAGGAAAGTACAGCGGGAATTATTTTTTGCCTTCCATTTATAATCGGTTTTCTGCTTTTCCTTGTCATTCCCATGGGGATATCTCTGTATTATGCCTTTTGTGATTATGGAATTTTATCCCCTGCAGTTTTTTCCGGATTAAAAAATTTTAAGATCATGATGGCAGATGAACTGTTCTGGAAATCTCTGCAGATCACCATTTTCTATGCCGTAGTATCAGTTCCTTTAAAACTTGCCTTTGCTCTTTTAGTGGCCATCCTCTTTCAAAAGACTTCAAAGGCAACAGGGCTGTACCGGGCTCTGTATTACCTTCCTTCTATTATAGGAGGTTCAGTAGCTGTTTCTATCCTGTGGAAAAGGATGTTTGCTACGGACGGCATGGTAAATCAGATACTTCATGGACTGGGGATCGAAGCCAGCATACCATGGCTGGGAAATAAAAATACTGCCATATGGACACTGATCCTTCTGACTGTATGGCAGTTTGGCTCTTCCATGCTCATATTCCTGTCCTCACTAAAGCAGATACCCCGTACATTTTACGAGGCATCTACAGTGGACGGGGCAGGCAGATGGAAGCAGTTCACCAGCATAACCCTGCCGCTGCTGACACCCACCATATTTTTCAACCTGGTCATGCAGATGATAAACGGACTGCTGGCATTCACTCAATGCTTTATCATCACCCAGGGCCAGCCCTTAAACTCCACGTTATTTTATATGGTCCATATGTATAACCAGTCATTTGTACACTATAATACCGGCTATGGCGCTGCACTTGCCTGGGTAATGATACTTATTGTAGGCACTGTAACAGCAGTTCTGTTTGCCACAAAAAAACGCTGGGTATACGACGGAGGGTTCTGATGAAGAAAAAGACTAAAATCAAAAAGACCGCTTATCACATCTTTGTCAGCGTGTTTGGAATAATCATGATCTATCCTCTTCTGTGGATGGTCATGAGCTCCTTTAAAGAATCAAATACGATTTTCATAACAGCCGGCTCTCTGATTCCTGAAAAGTTTGTACTGGATAATTATATCAACGGATGGAGCGGATTTGCCAAGATCAGCTTTGGGACCTTTTTTAAGAATTCCGCCTTTATATCGGTGACTGCCACTATAGGAACCATCATATCCTCATCACTGGTAGCCTTCGGCCTGGCCAGGTGCCGTTTCAAGGGCAGAAAGCTCCTGTTCGGAGCCATGCTGCTGTCCATGATGGTTCCGGCGCAGGTGCTCATGATCCCGCAGTACATCTGGTATCAGAAGCTGGGCTGGGTAGGCTCCTACCTGCCTTTGATCGTTCCATACTGTTTTGCCATCCAGGGATTCTTCGTGTACCTGATGGTCAATTTCATAGACAGTATTCCAAGGGAACTGGATGAAGCCGCCAAAATTGACGGGTGTTCCTATTTTGGGATCTATTACCGCATCGCACTGCCTCTTATGGTTCCTGCCATGGTGACAGCAGGCATCTTCTCTTTCATGTGGAGGTGGGAGGACTTCCTCTCCGCGCTCTTATATGTGAATGAAGCCCAGAAGTACCCGGCATGCCTGGCTCTGAAACTATTTTCAGACCCCGGCTCCTCTTCAGACTATGGCGCGATGTTCGCTATGGCAACGCTGTCTATTATACCTATCATATTGATATTTATCTTCTTTCAGAAATATCTGGTGGAAGGAATCTCCACCTCAGGCCTGAAAGGATAGTCATAAACATGACTGCTAAAAATTTTAAGGAGGAATAACGTGACTGTGAAGTTACTATTTGCGGAACCGCGCTTTCAGCGGGGCCGCGAATAGTAACACTGTGAAAGCACCGGACAGTTACAAAATAATCGATCATGCTTAGAACATTTGAGACACACAAGATCCGTAAAACAACTGAATTATCAGGCAGACTGTGGGATTTCACCGCACTCTCAGGTGATAAAGAGGGTGTATCCATGAAGGTGATGGTCCCAAGCTGCCTGGAGACGTATCCAGGTTTTGGAAACTACAGGGGACTGGCTTCTTATGAAACTTCCTTTGAAGCTGAAGGGAACATCCGCCTGGAATTCAAGGGTGTAAGTCATTTTGCCAGAGTCTTTGTAGATGGAGAGGAAACAGCACAGCACTATGGCTCCTATACTCCCTTCGATATATGTGTAAAAAACCTTTCTCCGGGAATGCATTCCCTGAAAGTCATAGTTGATAATGACTTCCGGGATGAATATGTTTTAGACTTCCCTAATGACTACATGTCATACGGAGGCATTTCCAGGGGAGTCGCCCTTGAATACATAAAAGACATCTATATTGACTGGATACATGTAACGCCTCTGAGGGAAGCTGACGGCATATGGAGCATCCGCGCTGAAGTCGCCTGCCAGAACCTGTCGGAAAGCCCCCTGTATGCGGATGTCCGTTTAAAATTTCTGGATACTGAAGCATGCTGCCAGGGAAAACTGCTGCCGCCAGGCAAAAGTATCATTACCTTTGAAGATCTGGAAATAGCAGACGCCTGCCCCTGGAGCATGGAAGACCCTGTCCTGTATCCGGTTTCTGCCGCCCTTCTGCAGAATGGCGCTGTGGTGGATGACATGATCGAGCGTACAGGGCTGCGTCTTGTGCGTGTAGAGGGAACCTCAGTCCTGCTCAACAATAAGCCCTTGCGTATCAAAGGCTTCTGCAGGCATGAAGACCATCCTCAGTATGGATGCGCACTTCCTGCGGAAGCCATCGCCTATGATTTACAGCTTATAAAGGACCTGGGCGCCAACTCCGTCCGCACTTCCCACTATCCCAACGATGAGCTCTTCCTTGACATGTGCGATGAGCTTGGCATACTTGTGTGGGAAGAAAACCACGCCAGGGGAATCAATGGGGACCGCATGAAAAGCCCTTATTTTGAAGAACAGTGTGAACAGGTCATCAGGGAAATGATCACGGCGCATTATAATCATCCTTCTATATATATCTGGGGTATCTTAAATGAATGCGGCAGTGAGACAGAATATGAGAAGAGCTGTTACCGCCGCCAATATGACCTGATCAGGCACCTGGATAAAAGCAGGCCCTGCAGCTCTGCATCCTGCAGATTTGGCACTGATATCTGCCAGGACCTTCCCGATGTCTGCTCCTGGAATATTTATCCCTACTGGTATGATGATGACACTGCCTCCCAGAAACTGCAGAAGCTGCATGACTGGCTTAATACAGATGGAAACGGCGGGGGCAAACCCCTTCTGATCACGGAAGTTGGAGCAGGCGGCATCTATGGTTTCCGTGACACCTCAAGTGATGTATGGAGTGAAGACCTACAGGCAGAGATCCTGGAAAAACAGTTAAAGGAGATTGCCGCCAGCGATGACTGCATAGGTATGTATATCTGGCAGTTCTGTGATGTCCGGGTCAGCAGGATCTGGTGGGCGCTCAGACGGCCCAAGAGCCGCAACAACAAAGGTATCGTAGACGAATACCGCAGGCCTAAGCTGGCCTACCGCATTGTACGTGATATATTCACCAGCCTTCCTAATTATAGGGAAAAATAAACAGAAAACTACTTCTGATACCCCACCTCCTGCAGAAATAATCCCTTTGCCTCTGCAGGAGCGCTGGCCATCTCATCAGAATGCGCATCGAATATATCTCCCGCAGCCGTCACCTCTCTTTTTCCCAACCCAATATCTAAAAGAGTGCCCGCTATCATCCTTGCCATATTGTGGAGGAAACCGTCAGCTCTCATAGTGATCTGTATCTCCCTGGCATCCTGATATATATCGATCTCTCTCATATCTTTTACAGTTGATTTATTCTTTTTGACTGTAGAATAGTACCTGAAATCATGTTCACCCAGAAGTGCTTTGGCTGCTGTTTTCATTCTCCTGATGTCCGGAGTCTTGAATGAATAATAGGTGTAACGCCTGTCAAAAACACTGGGCACATCGCCTATGGCAATCCGGTATACATAAGTGACTTCCTTCGCATTCAAAGACGCATGAAAACGCTCCGGCATCTCCTCCGCCTCCAGGACTGCAATATCCATTGGCAGATAACGGTTCAGATAATTTTTTATGTCCTTTATCTCCAGGGCTGTGTTCGTCTTAAAGCTGGCTGTCTGTGCATACGCATGCACCCCTACCTCTGTCCTGCACCCGCAGAATAATTCCACATCCTGACCGTCCATTTTCTTCAAGACTTCTGTGATCTTATTTTCAATCGTATTTGTAGATTCTCCCTTGCCCAGACGCTGCCATCCATTGTAACGCGTTCCATCGTATTCCAGGGTCAGTTTAATATTTTTCATTATAATCCTCTTTCTTTTATCAAATTAATATGACAGCTGAATGTTTTTATTATAACATGTGAAATATCAGAATACAATACGGCTCCTATGGCGGGATGCAGGGCCAGACAGCGGATGGAATGGCAAATTAACAGCCAGAATATACACAGAAAGACTCACCTTTTTACTTCCAGAATATGCCTGCCTTCCAGATCCAAAGGTATCTTTGTACACAGCTTACCATCCAAGTAAACTGCTTTTATTCCCTCTCCTCCCTGTATATGAATATCATACACGGCCTTTCTGAATGGAAGGTTTAAAATCTCCAGTTCCTTGATTGACCCGGGCATACATGGGGAGAGTCTCATTCCATCCTCATCGTAGGAGATGCCTGCTGCTCCCCCAAGCACTGTTGCAAGAAAACCTGCCGCATGCCAGAGCTGGCCTGGCCATCTCCATGCAAGACCTGTTCCGTAATCTATCACCTCATAAAATTCTTTATTCAACACACAGCCTCTCACCTGCTGCCAGAGCAGCATTTCCAGCAGTCTGCTGTCTTTCTCCACGGAGGCTGCAGCCGCAAAGCCCGCCTGCCATACATACCATATAGAATTGCAGAGATGGTTCTTTTCCTTCCGGTACGGAAACAGACAGATACCATAGTCATTCATAGCTGTCTGGGGAAGCTTTTTTAAAATCCGTCGCCTCTGTTCCCCATTTGCAATATTAAAACGCGGCCACAGAACACTTTCCTCCCCAGATGTCTCCCAGAAACCTTTTTCATATGCTTCACTGCCCTTAGGGCCGCATGTAAAAAAGCCGCATTCTTCGTTCCAGTACAGATTCTGGACAGACTCCCTCATAAGGGCCGCCTTTTCTTCCCATAATTTTACTTTGTCCTCCCTGTAATTTATCAGCCGCCCCATCTTCCCCATTGCCTCATAAGCCTGCTGATAATATACTTGTGCCGAAAGTGCATAGCCGCCGTTCTCCGGTTCAGGAAATGCGTCATTAGATACTGCATTGCCGGCTTTAACCAGGTGCCTGACACTGTCATACAGGCCGTCTGCCTCCTCGGTTCTCTGCAAAAGTGCGGGCCATGCCTCATATAAAATTTCTTTATCACCTGTTGCCAGATAATAATCCCAGATTCCTGCCTGAGACATGGCCGCACCGTCAGAACCATTACTGATCCCCTTTTGGGAAATGTATAGTAAACTCCGTCTGGCATGCAGTCTGTCCGCCAGACTGCCCATTCTCAGTGCAATATGGGCAGTATCTCTCAGCCAGACGCCAAACCCTTCCCCCTCTCCCTGAAACAGCCCTGCATTCCACATCCCCTTCTGTCCGCTGAGTGCATAGCTGTCCCGGGTACATCTGTAAAATGTGTCAAATGCCAGCTTACAGGCACTATCCAAAACTGGTATTCCTGACTTAACAGAAGGATAAGCGTCTTGTTCATACGATGGATACCACTGTCCTGTTCTTCGAACCACGCGCGTCATATCGCCCCATATATTCTTTCTCCAGGAAAATTCCTCCACTACACGGAGCGGAGAATAGATACTGCCGTCACCTTTGACCCACGCAGCAGGTTCACCGCATGAAGCATCTTTTATACAATTCTCATAGATAGTATAATGGGCAGACTCAAATACCTTCTTCCCTATGGATATTTGTGACAGAACCTTCCTTTCTTCCTCTGACCAAAATATGCTTCTAAGTCCCCAGGCAGCAGCTGATTTCAGCACCGCAGTTTTCCCCGCACAAAATCCAATCCGGAATTCCTGTTCCTTCTCCAGACAGAAGGACAGATTATCTGTCATATCATTTGAAAACCTCTCTGTCTCCTTTTCCTTTTCTTTTCCGCACACAAAAAACACCCTGTTTTCTCCCAGCACAGCCAGCCACTCCGGTTCCATCCATCCCCGCAGCACAATGCTGCCCTTGTCTGCCTGCAGAGGCATTTTAAACCCTCCGCATTTTATCCATCCATTTTCCCATATCATCTTCCATTGGCCCAGATGAAACTCAGCAAAGGATTCCTCCCCCATATCTGCCTCTATGCAAAATTCAAAAGTACTCCCGCCAATATCCGAGCTTGTTCCTTCCGCCTCAGCAATTCTGATATCCGGCCACCTGCCCGGAAGGATACGAAAGTGCAGCGGTTTTAAAAAAGGAAGCTCCAATTCACTGTCCTCCCACACTCTTTTCCAGACACGCAGCTTTTCCAGTCCCTCCACAGGCTCTGTTTCCATTTTCTGTTTATTTTTCTTTCTCCGGAATACAGGCGAGAATCCATCACCAGCCAGAAATTGATATTCATAATTTCCTCCGGGAAAAACAGTCACAATACTTCCTTCTGACCCATACCAGTAATCCTGTCTGTCTGTAACAAATGGAATATCCTCCCTACTGCCGCAGCCTGCTTCATCCCGGTAAACCCAGTGAACCCAGTCTTCTGTGAGAGCATAGCCTTCCTGATAAACCTGGGTGCATCCTGCAGGAGTATACAGAAATTTTATCCAATATATGCCTTCAGACAGGAATATCCTTTCAATTTTTTTGATTACACCATACTGAAAAATAAAACGTATTCCCCGTAATGATGGCTCTTTTAGCTCTTCTACTGTCTCCGCCGCACCTAAAAGTACATTGTCCTGCTCTGAATAAATCTCTATCTCCCTGCCTGACAGACACGGCGGAAGCCTGATAAATGTCCATTGATCCACCCTGCCCTCCGACAGGCTCACCATATAGTCCCATTGGCCGCACTCCCCCTTTACACTTACAGCTGAAGGCAGCTTTTGCATATCTGCCGGAAGTTTTAAATACTTTTTCCCTGTCATTACGAAATCTCCGCCTTTAAACCATAGCCCTCCAGTATACACTTCAATTCCATCATCCGTTCATCTCCCGGAGGGTTAAATCTCTCCTGTACCACCCCGACCTCCCGCGCTTTCTGTACCCCAAATTCGTGATAGCTCAGCAATTCTGTCTTCAAAAGGTGTTTTCCAAGTCCGCTTAAAAATTTTCCGGCTGCATGCATATTTTCATCATCATCGTTTACCCCCTGGATCACAGGCATCCTTACAATCACCGGAGCCTTCCCTGCCGCTCTGGACAAGTTCGCCAATATCCTTTCATTAGACACACCGGTATAGAGTCTGTGCCTTGCCAAATCCATGTGTTTCAGGTCAAACAAAAACAGATCCACAGCCGGAAGGCAGTGTTCAAACACTTCCCACGGGATATTGCCCGCGGTATCCACAGTGATATGAACCTTCTCTTTTTTCAGAAGCTCAGCTATTTCCATCATTCCCTGCCATTGAAGGAGAGGTTCCCCTCCTGAAAATGTGACTCCGCCTCCTGATATTTCATACAATTTTCTGTCTCTGAGTAGTTCTTCAAGTAACTCCTCTTTTTTGACCCCGCCCAAAAGTTCCAGTGCTTTCGCATTACATACCCCGGCACATCTGCCGCATTTTATGCATCTGTCCCAAATAATACTGTGCACACCCTCATCTGAAAAAAGGTGTGCCATTTGAGAACAGACTTTTTCACATGACCTGCAGCCAATACAGGAGTTTTCCACATACCTCAAAGTCTTTTCCACATCAACCGACTCCGGATTATGGCACCACCTGCACCTGAGATTGCAGCCTTTTAAAAAACATGTCGTCCGTATTCCTGGTCCGTCATGAATCGAAAGATGCTGTATATTAAAAACATTCAGTCCAATCATTTATCCTTACTCCCGCTGAGTTCTGGCGATTACCTCGTCTTGCATGTCCTTGTCAAGTGACCAAAACGGAGCGCTGTATCCGCATACACGGACAATAATATTTTTATGGTTTTCCGGGTCTTTGCGCGCCTCTAAAAGCTGCCTGCGGTCCACCACATTAAAATCCATCACACTTCCTCCGTTTTCCATAAAATAATAAATTACATCTCTGTAAATATTGCAGTCTACTCCTGTCTTTGTAACAGGAAGATCCATATAGATCACCGCACCTCCCGGATATCTGCCATAATCCATAGATTTTTGCGCGTAAGTCAGAGTTGCCGCGTCTATTCCCCCTGTACTTTCACTGGGATTGATCCCCCTGGACAAAGTATGGCCCGCCAGACGTCCATCTGGAGTCGCTCCTGTATTCTCCTTCAGCCAGGAGTAAGCATAAAATGAAAACAGAGATGGTTCATAATTTCCTCCATGGCCGCTGACAAGTCCGGGCAGAGCCGCCGCCACATCCTCAGCCGCTCTCGCAGAAAACTCCATGATTTCTTTATCCGCAGTCCCATATTTGGGAATTCTATTTAGTATGTACTGCCTGAGTACCTCATGCCCCTCAAAGTTATGATCCAGGATCTGGATCAGCTGATAAAGAGACAGCCTTTTCTCCTCATAGACAAGATATTTAATTGCGTAAAGAGAATCGATTAAAGTACCAAGTCCGGAAACGCCAAAATTATTTGTATTGTAGTCAGCACCTCCCTCGGATACATCCATCATTCTGGGAATACATCCGCTCATCAGCATGGAAAACATGGGACAAGGGTTATAATATCTCCACTGTCCCTCAAATTTATTGAAACTCACAGCAATCTGCTGAAAAATCATACGCATATTCTGTCTGTATCTTTGATAGAATTCTTCAAAATCCCAGCTGCTCTCCAGATGTTTTAAAAACAGGCCGTCCTCTTCCGTAAATTTCCAATTTTCCGGATGAAACTGCATCAAAAGCATCTGGGGAAGGTTTAAATATACATTCGCCCGGCAGTTTACCTCATTCTGAAGCACCAGTTCCTGACATCCTCCCGCCAGATAAGAATAACAGTCTCTTTCCTTTTTTCCCTGACGTTTCTGGGCATCAATAATTACCGGATCATTAAACACTGAGAGCACATTGCTCCCCTTTCCCGCAAGCTTTCCTATCATTTCCAAATACTCCGGCGGATGAGCCGGACTTACACGCGCCTGGAGTTTGGGATTTGCCAGGTTATTTTCCTGAAAGGCTTCAATAAACATCTTTGTCACATCATTAAAAATAACCTTCCCGTCAGAATCCGTACCGCCAATCATCACAGTGGCATTCGTGCCCCCCGGAATATCCGTCAGGTCCCATCTGGCATCAGTCAGCGCCAGAAAACAAAGGATCAGTTCTTTGGCTGAATTTCTGTCGATCCTTCCTTCTCTCAGATCTCTTTCATAAAAGGGATACAGCAGACGGTCAAGATGTCCCAGCACTGCAAATCCCATACCCTCAAATGTGTTGCACATCTCCCTCACGAACCACACTGCGGCAAGTGCTTCATAAAAAGTCTGTGCCGGACAGGCTGGGACACGGTATGCTGTCCTGGCTATCAATTCCAGATTTCTGCGGCTGCGTTCCTCCTTCTCTGTCTCAAGAAGTTCTTCCGCTTTCCTGGAAAACCGCTCTCCAAGGCAGCACATGCTGTCGCAGGCAATCTTTACACTCTCAACAAACTCCTTTTCTCTTTTTGTTACAGGCCTGCATGCTTCTGCCTCTTTTTTAATTCCCCGGTATCCCAGACGGATCACCCGCTCTACGTCTGCATAATGGTGTGCGCAATCCGTATACATCTCACCTGCGAATAAATCTCTTTTACGGTATTCCAGGCTCCATTTCAAAAAATTCTCAGCAAATTCCTTATTCTGATTCATCATCCAGCTTGCAATGCCAGGGCCAGGCGGAAAACTGGACGTTACTGAATTTCTCTCCCTGCCTGATATCACTTCTGCATAGAAAGGACTCTCAGGGAAAATATGCACATCACATTCTCTTGCTCCAATTTCATAAATCATTGCTTTCCGGCGCAGTTCCCCAAACTCTGGATGTTCTTTTTTTCTTTCATCCAAATTTCGTAATATACTGGAAACATCCACCGGATAGGCAGTATATAATTCATTACACTGCTGAAACAATTTTTCTAAGTCCACGCTGTAGTTCAACATTGGCACTTCCTTCTTTCTGTGGATTATTCTTTTTATTATTGATAATACAGGGAAACCTTCAGACATTTTCTGCTTTTAATCAGCTCAAAACCCTTTTCGTATTCCTCTATGGGCAGCCGGTGAGTCACAAAATCTTTCAAATCAATTTTCCCATCCTGTATATATCTGACCACTTCATCGTGAACAGAGGCTTCTATTTCAGGTACCGGCCATTGAACTGAATGTATCTTAAAGTTATATGGTCCGTTTCTCCATGCAATTCCCCGGTCTTCCTCCAGGCCGATCCCATATACTCCTATAATCCCGTCATCTTTGATCAAAGTAAGGGCTTCAGAAATTATTACGCATCTCCCCACTGCATCAATATAAAAATCCAGCTTTTGCGGCAGCTTCTTTTTTAATACTTCTGCAAAATTCTCTTTCTTTGAATTCACAGCCAGGTCAGCGCCTAATTTTTTTGCTGTTGCAAGGCGGTCATCGTGGTGCCCGGACAGAGCCACAAAGGATGCCCCAGCCAATTTGCAAAATTTTACAAGAGCCAGCCCTACAGGACCGCAGCCTGAGACAGCCACCTTATCTCCCGGTCCTACTCCCAGACGTTTAACCGCAGCACATACCTCTTTCAGTGTGATGACCATGACTCCGTCCACCGGATCTATATCCGCAGGAATAACCTGCTGGGAAATATTACTGATGTCGGCCTCAGTCACGCCATCCCGGATCATGGCCTGATAGTCCGTCACCCGTCCATATTCCCCAAAGCTGCCCCAAAGACTGTGATACAAAGGGTACGTATCATCAAGGCCGCTGCGCAGCACAAGATCACCTTCTTTATAGGAAATGACCTTTTTTCCCGTTCTCAGTACCCTCCCCACAGATTCATGCCCCAGTACCGCCGGGTAAGTATCAAAACCATTCAGATGCCCTTCTCTTAATTTCAGATCCGTTCCATTACAGATTCCACAGGCCGCAGTTTTCACAATAGCAGTATAATCAGATAACTCCGGCACAGGGATATCATCCTTCAGCGCTATATTTCCTTTTCCATCTATTACTAATCCTCGCATAAGCTCCTCCTATTTTCCTCCCATTCCTGTCATAGCGATCCCCTCCTGCAGATAGTTCTGGAAAAGAAGATAGATAATGAAGCTGGGTATAATGGCAATAGTGGTTGCACACATTAAGGCAGACCAATCTGTGCCATACTGTCCTTTAAACATATACAGGCCTAAGGGAATTGTCTTCAGATTTTCCTTGCTTGTCACAATCAGCGGCCATAGGAAAGACTTCCAGTTATCCACAAAGCTGAAAATGGCAAGAGATGCTATGCCGGGCTTAGCCAGCGGCAGCATAATATTCCAGTACAGTCTGAATGGATTGCAGCCGTCTATTTTTGCCGCTTCCTCCACTTCAAATGGAATCGTCACAAAAAACTGGCGCATTAAAAAGGTACCAAAAGCAGTAAACGCCGGAGGTACTATCAATGCCAGATAACTGTTGTACCAGCCTATCTGCTTTAATATCAGATACAGCGGCAGGATCAATACCTGCTGGGGTATCATTAAAGTTCCCAGATAGGCCAGAAACAAAATATCTCTGCC
Organism: Murimonas intestini; assembly: GCF_024622195.1. Taxonomy (NCBI): domain Bacteria; kingdom Bacillati; phylum Bacillota; class Clostridia; order Lachnospirales; family Lachnospiraceae; genus Murimonas; species Murimonas intestini. The sequence continues at coordinate 161,232 of NZ_JANKBI010000011.1, forward strand.
TTTAAATTTAAGTCTGGCAAAGGCATAGGCAGACATAGTAGATGTCATTATAGTCAGCATTGTGCAGCAGATCCCAACCAGAACAGAATTCAGCAGAAATCTGGGAAAATTAATAGAGGTCCATGCTCTTGCTATATTTTCCCATGCCAGATGATCAGCCACCAGTTTAAATGGTTTTACCATTACCTGATCTGCCGGTTTCAAAGCCGTTACCAGCATAAACAAAAGTGGGATTACAAATAAAAACACCACAAGGGAAATAAGTACTTGATTTACCGCAGCGTTGATTCTCCTTTTTCTCTCTTCCTTTGTCTTTACACTCTTTTTTGCTATGGTTTTTTCTTTTGACATTGCTTCCTCCCCTTTAATCGTAAACCACCCATTTTTTCTGAGCAAACCACTGGAACACAGTTATGATCATTATGATGGCAAACAGCACCCAGGCTATGGACGATGCGTACCCCATCTTCATAAAGTTAAATCCGTTCTGGTAAATATACATGACTGCAGTTGTTGTAGAGTAAGCCGGACCGCCGTTAGTTCCGATAAATGTCTGGTCAAATACCTGAAATGAACTGATGATTGTCATGATCACCGCAAAGAAAATACTCGGTGACATGAGGGGAAGAGTTACTTTAAAATATGTACGGATACGTCCGCAGCCATCGATCCTGGCAGCTTCCTTTAAGCTCTGCGGAACCCCCAGAAGCCCCGCTATAAAAATTACCATATTATATCCAAATCCCTGCCATACACTCATAATGACAATGGACATCATTGCCGTTTTTGTACTTCCTAAAAAGTTAATTTCTTTAAATCCAAAGGTATTAAGAGCGATATTGATCAGCCCGTATTCCGGCAAAAACAACCATTTCCAAAGCATAGTTGTAGCAATGACCGGTATTACCTGGGGCATAAAAAACGCTGCCCTGTAAAACTTCAGATTCTTTATCTTGCTTGTCAGCCAAACCGCCAGCAGCATTGCAATTAAGATATTCAGCACTGCATAAGCGGCCACATAAAAAACTGTATTCCCCATAACCTTTCCAAAAAGGGGATCCGCAGTAAACAGGTTTTTATAATTATCAAATCCAACAAACCGCCGTTCTCCTACAACAGGCCAGTCATAGAGACTCATTACAAAGGACATCACAACCGGGATTGCAGTAAAAATCAGAAATCCAATCAGATTCGGCGCCAAAAAACAAAGCGCTGTCAGGCCTTCCCTGTGCTTCTTTTTCATATTTTCCCTCCTTCAGAAGGGACCGGCAGCATTCACCGGCCCCATTCATATTATTGTGCGCTCTGGATAACAGCGTCTCCCATGGATTGAATAATACCAACCACATCAGATGCCGGCACACCATCCATCATTACACCTGCCAGATTCTGATTGATTATAGAGTAAACCTCCTGGAAATTCTTAGTTGGGTAGTAAGGAATCCCAAAACCTTCCTCACAAGAATCTTCCACTGCTGTCTTAAGCCCGTCAATATAATCATTTGCCTCATAGTAAGGTTCCCTCACAGAAGCCCTGGAAGGCAGCGCCCGTCCCCATTCTGCCAGTTTTTTCTGGGCTGCTGCTCCTGTAATATACTTTAACGCCTTATATGCCTCTTCCGGATGTTTTGTATCCTTTGTGATTGCAAATCCGGATCCATTGATGGTCGTCATTTGTTTTTCTGACTTATACATTGTACAGACACCTGCATTAAAATCGCAGTATTCCTTTACCCTTGTAACAGTCCAGGGTCCATCTATAACCATACCGATATTTCCTGCCTGAAACGCTTCCAGATGCCAGACAGTATTACCGCTGTCTGTGATTGGCGCTGCTACCTTTTCCACATTGATAAGATCACTGATTTTCTGAATAGCATCTGCTGCCGCTTCTGTATCAATATTTAAGTTCCCATCGGCATCAGTTATTTCAGCACCTTCACATAAGAGCTGGGGATACAGATTATCAATATTAGGCAGCGTTGCAAAACCGTAGTCACCATCACCAGTCAGCGCCCTGCACTTTTCCAGAAATTCATCCCAGGTCATACTGCTGGTAGGATATTCTACCCCGTGCTTGTCAAATAGATCCTTATTATAATAAATAATGTACGGGCCAAAATCATAAGGCAGTCCATATACATCACCGTTCACACGGTAAGCATCCAGTATTCCGCCGTAAAAATCATCTATGTCAATGTCTTGATCCGCCTCAATATACGGCTGCAGATTCAGGAAACTGTCCCCCAGATAATCTTTCGCACGCATAGCATGCATATATACAATATCCGGTGCATCTCCGCTTGCCAGATCTACCGGCAGTTTCGTCCAGTAGCCATTCCAGTCAGTATATTCAAACTCTACTTTAATATTAGGATAAAGGTCTGTCACATCATCAGCCAGTTCTTTCCACTGGCCTGCTTCTGCATCATTCTCTACCTTTGTAAACCAGCGTAAGACAACCTGCTCACTATTATTTTCCTCCGCCAGGGCTGTCATAGAAGATCCACTCATCCCCATTACCATGATTCCACTTAATAAAGCCGCAAAAATTCTTTTCTTCATTTACAATCTCCTTTCATCATCTGTTTTTCCTGCACCCAATTGCTTAACACGCTCTTCTTTTTCTTACCCTCTCCTTTATGAAATATTTTTGGTACCGCTTTCAATTCTATATTTACACTTTTACCTGCTATTTGTCAATTGTTATTTCAATATATTTGACTTTTTCTCTATTATTCACTATTTTCATCCTTTATTTTTGTACATTTCGTCCTTTTTATTTCATTTGGAAATTCCATTTTTTGGAACCGCGTTCAGCTCTTGAATAACAACTCACAAATGCCTCTACTATTTTTATTGAAATCCCATCCGAAACACACTATAATAACAATAGCAAACCATCAGTCCTTTTATAAATAAAATGAAAAACGGGGAGTTTACATGAACACTATCAAAAAGAAATTAACAATTGATGACATTGCCAGACTTGCAAATGTCTCCAGAAGTACAGTTTCACGGGTGCTCAACAACAATCCTAATGTAAATGAAGCCAAACGTAAGCGTATTATGGATATTATAGATGAACAGCATTTTGTCCCCAATTCTATGGCAAGAAACCTTGGTACCGGTTCCACCAGGACTATTGCCATTTTTGTGGGAGAAATCACAAATCAATATTTTTCAGAAATAATAAGAGGTGCCGAAGAGGTGGCCATCAGCCAGGGCTATTTCCCTCTGATCTGTTTAATCCAAAATCCCGGACGTGAGCAGTTCTATATCGAAGAGATGATCCAGCAGCGGGCCTCCGGCGCCATTATCGTCAGTTCCAGTATCAAAAATGCTGCTTCTATCCGTCAGCTTGCTATGAGCATGAGCCTGGTTTCCATCCAGTCTGAACTCTGCGGCATCGCTCCGCTCTATTACCTGGACACAGAAAATCAGCTTGGGATTTATAATATCACAAAGCATCTGATCCAACTGGGACACCGGAACCTGGCATATTTATCGACGCTGCCAAACACAACCGTCCTGGAAGAACGTTATGCGGGGTTCTGCAAAGCATGTTCTGACTTTCATCTTTCTTTCGCCGAAGACCATGTGCTTCACGGATACCATAAAGAGGATATCTCTGTATCTGTGGAGAATTTAATTCTTTCAGAGAACAGGCCTACGGCTCTCTGCTGCTGCAATGATTTTTCCGCCGGCATCGCATACCAGAAAATCCGTCAGCTGGGCCTGCGTATTCCTGAAGACATCTCCCTGACCGGTTTTGATGACCTTCCGATCGCCACTATCATGAACCCCATGCTGACCACTGTTAAGCAGCCCATACGTGAAATGGGGAGGCGGGCCATGAAGCTTTTAATTGAATCTTTGGACAATGCAGAAAATCCGGTATCCGGCACTGTACTGCGTTTTCCTTCAGAAGTTATCCTCCGTGAATCCACCGCCCCTCCTGCAGCTATATAACCTTATCTGACCCCAGCTCCCTGAACCCTTCGCAGCTCAATGATTTCAGGGGGCTGGTTCTGTCATATATACTTTGTCTTATACGAAAAACATAATTTTCTTCTTGACAAAGTCAAGTAGCAGTCATATACTTGACTTTGTCAAGAAGGAGGGATTAAAATGTTTCAGACTTTAGCTTATTACTCTTCTGTATTTCACAAGGAATTTGTTGGTTATACAAGTGATAAACTGCAAAAACTGGGGATCAATTTTGGCTCAGTGTTTTTTCTCATTTATGTCGGAAATCATCCCGGCTGTACGCCGTCTGAACTCACAAAGGCATTGCAGATGGACTGGGGGCATTCTCAGAGAAGTGTAACGAAGATGGTAAATGAAGGATTTATGACAAAAGATAAATGCGGGCGGATCTACCACTTAAATCTGACTGAAAAAGGCCAGCAGGCATTCCAGGTCAGCCATCAGGTATTTTTTGATTGGGACAAAGAAAAGCTTAAGGCTTTAACTGATGCAGAATGCAGACAGTTGTTTGAGCTGCTTCAAAAAGCTGCTATGGGAAAGAAGGATGTTAAAGATGAATGATAAAATTTCAAGCCCGGTGGATTATGGCGGAATACAATTAAAAAACAGGATCATTTTTGCCCCCACTACTATGGGCTTAAAAAAAGATGAATACTTAAAAAAGCTTCAGAAGATCGCCTGTGGAGGATGTGCAATGATCATTATCGGTGATGTGCCGGTGGGGAGGGGCGGCTTTGGCCAGAACCTTTTCACAGGCAAAGGACAGGAATATTACCGGACTCTGACAGAAACTATCCATCAGGGAGATTGTCTTGCCTGTGCACAATTACACCAATCCGATTCCAATTTCCGTTCAATGATCAAATACATCCCCGGAGTGCTGAGCAAGAAAATCAGCATGGAACAGCTCCGTCCCTTGCTCAACAAGGAGGTAGGCCCATATATATCGGAAATGCCTGAAAAAAAGATACAAAAGATAATCACATCATTTGGAAAAGCTGCTGTCCAGGCACAAACTCTGGGATTCGATATGGTCCAGATTCACGGTGACAGAATGTGCGGCAGTTTTAGTTCAACCGTCTTTAACCACCGGGCTGATAAATATGGCGGAACCATACAGAACCGTGCCCGCTTTGCAGTGGAGGCAGTACGTGAGGTGAGAAAGAATTTACCGGATATTCCAATTGATTATAAGCTGGTTATCAGACAGAAAAATCCTGATTATGGCAATGCAGGCGTTCTCCCCGAAGAACTGGAGGAATTTGTTCCCATGCTGGAGGAAGCGGGTGTCACCAGCTTTCACGTGACTCTGGCAAACCACTCTGACTTATCAGATACCATACCCCCTGCCTCCCATCCTGTCTTTGGAGGAGAAGGCTGTTTCCTGGGTTATTGTGATATGGTAAAGAAATACACAAAACTGCCAATTTGCGGCGTGGGAGGATTAACTTCCCCTGATTTTATAGAACAGCAGCTCTCTTCCGGCCGCATCGACTGCGCCGCCATGAGCAGGCAGCTGATCGCTGATCCTGACTGGCCTCAGAAGGTTATAGAAAATCATCCCGAGAAGATCCGGCGATGTATCCGCTGCAATAAGAAATGTCTGGGAGGTATGATGGAGCATACGGGAGTTCATTGTATTTATGAGAAGGGAATGCTGAAATAAAAAAAGACCGGAATCCCATAAAATAAGGATTCCGGCGCCCCTGCCAAGGAGTCGATGCGACAGGATTTGAACCTGCGACCTCTGCGTCCCGAACGCAGCGCTCTACCAAGCTGAGCCACGCATCGTTAAAAATTGTCATAACCTGTAACAGCTTTATCATTATAGCATCGGTCTGCTTAAAAATCAAGTATTTCTTCAAATTTTTCTAAGATTATTTTGATGCTGTTTTTTACTCATCAGCAGGTCTGTGCAGTACTGCACAGACCGCAAGAAAATGATTCAAAAGAACAAAAACACTTTATCCCACCATCAGCGCAGGATTCAATTTACTGTCTGTGCTTTTGATGTCAAGCAGCTGAATACTTTTCCTTTTAATCTTTATAACCTTCTCCTCTTCCAGCTTCTTCAGCAGCCTGGATATTACTTCTCTGGAAGATGCCAGTTCCTCAGCCAGCCGTTCATGAGTGACCGGAATCGTATCCGTCTTATATAAAATACAGTATTCAAAAAGCTTTTTCTTTAATCTTTCTTTCAGAGAAAGGAAACTCAAGTCATTGATCAGCTCCAGCAGCTTGCCGACCATTTCCATATAGCAGTGATACTGCCACTTTCTCATACTTGCGCATTCATCATATATCTGCATGCTTAAACGGTCCGGTATATAACAAAGCTCCGTCTTTCCGACACATATAGCTTCTATGCTGTAGATCAAGGAATCCAGGCAGCCTTTCGGCAGGATGAAACCTGAATTCTCAGCAGTGATCTTTAACAGAACGATCGTCTTGCCCTCCACATCACGCATAACAAGATGAATTTCCCCCTTCAGCAGAGTCCATATCTTTTTTCCGCCGAAAAATTCATCCATGTCAATATCTTCAGAATCTTGAAATTTACATAACACTATTTTGTTTTTAATTTGTTCTTTTGTGGAAGATTTTAGATTATTTAAATCCCCCCCCCCCAAGATTTCTTACAATTTAAATAGCTATCAGAATTTAATATGCTCTTCTCCATTTGTCGCCCTCCCGATACTACAATAATACCTTTTACGTCATCCCAATTAGAATCTAAAGCTGATCATACCCTCTCCGGCACCTGCCCCCTTCTCCTTTCATCGGCATATTTATTAAGAAACTATTTTCTTAAAATGTTTTCTTATAATATAATACTATACTTTTTCATTCTTTGTCAATGGTATTCTGGAAGTTTTTGTCATTTTATCCAGTATCAGATGCTTTTTTTCATTCACTTTGCCACCACTTTACCCATTATTATTGACAAACATAATCTTTTGTCACATAATATTAGTAAATAATGCGGCCGTCCCATTTCAGAGGATTACTGGCTTTGACAGCCAACACTAAACTATCATGAGGTATTTAACTATGACGATAAAAGATATAGCCAAACTGGCAGGTGTATCCATTTCTACTGTTTCGAAAATCATAAATGGGAAGGATGAACATATTAATTCTCAGACACGTACAAGGGTGCTGCAGATTGTTAAGGAATATAATTTTACCCCCTATGGTACAGTCAAAAATGCGCCGGGTGCGAAAAAATTTTTACTGGGTGTCCTGCTTAGATCTTCCGAAAAATCCAGCCTTATGCTGAGCGGCATTTTACAGACAGCCCAGGAACACGGTTATGGGATTTTATTGCTGGACAGCCTGGGGGACAGCAGTCTGGAGGCAAAGCATATCACCGTTCTCTGCAAAAATCAGGTAGATGGCGTTCTTTGGGAGCCTGTATCCGCAAACAGTCATGTTTTCAGCCAGGACCTTGCCAGGCAGATGATTCCGTTCTGCTTTCTAAACAGCACTCTTCAGACTCCTTCTTTCTTGATCGACTTTACGCAGCTGGGATATATACTAACACAGAAATTAATTGAGAAGAAACATTCAAATATTGCCTGTCTTTTGAAAGAAAACAGTATCCGCTCCGAGCCGTTTCTGGAAGGTTTCCGTAAATGCCTGTATGATAACCAGATCCCCTATTCAGATGAGATGATATTTTACACGCCGGATGGGGATTTCATGCAGAGGATGATCCAGTATAATATCACAGGCGCAGTGAGCACGCACTTTGAAGCCTCCCTGGCCTTATATGAGACAATGGCAAAACAGCACTACGATATACCTTCCAATTTTTCACTTATCAGCCTGAAAGGGGGACGCTACGAGGATGCATACCATCCTTCTATTTCCAGCGTTCAGATTCCTTTCTATGAATTCGGGTGCCATACATGCCGCCAGCTCATACAGATCTGTGAAAAATCAGCTTCATCCCGGCCTGAGTATTTATTTCTTCCTCCCTGCAGCCTCAACCATGAACAAAGCATCAGCCAGCCGGCTTTTCTAAAAGAAAAGATCTTTATTTCTGTAGGCAGTATCCACAAAGATATCACATTTAATGTCAGTATGCTGCCTCAGCTGGGCAATACCTTAAAGATCCACAATTCAGCCACTTCCATCGGAGGAAAAGGCGCTAACCAGGCAGTGGGCATTGCAAAATTAGGTCACACGGTAAGTCTTGTGGGCGCAATCGGAAACGATTTCGAAGCCACCTTTATACTTAATACCCTGGAAAAAGAAAATGTCTCTACCCAGGGCATCTACCGCAACAAGAACAGCCGCACAGGCAAGGCTTACATCTATACAGAGAGTGACGGCGAAAGCGCCATAACCATACTCCCCGGGGCTAATGATGACCTTGTCTCAGCAGATATTGAGAACAGCCTGTATCTCTTCCGCAATGCATGTTTCTGCCTTATATCAAGTGAAATACCGCTGGAAACAGTGATCATGGCGGCCGAGACTGCCAGACGAAACAATGTCACTACTATTTTCAAGCCATCTGTACTGGAAGAGATGCCTGAGGATCTATATAAAACTATAGACATCATGATCCCAAACAAAAAAGAAGCTTCCACGCTCTGTCCAGAATATTCTTCTGTGGAACAGCAGGCGGAATACTTCTTTAACCGTGGTATTCCTGTGGTTATCATCACATTGGGGCATGAGGGCTGCTATCTGAAGACTCGTGATACTTCCAGATATTTTCCCGCTGTTAACTTAGCCGTAGTGGATACCACAGGAGGCGCTGATGCATTTATTTCAGCGCTTGCTTCCTATTTATTTGACGGATATACTCTTGAAAAATCCATACAGATTGCCATGATCGCTGCAGCATTCTGTGTTTCCAGGCAGGGTGTTTCCTCTGCCCTGATTGATAAAAACAGCCTTGAAGTGTACATTGCAAAAACCAGGCCCCAGCTGCTCATGGCGGATACGCAAAAGGTTATGGCAGAATAAGTTTTTTGTTTATGGCTGTTATTCAGCGGAAGACAGCTTAAAGCGGCTCACCCTGTTTTTTAAAAGCTGAGACTGCCCGTATAGTTCCTCAGAAGCAGCCGCTGCTTCCTCCGCAGTAGCGGAGTTAGTCTGTACTACCTCCGATATCTGTCCAATGCCTGCGGATACCATCTCTGTCGCATCCGCCTGTTTTTTCGATGCCTCCGCTATTTGATTTATTTTAGATATCATTTCATCAGTGCCGCTCACAATGTTCATTAATGAAGCTGCCGTCTTTTCTGCTAATTTCGTTCCGCGTTCAACCGCAGTAAGGGACTGTTGGATCAATATCTCTGTACTCTTGGACGCATCTGATGATTTTCCGGCCAAATTACGCACTTCCTGGGCCACAACTGAAAATCCTCTGCCTGATTCCCCCGCCCGTCCTGCCTCCACAGCTGCGTTGAGCGCCAATATATTTGTCTGGAATCCAATATCATCGATCATCTTGATGATATCTCTGATCTGTGTGGAGCATGCATTGATCTCCTCCATAGCAGCCTTCATTTCCTGCATTTGCCCGTTACATGCCATAAGATCTGAAGCCATTTCACCTGCCGCTACTTTTACCAGCTGGGAGTTCTCTGCATTTTCACTCACCTGCCGGGATATTTCTGACATTGTTGCTGCCAGTTCTTCCGCTGAGCTGGCCTGGGAAATTACACCTTCAGAAAGCACCTGCGCGCCGCTGGCCACCTGATCAGATCCGCTGGCCACCTGGTCAGAGAACTTATTAATTTCTGATATTGTCTCATTTAAGGAATTGACCACAACAAAAAGCGCTTCCTGTACAGGCAGAAAATCCCCCTGAAATGCATCATATCTGGGCATATCCAGATTACCGTCAGCCAGCTGCTGCATGGCCCTGGAAATCGCATCCATATAATAAAAAATCTTATCTGACATTACACGCATACTGTTAGAAAGACTTCCCAGTTCATCCTTTGACATATATTTAATATGGACCTTCAAATGTCCCTGCGCCATCTGCCTGGATGCAGCCTCCAGCTCCCTGATAGGTCTGGTAATGCTGCGGGCAATATAAATGCCAAAAATGGCGCTCACAGCTACACTGGCAGCCCCCAATACAGACAACAGAACAATGAATTTCGTCTGGGCAGCACGCAGATTGACGATCAGTGTATCTGCTTTCTCGTCTGCTATGTTGATGAGTTCATCCAGTTCTGCCTGTGCCTTATGGATGGTAACTACATTGTTGGCTTCCATATAGGCGGCCGCTTCCTCTTTTTGGTTCTGTATGGCAAGTTCCAGGACATGCTGGCGCTGGGGCGCAAGTTCATCCAGCGCCGCCTGGAGCCGTTCCACTATTTCCGGATCTCCTAAAAAATCTTTCTGGATAACAGGGATCTGTTCTTGAATTTTACTTGCACATACCTTAGTATTCTCCAGGGCTTGTTCTGCGATTTCCTGGTCGGTACTGGATATGGCACGAAACACCGATTTCTGCATTGCCTCAAAATTGGAATTCACAGTATTAGCTGCATTGAGCACTTTGAAGGGACCATTATAGAAGACCTCCACCCTTGTCCTTATGCTTACTAAATTTCCAACACTCACCGCAATACAGGCGATCAGCAGCGCTAAAATAAAAGCATAAGATATAATAAGTTTCCTACTGACTTTCAAATTCTTCACAGCTGCTTTCCTCCTGCCAGCGGCATAATTTTCTGCTGCATAATATCAATATTTATCAGATTTGCCAAACTGTTCTTTTTATTTTTATTGTGTTCATTTAATATTTTTTATTATAAACTATGTTCTCAAATAATTCAATAAAATAGTACTTTTTTACCTTTGATTAATCATCCACGCACAAAAGAGCCGCCCTGATCCGGCAGCTCCCCTGTATATGAATATATTATATATTATTTTTATTTCTCTTTCTTTTTAGAGAGCATATTGCCCTGCACAATTTCTATATAAGCCGCAATTACAATTACAATACCTGTAACGATGTACTGGTAGAAGGTATCCACACCCATAACCACAAGCCCTACCTTCAGGGCCGAGAACAGAACTGCACCTATCACAGTACCGAAGATATTTCCTCGTCCTCCTGCCATTGATGTGCCGCCGATAGCCGCAGCTGCGATGGCATCCATCTCATACCCCTGGCCGGTAGACGGGTCGCCTGTGCCCAGACGGCCGATCATGATCAGCGCCGCCAGTGTTGTCCCCAGCATTCCGATCCCGTACAGCAATGCTTTTGTTCTTTCTACACGCACACCTGAAAGCCTGGCTGCGTCCTCATTGCCTCCGACTGCATACGCATATGTACCTATTTTCATCTTTTTCAGGACGAAAGTAATGATGATGGCAAACAGGAAGAATACTATGACTGAAAATGTAATGACTGACGTTATCTTAAAATTAAATACATTTCTGTAATTGCGAGGCACATTCAACACAGGGAATCCTCCTGTGATCACGTATCCGATACCTCTGTAGATCTGCATGGTACCCATGGTCGCGATAAACGGCTGCAGCTTCATGACTCCTACAAGCACACCGTTGATAACTCCCATCAGGAATCCAAGCGCAAGACACACAACGATCCATATAGGTATGGGCATACCGGCTTTTGCAAGCTGTGCGCCCACGCAGGCAAGCAGCGCCAGTGAAGAGCCAACTGACAGATCGATCCCTCCTGTAATGATCACACACGTCATACCGATGCCCATCAGTCCGTATGTGACGGACTGTGTTACAATCGTTGCAATGTTGGTTGCAGATAAATAAGAATGTTCCAGCACGCTGAACAGGATAATCGTGATAAACAGTGCAATCAGGGCGCTCCATTCTCTACGGTATTTTTTATAAATAGCATTCATGACACATCCTCCTCCACTGTATAACTCAGGATACTCTCCTCAGAAAATTCATTTTTTGAAAGCTCGCCGGTAATCGCGCCATCACACATTACCAGGATACGGTCGCTCATCCCCATAACTTCTGTAAGTTCAGATGAAACCATGATGATCGCAATGCCTTCAGCTGCCATTTTCTCCATCAGAAGATAAATATCCGCCTTAGCTCCTATATCTATCCCTTTAGTAGGCTCATCAAAGATCATTACATAGGCATCTGTGGACATCCATCTGGCCAGAATTACCTTCTGGGCGTTTCCGCCTGACAGGCTCACTGTCATAAAAGAAGGATCATTTGGCTTTAGTCCCACAAGGGCTCCTTTTTCTTTTGCATTCTTATTCTTTTTACCCTCATTTATAACGATTCCCGACATATATTTTTTAAGGCTTGCCAAAGCTATATTATCCATATTATCAAAATTTGGCATGATTCCTTCTTCCTTGCGGTTTTCAGAGATCAATGCGATTCCCTGCTCAATAGCATCGTGGGGAGATTTACAGTGGATCTCTTTTCCGTTTAAGATCACCTTCCCGCTGCTGTAGGGATCTGCGCCAAAGACGGCACGCATGACCTCAGTCCGCCCTGCCCCTACAAGGCCAAAAAATCCAAGTATCTCACCGGGATACAGTTCAAAGCTGATATTGCTGAATGCCTCTCCAGTTATATCTTCCACCTTAAGGACCGGAACATCCCCTTTCTTCTGGCATGGCATTGTACGTTTTGCAAACAGAGAGATATCACGCCCCACCATTGCCTGGATCACTTCGTCACGTGTTGTCTTATCCATCTCGATCGTTCTGATAAATTTCCCGTCACGCAGCACAGTTGCACGGTCGCACATGCGGAAAATTTCATTCATCTTGTGGCTGATATATAAAATCGTGATTCCTTTACTCTTCAAATCATTAATGATCTTAAAGAGAGTCTCCACCTCTTTGTCACTGAGTGACGAGGTCGGCTCATCAAAAGAGATAACGCTGGCATTTACCTCCAGGGCCTTTGCAATAGAAATCATCTGCTTTTGGCCGGCTGAGAGATCACCCATCCTGTCTTTTGGCCTGATATCACAATTCAGCCGTTTTAAAAGCTCTGCTGTATCTTCATTCATCTTTTGTTTATTGACAATCCCAAAACGCCCGGGTTCTTTTCCCATAAAGAGATTTTCGGCTACTGTCATATCCGGGATACTTACGATCTCCTGATGGACCTTTGCAATGCCGAAATCAATCGCATCTGCTATGCTTGAAAATTTTGCTGCCTTTCCACCGATCCGGATCTCACCGGATGTTGCCGGAAACACTCCATGCAGTATATTCAGGAGCGTACTCTTTCCCGCTCCATTTTCTCCAATGATCGCATGAATCTCTCCCTTTCGGATCGAAAAGCTGACATCGTCCAGAGCTTTCTGACCCGGAAAGGTCTTCACTATATGCTCAAATTCGATGTATTTATCCATTTATACACCTCCGTTTGAAGTTCAGAAAACAAACTTAATAAAATGGGGGCGGACATATTACCGCCCCCGCTATCCATTAATAATTATTCGAATTCCGGGCTGTAGTCATAGCCAAAGATTTCTTCAAAGGACTTATCTACATTATCTTTGTCACGGATACTCTGCGGAGCATAGATAACCTTAGGTAATTCTTCGCCTGCCAGTTTACGGATCTGCATCTCAACAGCGATCTCTGCCATCTTGTTCGGGAAGAAGTCTACAGTTGCATCCAGCTCACCGGCTTTGATGGACTCTGTTGCTTCGCTTGTTCCATCTGTTCCTACGATCACGCACTCGCTGTCAGAAGCTACTACTGCTTCCAGAGCGCCCATTGCCATTGTATCATTGTTGCAGTAGATACCTGCCAGATCCGGGTACTGCTGCAGGAGTGTTTCTGTAATGTCATAAGCCTTCTGACGGTCCCAGTCACCATTCTGAACTGCCACTACTTCGATTTTATCTTTGTCTTCAAAGAAGTCGTTGAATCCTTTAGTACGTGCCTGTGCAGCCGTTGCCTGTGAAAGGCCTGTGATACATGCAACTTTTCCTTCTTTGCCGATCTTGTTGTAGATCCACTCAGCACCCTGTACTCCTGCCTGATAATGCCATGCGCCTACAGTTGTTGTAGCATACGGCGTAAATGCATCCATAACTGTTGTCAGATCGATGCCCGCCTCGATAGCAGCCTCCATACCTGGAACAAGGTTTGCTTCTGAGATTCCAGATACAAGGATCGCATCATATTTTTTGTTGACCATATCCATGAGAAGCGTCAGCTGTCCTTCTTCGTCTGTCTCTGTCTGAGCGCCGCGCACATCCATCGTCAGTTTATAGCCTGCATCCTGGAATGCCTTCCCTGCTGCTTCTGCTCCGTCTTTTTCCATGCGCCAGAACTCATTCTCAAATGTCTTTGTAGCAAAACCTATTGTGATCTCCTTATCCAGTTTCGGCACCTTGCCAAGATCTTCGCGCAGGTCATTGTAAGAAACCGCATCCTTATAAAAGTCATATCCCTCTTCTGCCACATCTGCGCTTGGAAGCTCTGCCTCTGCCGCAAACGCTGTCATTCCCATAGACGCTGTGAGCGCCAGTGCTGTTGTAACTGCTAACATTTTTTTCATATACATGTCCTCCTGATTTTAATTATATAAATTTATTTCTTATCACTTACATGGAAACAGAATTCACCTTTTGTAAACTTAAGTTCCGGAAGTATGCCCGGTTTATTGTCCCCCACATATCTCTCTGCGGTAGGAACAGTGACTGTAAATTCACCCTGGAGCAGTCCGTCATCTGTTTTCTCTTTAAGGGTCACTGTACTCTCAACATCCTTCCCTGAGGATTTCTTTGTAAAATAATATCCTACAGAAGCTTTGTCAGAGCTCACTACTTCAATCTGGGTGATGGCATTTTTATCCATTTCCTTATCTACTTCCAGTGATTTGTTAAAGATAACTGTCATAGTAAAATCTTCTGACTTAAAGGTATATGTTGTCCCTGTAATACCCTTTGTCTGGCCGGCATACTCAAATTCAACAGGCTCCTCATTGATTTCGGCTGTAAGCCATCCTTTTCCTTCTTCAGGATTGTAGTCACGTTCTTCTGTCTCTTCTGCTGCTTCCGTCACTTCTTCTGCTGCCGACTCTTCTGCTGTTTTAGTTTCTGCTGCTGCGGCCGTGACGCTTGTACCCATTACCATGACCGCAAGTGCAAGTATGGCGATTAATTTTTTCTTCATGCTGCACATCCTTCCTGTATCTGTTAGAACTGTGTACCGTAAAGGTCAGTTACAAATGTCCAGAATGCATCTCTGTCAATATTAAATACGATCTGAACGTTCTTTGACTTGTAAGGCCCGTTTCCGCTTTCCCATGTCACAGCATTTGCATAGCTGTAAGCGGTGCTGTTGCAGTCAATTGCAAGATCCCTTGTCTCTGTCTCTGTGATCAGGTCCGGGCAGAGGAAGATACCAGCTGTGATAGCATCCCAACAATAATGGGACTGAGTGGGGTTCTCTTCATAATCCGGATATACGCGGTCCATGAACAGCTGTGTGATCTTTGTATTGTTCTTGTCTTTCATCATATCAAATACGTCTTTTTCAAGAGGCACTTTAGATGCAATGTCGTGAGGAACAACGATCTGATACGGGAAATCATTATTCAGACAGATCTGTACTGACTCCGGATCATAGAACCAGTTAAATTCACCGCATGCATTTGCATTTCCAGGAACGTCGATGGCGCCGCCCATGTAGATGATACCTGCTGTATTTTCAGCAAATGTAGGATCCATCATGCAGGCAAGAGCAACATTTGTACAGGAACCGATAGCGAAGATAGTAACTTCCCCTGGATTCTCTTTTACTGATTTGATCATAAACTCTGCTGCATTCATATCTGTCTGTGCTTCTGACTTTGAATATCCCCAGGATTCATCCAGAAGGTCTCCAAGCTCATGATAATTCTGCGGCTCCACATACTGCTCAAGCTCACGGTATCCGCCTGTCCACTGGAATCCTCCGGTCACCGGCTGGTCTGACGGCAGATCGCGGAATCCCATAACAGGTATGTCTGTGCCGATATAAACCGGTATATCCGTTCTTTCAATTGCATCCAGCTGATTTAATATTGCGTTCGTACCTGTAGCACAGATCTCATTTCCGCCTACAGAAGTCACACCCAGAAAATCGATCCAGCCTGCTGCATCAGCCTGTGCCAGAATGAACATGCAGTACGCGTCATCCCCGAGATACCCCATATCACAGTCTAATATTACTTTGTTGCTCTCTGCCGAAGTTACAATCTCATAATCCTCCAATGCTGCTAACGCTGTCGTAGGTGCGAAAAGACTTCCTACCATTCCTGCCGTTAATACTAGTGACAAAACTTTTTTCTTCATGAATCTTTCTCCTTTCATTTTTAAGTGTATCTCTTGTTGTGCTGCAGCAAATTAACTGTAAATCACTTCCCGCATACTCATTAAGTACTGTCATTATCCTTCTTTTGCCGTTTATTGTCTGTGATATAAGTCACCTATATTTTATTTTTGCCTTTTTACTTCACATCAGGCTTTCCAGAACCTCAGATGCTGACGGGATAGATCCTGCCGCCCCGGGACGTGATACAGCTATAGATGACGCCTTGGACGCCGCCTTCAATGCCTCCGCAATACTTTTCCCCTCTATTAAAGAAGCCATAAAAAAGCCAGTGAATGTATCCCCGGCAGCTGTTGTGTCCACCGCCTGTACCCGGAATATCTTCTGATATGTTTTCTCTTTTCCGTCAAAATACACGGACCCTCTGCTCCCCAGAGTCAGCACAAACCTGGCAGATGGAAATTTTTCTGCAAGGCTGTCCAGGATCTTATCAGGCTCTGTATATCCGGTAAACTGCTCACCCTCAATTTCATTCAGCATAAACAGGTATATTTTTGTCAGGTCGCAGACCTTGAGCTTGTCATCAAATGGCGAAGGGTTTAATACGATCTTCATACCTCTCTCAAATGCCCTGTCAATAATATAGTCTAAAAGATTGATCTCATTCTGCAGCATCAGGAAATCACCTGCACCAAAATGCTCCAGCACCTCATCGATATATTCTCTTGTCTGCATCTGGTTAGTGCCTCCATAGAGGATAATGCTGTTCTGGCCGTTTTTATCTACCTGGATCACTGTGTGTCCGCCCTTTTCAGGGAGCTTCTTTATATAGGTGGTATCTACCCCATACTTCAGGCAGGTCTCCAGAAGAAACTGCCCTTCCTCCCCAATCAGCCCCGCATGGTATACTGGTATCCCTGCCCTGGCCAGGGCAATTGACTGATTCAATCCCTTTCCGCCGCAGAATGTTTCTTCTTTAAAAGAGAGGATCGTCTCTCCCCCCTGCACGATATGATCCACGGAATAGACATTGTCTATATTTAAAGAACCAAAATTCAATACCTTCATCTGATACCTCCTTTTCATAAAAATTATTTTATTTTTATTGTATCTCACAGGTAATACATTAATCTGTGATTCCAATCACAGTTCAGTAAATTTCCTGCCTTTGTTCCGGCTCTGTAAATCAGCGCAAAAAAAGAACACTTGATTTCTCAAATGTTCTTAAAGGTTCTTATACTGCCGCTTCCGGTTCTTGTTCTTGTTTAAAGATCACCTTAAAAATCGGGAAGAATACCCAGAATGAAATAGCACAGTTGATGATCATTGTGATCACGTCCGCCACAGTCACACCCGCAGACCCCAGCAAATTCTGGCAGAATTGGTAGATAGGATCTTTATAAAATCCCTGCAGCGCCGCAGCTCCGATCGATATGACAATATAGGCAAGCACATACCACATGGCAGCTTTTGCAATGGAACTGTTGGACTTGAAGGTCACCTTTCTCTGAAGGAAGAAGTTGATCACCTGCGCAACCGCCATGGTGATCTCCACCGCCAGGAAGTACGCAAGTCCGCCTCCTCCCCCCGCTGATATGGCGCCTGCCGCATAGTTAAAGACGTAGTAAGGTTCCCCGCCTACAGCGCCGCAGCGCAGTACCTGAAATCCAGTATCCACAAGTGTTGTTTTATCTAATCCGGCTTTCATAACAGGCATCAAAATCATCTGCAGGACAGTTACTCCATTGCTTACTATAAAAAAAATAAGAAATTGGGACAGTGCCGGATGTCTCTTTGTAAAGTCAGCCCACAGTGATTTTATTTTATCCATATTGTTACCTCGTTTTTCAATGTTTTATTTCTCCTTCAGATAATTTTCTGGCGAACTGTCTGTTTGCCTTCCTGTTTTCAAAGAAACCTCTGATAATATGACCCATTCCTTTAAAGAAGTGTCCATTTACTACAGTGACCATCCCCTCTGCCATCTTCATACTTACTATTCCGTTAGTCATTTTGGCAATTCCCCGAAATGGTATATTATATATAAACAAGACATTTAAATCAGGCTTTCCTTTTTCCTCACTTCTGTCCTTGATATTTGTCAATATCCGGTATATCAGTCTGGCCAGCGGACTTTTGGCCTTTTCCATCTGACAGAGAGCATCATTTACAGTCAGTTCTTCTGTTGTTCTTTCCTGCGGAATCTTCCCTCCCATAAGAGCTGCAAATTGTGCATCCGGTACTTTTCTGATTTTTCCTGTATAATAAGACTCCATCATACTCCTGCTGTAAGGGATAATATCCGTAGTTCCTTTCACACTCAGAGCAGCTGTCAGCCGGATATCCCTGCTGCTGGCCCCAATCATGATCTGGTATTCTCCTTCTTCCACTTCCCACCGGCCGGTTTTTACATCCCAATACCGAAATGCCTTTTCATCAAGAGGGACCGACACCTTCTTCTCTTCTCCTGCTTTCAAAAATACCTTTGTAAATCCTTTTAATTCCCTGACCGGGCGGAATACTTTGCCGTCCCGGCAGCCCACATAAAGCTGCGCGACCTCTGCCCCGTCCCGTTCTCCGGTATTTTTCAGGATAAATGCCGCCTCGTTTTGAGTCACTGTAAGCTCTGAATATTCAAAAGAAGTATAAGACAGCCCATATCCAAATGGATACTGTACCTTTATGTCTGCTGTATCATAATAGCGGTATCCCACATAAATGCTCTCCCGGTACTGGGAATCTCTGAATTTTGCCGGATAGTAATTAAATGCAGGCGTATCTTCATATGACACAGGATATGTTTCGTTCAGCTTACCGGAGGGATTCACCTGACCAGTCAGAACTTTCAGCATAGCTCCGGCCCCCGCCTGGCCTCCCAGATATCCGTGTACAATTGCCGCACAGCAGTTTTCCCAGGGCATCTCTATAGATGAACCTCCATTTAACACAGCAATGACCTTTTTGCCCAGTCCTGCCAGCCTCTTTAACAATGCGATCTGATTTTCCGGCAGTTTCATGTGCTTCCGCTCCATACCCTCCGCCTCAATGATCTCATCCAGGCCTGAAAAATACAGGATCTGATCTGCCTGAGAAGCTATGGCCAGAGCCTCCTCTTCCAGTTTCGGATCCCTGGGGCTGTTACGCCGGTACCCCTGAGCATACCCCAGCATTAGAATCGGGTACTCTTCCAACAGATCTGTCACATTCTCCTGGCGGATACTGTTTACGTTGGATGAGCCTGCTCCCTGATATCTGGCTTTCCTGGCAAAATCACCTATAACAACAGTTCTGGCATTTGGATCCAGAGGTAATATCCCGTCTTCATTTTTAAGAAGTACAATACTCTCCGCAGCAGCCCGCTCTGCTAATTTATGATGTTCCCGGGCATCTTCTTTGCTGACAGCCGGTTCCGCGGTTCCAGGACTGTTTTTATCCTTCAGAGAAAATATCACTTCCAGCAGTCCTTCCACGCAGCGGTCAATCTCTTTCTCCGTAATCTTTCCGTCACGCCATGCCTGTACCAGCGAAATAGCTGAGTCAAATCCCGGTGTGGGCATTTCCAGATTGGAACCGGCAGCCACTCCCGCTATATGGTCATTGGAACCGCCCCAGTCAGTGATCACAATTCCCTCAAACCCCCAGTCGTCCCGCAGTATATCCTGGAGCAGGTGCTTATTCTCGTTTGCATAGACCCCGTTAACTTCATTATAGCTGGTCATCAGTGTCTGCGCCCCGCCTTCTTTTACCGCAATCTCAAATCCGGTGAGGTATATCTCCCGGAGGGTACGTTCATCCAGCACCGCATTCATAGACATCCGGCGCTCTTCCTGGCTGTTCACCGCAAAATGTTTTGGACAGGCAGCCACTCCCTGGCTCTGGATACCCCGTACATAACCGGCTGCCAGTTTACCGGAAAGATACGGATCTTCCGAAAAATACTCAAAATTCCTCCCGCACAGCGGGCTTCTCTTAATATTAAGACCCGGCCCCAGGAGAATATCTACTCCCAGAGCCGCTGCCTCACTTCCCAGCGCTGCACCGATCTGTTCTGCCAGCTTAATATCCCAGCTGTTTCCAATTGTTGCAGAAGTAGGAAAACAGGTGGCTGACAGGGATGAATTCAGCCCCAGATGATCACCTTTCCCCACCTGCCTGCGTATCCCATTTGGGCCATCGGAACAGGTAACGGAGGGTATCTGCAGCCTTGGAATATCCCTTGTCTCCCAGACAGTCTTCCCGCTGAGCAGAGCGGCCTTTTCTTCGATCGTTAATACCTTTAACATCTGTTTAGTCTTTTTTGAACAACTCATACATTCACTCCGTTATTTTTCCTGATCGCTGCTACAATGCCATCATAATGAGCAGGGCTGCAGATACAGCGCACCATACCAGCTGAGGCACTCCAATACGAGCTATCAGCCCCCGGCTTTCCTTCTCATTTTTTCTGGCAGTTAGAGTTACAAGTACATAAACAATAGTTCCCAGGGCCGCTCCGGCTGCCAGATTCGACAGCAGGAAAGTGCCTGCCACTGTCATAGCAAACGGCGCTGTCTCTTCGATACTCTTCCAGCTGATATCCATACAGCCTGCTGCCATGGACAGCCCCACCAGGACCATCATTATATCTGCTACCACAAATCCCGTCTCTGCCATCAGCTGCATTACCGTACCGTAATGACCATACAAGTTAAAGCTTATATTGTAAGAAAAAGCTGTTGCAAAGATAAACGGGACAATCCATACAAATATGGAGATCAAAAATCCAATAGAGGCCACCACAGAGGCCAGGCCTGATTTTGCACCGTCCTTTACGGCCGCTACCGACTCCTTTCCAATACTGGCCGGCGCTGCACCTATCAGTGGCGCTGCGATATTAATAAGCGCATTGCAGAAAAGCGCTTTTTGCACCCCTTTTTGTTCCCCTGAATCGAATATTTTTGTTTCCTTTGATACTGTCTGTAGCACCGCCTGAGATTCATACATATTTAAGAGCAGAAACGTGAGTATCCCCACAGCAAAAAGCAGGACCACATTACCGCCAGCCTGGGTATATGCACTGAAGTCAGACCCCTTCGTAAGCACCCTTGTAAAAGAAAAGCTTCTGAACATAGCAGAAAGGTGTGTCTGCATGGCATCTTCACTCCCCACCATCCACAGACGGCCCCACAGAGAATCAAGAGTAAACTTCTTTGTATTCCAGTCAAAACATACTACAGCAATGCTTACAGCCAGAAAGAAAAATGTGCCGCCCATAAAAGAGATGAAATAAGGGCGTTTTACACGCTGGCGCACCGCCAGGAACAGGACCACGGTAAAAATCACCGCGATCGCCCCGATCAGAAGCAGAGGATGGTATTTATCGGAGGAATAAGAGTACCTGCTAAGAGCGACACCTCCGGATAACAGTACATTCTCATTGTCCAGCAGTCCATTGCTCCCTGCTCCGTAAATGCTGATATTACTGGTTCCAAGGTTTATAATACCTGTCAGCTGAATGGCAATCCATGACATAAGAAGTCCTGCCGCAGCCGGAAGCGCTTTTCGTACAGGTTCAGGAAGAGCCCTGAAAATAAACTGTTTTACTCCCGGTGTGATCACAAGTACTGTATACACGATTGAACTGACGAAACACACGAACAGCAGATTATAGTAGCTGAGCCCAGTCTCAATGCCGATCATGGACACCAGAACTGTGGATATCCCCAGGCCTGACACCTGTATCAGTGGAAGCCTGGCTACCAGGCCAATGAGAAGACTGCCTATAAAAGCAATGATCATAGATAAAAACCAGGTCTGTGCATAGTACTCGCCGTTTACTGCAATCTGCTGTGTATTTGCCGCTGTATAGGCGCCTGAGATACTCAGCTTGGCAATTAACTGCATGTTGATGAAAAGCCCGCAGACCGCCAGGAAAAACATTCCCAGTCCTGCAGCGATCTCTCCTTTCAGAGTGCCTCCTCTGTCTTTGTAATGAAAAAATTTGTTTAACATAATCTTCACCTGTTCATCTTTTTTTGGTCTTTGATCAATCGATCAACTTTCCCGAAATACCCTGCTCTGCGCTTGTGTCGATCCTGTCAGGCTGCTGTCCCGGGTTTGCTCCAGGCATGTCCTTAAGCTGAGGATCCTGCCACAGTTCAGTAGTCACATATTCAAATTCTTCCGCAGGCTCTTCATCTGTCAGGGTAATCTCCACCGGCGTGCTCACCTTTGAATCCAGGGTAAACTCATCCTTTGTCAGTGCCTGCGCCGTCACATAGTAAGTTCCGGCTTCCAGTTCATATGTATAGATATCATTTTTAAATGCAAAGGTCTTTTCACTTGCCCCAAAAGCACTGTCACCATCTGCCTCCGGATTTACTGCAGTATAGAAATGAGGCCCCTCTGAAGTACTCCATCCCCATATATAGATGACACCCGGAGGGTTCTTCCTGAGAGTATCCATCAGCGGCTCCAAATCCACTACATCTGTTAAAACCTCCTGGGTGCACTCTGCATCTGAGTAAAAAGTGAATTCCATGCTGGGCATATACTGGGTAAAAGCATAGTCACACAGCGTCCACCAGTCCACCACCAGTTCTGCCTGGTTTCCGCTTGTCATCACCAGCATTTCCGGACGTTCCAGAGTCTGTCCCACCCCATACTGCACTGTCAGCTTCACTGGATCAGGATTTTTAATATCTGTTCCGGCAGGTGCAAAGGCTGTGAGGTTAACATGATAACTTCCCCAGGCCGCTTCCGAAAGATCAAGAGTTCCCGTGATCGTCCCCGTTGTTCCTCCTTTGATGCGTTTCGAACTGGTAATGTATTCGCCTTCTTCATTTCCTTTCTCATCCAGAGCGTAAAAGCGTACAAAATAATACCCAGTTCTATCGTCTGTTGCTGTAAAGGAATATTCTCCTGTATTTGGATCCATCACAAAATCTGTTGGGGCTGATAACTGATCCTGTAAATCTTCCCCATCTGCTTCTGTCTGGGCAGCCGTTTCTGCGGCGTCTTCCGTTATTGCTTCTGACGCGGCCTCCGTGCTTTCCTCCGCGTAAACTGTCAGGGACATACCTGCTGTCAGACTGGCACACATAAGCAGTGCCAACATTTTTTTCCTGTTCATAGAGTTCTCCTCTCCTTCCTTAAAGTGCAGCTGCCCCGCTGCCAGCCATGAGGCAGCGGTCAGCCGCAGTTATAATTGCTTACTCTTTGTCCTATTCAGCCTCAGATGCGTCTGAAGATCCGCAGTACTGATAAAGTGCGTCACGCATTACATTGTGGAGCATATAGCGTGCATATACAAATTCTGTAGGATCTCCGTAAGCTTCCACGGTTGCTGATGAATTAATATAATTGCTGATACTGAGCATGCTTCCCTCTATGCAAAGCATTGCCTGAGGACTGTTGTACACATCGCCTGCAGCGCCGTCCCCGTCTGTGATCAGCATTCCATGCCAGCCCCATTCGTCTCTCATCATAGTCTTGTACATTCCGTAGTGGAACCAGCTCATACCTATGCGGTTCAGAGAACCCATCACACCGTCTGCGCCATATTCTTTAATGCTGATCTCATAAGGTACCATATAGATTTCACGGATAGCCTGTTCATTTGCCCAGGTGGTATTTCCTCCGCGGTTTGTATCGCCGTCATTCAGTGAACAGTGTTTTATAAATACATTAGTGCCTGTAGACATGATACCTGCTACAGCGCTGCCCCCAATCTGTCCGGAGAGCAGTCCGTCCTCAGAGTAGTATTCAAAGTTACGTCCGCCGAAAGGAGAACGGTGCATATTCATAGCCGGTGCATAAGCACAGCCTATGCCGTAAAGTACACACTGGTTTCCATAGGAGACTCCCTGGCTGTTTGCCAGATCCCTGTTCCATGTAGAAGCGATTGTAACTGCACATGTAAACCAGGTACCGCCGCTGTACTGTCCATTTCCAGGTTCTCCAGGTCCGTCAACTGCGATTTCTTCCTTCTTATCCACACTGTTTACAGCTGCTACTTTCCATCCTGCATTTCCCTGAACCTCAATAGCTTCCGCCATAGAAGTCTCAGATGCCAGCATATCCCAGATAGCCAGTCCTTCTTCTGTATCAATAGGTACATTTACCATATCTGCACAAGTCAGTTTATGGTAGCTGCCGTCTGCTGGTTCTTCCGCTGTCACTACAGGCAGCCCGCTCTCAGTCGTCTCGCCTTCGATCACATAGTATGTCTGGTCCCACAGAGGATCTTCCACTGCAGCTGCATCCTGTCCGTCCGGTGTACTCTCTGAGAACGGCATCATATTATTTCCATGCGCATACAGAGTTTCTGTAATAGAAGTTTTTTCACCTTTTTTATATGTTTCAAATGTATAATCATAGCTGTCTGTTCCTGTAAGAGCCAGTACCGCTGCTATACCGTCTGATACTGTCTCATTTGGCTCTTCATTAGATGTATGCTTCATGATCTCTGCCATACCGCCTGCGATATCATTTCTTGACAGATAACCGTCCAGCATATTTCCATCGCCAGCAGTTACATCGTCCATGGCGTTCTTTGCTACAGACACATCAGAGGCTCTTGCTCCTGCATATTCTGCCTCAGCCACGTCACCGCTCTCATCATAGATGATAGACGCGGCCAAAGCCGCTTCTACAGTTGCGCTTGGGGCATTTTCGCTGCCTTCTTCTCCCCACTGGTGGGCATCCTTCTGGACATTAAATTTGTAATCACCTTTTTCCAGCACGTAGCAGCCCTGGCCGAAATTATCAAAGGAAGCCAGATTATCTGTATCAAATTCAATGGTCACTTCCTGGGAAGCGCCTGGTTCAAGTATATCCGTCTTGTCAAATCCCACGAGGACAACCTTGGATTTTTCCAGTCCCACTCCTTTGATACCGAAATTTTCAGTGTCTGTCTGGTAAGGAGCTTCCATATAAAGCTCTACCACATTCTTGCCTGCCACATCTCCAGTATTAGTAACCTTAACTGTAACACTGTTTGTTTCATGGGCTTTCAGACTGATCTGAGAATCTGTGATCTCTTCAGTAAATTCGGTATAGGAAAGACCATAACCAAATGGATACTGGACTACCTGCTCATATCCTGCAGCCGTGCCGTTCTTAAACTCATGGCCCGTGAACTCGTCTGCGTCAAAATAGCCGACAGCATCTGCTGTTTCATAGTAACGGTAACCCACGTAGATACCTTCCTCATACTGGTAGAAAGTCTGGTTATCCGCATTTGCGTAACGGTTATCATCTGTATTGTAATATGTCGGATTGGTTGTCATATCATATGCATAAGTGTCAACAAGACGTCCGGAAGGGTTGGTCCGCCCTGTCAGGATAGTTCCCACACCTACCACACCGGCTTCACCGGGATGTCCGATCCACAGGCAGGCATCTACGTTATAGTCTTCTGAATCCACAAACCCTAATTCCATAGCCGTGGCGGAGTTTACAAGCACAATGGTATGTCCGTAATTCTCTTTGCAGAAGGAGAGCAGATCCTTTTCTTCCTGACTCAGTTCCAGATATGTAGATCCTGTCAAAGTGCTTCCGTCTCCGTCATAATCCATGGAAGGAGAGGCCCCCTCCGCCCCGGAACGCGAAAATGTTACAATTGCATAATCCGTATATCCATCAGCTGTAAGTGCGTCTTTTCCATCCTCATACACATCAGCGCTAAATTCATGTATGGTGCTGTAACTTGTCCAGTCTCCTGCCGAAGACCCGAACATATCATCTCCTCCTGCGCCGGCTCCTCCCGGATCAGAGGCAGCATCATTTCTTGTTCCTCCGCACTGATCCTCCAGCCAGCTCCAGCCGTCCGCATTGACATCAAGCCCGGCCTCAGCAAAAGCGTCATTCATCATAACCGTATTCTCATCGTCTTTGCCGCCCGCAGATCCTGTGCCGCCTTCCACATAATTGTAAGACATTGCGCCCAGGACCGTCACCTTAGTCCCCTCTGCCAGAGGCAGGCAGTTCTCCTTATTTTTCAAAAGAACAGCCCCTTCTGCCTCCAGCTGAACATTCACATCGTAACCTTCTGCATAACAGTCATCCGCAGTCATAGTACCCTCTGCCAGAGCTGTTACGGAACTTGTTCCAATCAGTGACAGTACCATTGCTGCCGACACCGCCATACTTGAAACTTTTCTCCTCAAGTTACACTTTTTCATGTAATTTTCCTCCTTTTTACTACCTTTTCAGGTTTTCATTTTTGTTGTGATTAATATATCACTCAACTTACAGCCGTGCCGTTATTTACATAAACTGCACATTTTTTTCACAAACTGCAGACTATATTGTGTTTTTTAATAATTATTTAATTCCTTTTTTATGCATTATGCACAACAAAAAACACCCTGACAGAGATACGCTGATGTCCAGCCACCCTGTCAGGGTGTGTATTCCTGAATAGTTACAATTTTAATTCTTATCTGCTCTGGGAATCAGTATCTTTAATTCAAACCAGTTATCCTTCTGGCTGATGCTGACCGCCCCCTCATATTTACTGACCGCATATTTAATACTTCGAATACCGAAACCATGAAATTCTCTCTTTTTTGTTTTGGTTGTAACCGGCACTCCATCTCTCATATCCAGTTTCCCTTCAAAATAATTCTCAAACCGCAGAATAACAAAATCCTTCTGAGAAAAGATTGCCACATGGATCAGTCTTTTCTCCGGATCGTCCACCTTCTTTTCATATTCAATAGCATTGTCAAGTGCATTGCCCAGAATACTGCAAATATCCATAGTGTCCATAAAATTCAGCAAAGTCCCGTCCGCCACACAGTTCATAGTAATTCCATACTTTTCACAGGTAACACTTTTGCTTGTCAATATCGTATCAACTACCTTATGACCTGTCTTATTCTGCATTTCATACTGGCGGATCTCCTCCTCCATTTGGTTAAGAAAAGCATTCCTCTTGTCCACATCCTCCTCCGCCCGCAGCACCCCAATCTGATGTTTCAGATCGTGGTACTTGTAATTGATCATGTCAATACTCTCCTTCGACTGCTGATACTGGAGATACTGATTCTGCACTATATTCTGCATCACCTCCAGCTCCTGGCGCGCCCGCATCTCACATCTCTGTACATAATTGGCATATACCATTGCCACGCCTGCAAAGCCCACAATAGTCCTGATACTGGCGACAGCCGGCCCATCTGAGCTGGAAAACAATGTAGTTACAGGAAGATAATTAATATTGCTGACCGCAAATATAGCTCCGGCAATAAGCGCAGCCGCCAGTAATTCTCCGGGCTTTATATTCAATATCCTGTCCGGATTTTTGGGAAGGCTCCAGAGTCTCCAGGCTGTCAGATAAATTACCCCGTACACTGCCAGCAGCACAAGGTATTCTATCAACACTGAAGTATTGTCATATAAAAAGTAACAATAGCACTGCCATTCCAGTGAAGCTGCAAACTCGGCAATGATAAAGGCCTGAAGTCCGCAATAGGCCGCATCGTACCAGCTTCCTCTGATACAGATCCGGAGATAAATAATCATCCAGACTATAGCTGCCAGCATGCAGGGCACCCAAAGCCACAGCTGGATATTCCTTGTAATGATCAGAAAAAGTGACTGCCATACCAGCATCAATACAGTAATACCCGCCAGCTTTAATTTATCGAGCCGCGGTTTCAAATTTAATATAAAGACCATACATGCCGCAGTCTCGGCAAGAGCCGTAAAAAAGCGCGGAATATCCGGCAAAGCATTGTTCATCATCTCACCTCGCTCCAGTAATTGGTCAGGGCCTCCATAAAAAGTGCTTTTCTGGACCGGCTCAGCAGCAGTTTCTCACCACGTACCACTGCACAGCCATCCTGTACACTGTCTACATGGGCTAAATTAATCAAATACCCCTTATTTCCACGGACAAAATTGTATTTTCCAAGGCTGTCCTCAATTTCTTTCATAGTGCCGGCGGCTTCATAGTCTCCCGGGCTGGTATGATATATCAGAGTATGGCCCTGGCTTTCAATATAAAAAATATCTGTCACACTGATGCGAAGCATTCCTCCCCTGATGTTGACCAGAATGTTTTTTCTCATTCTGCGCTGTATCTTGTCAATAGCACGGTTCAGCCGTTCCGAAAAAGCAAAGTATGAGATAGGCTTGACTATGTAATCAAGAGCCTCCACCGCATAACCGCGGATAGCATATTGCCGCATATTTGTGATAAAAATGATGAGCACTTCTGAATCTACTTTACGGATTTCCTCCGCTGCAGACATGCCATCCATAAATTTCATCTGCACATCCATCAAAATAATATCATACTGCGCTTTATAATTATAGACGATCCCATCACCATCAGAGAAATAGGAAATCTCAAAAACTTCCTTCTTTTCTCTTTCAAACTGATGCAGAAATCCTTTTAGCTGTTCAGCATAAGTCTCCTCATCCTCCACGATTGCGATCCGTATCATTTCTTTTCCCCCATGTCCCTTTTTCTTCAGTATATTTGTAACACAATTATACATGAAAAGAGAGCTTTTGGGACAAAATTATTTCAGAAATAAAAAAAGGCCTCCCATAATCCAGGAAGCCTTTTAATATTATTCAGTATGAAATATTATTTCTCTGTTTCTGTTTCAGTCTCGTCAGCTGCTTTGTCATCTGCTCCATCTTTTGTGAAGATATAAGCATATTCCCACTCAGCATCGCCGTCACGCTCAATGTGGTCTTCTGAGTAACCCAGTATGAGCTGTCCGTCTTTGTTCATTCC